>JALOLT010000096.1 GCA_025455775.1 Fimbriimonadaceae bacterium
GTTCGAGTGGACGGAGCGGACTTTGCGAATAACACTGGGACTTCGACCGACCTCTCGACCGTTTTTGACGTCAGTGGCATTACGGCAGACGGGCAAAAGAATATCGAGATCCGAGTAGAAGACCAGGCTGGCAACAGCGAAACCAGAAACATCTCTGTGACGTTGGATCGAAACCCGCCAGTGGTAAACATCATCTCCCCGATCAGTGGGCAGATTTATCGCCCAGGCTCAAACATCCCGGTCGTTGTCCAGATTGCAGATCAGTTCAACAACGCGGTCGATGCAAGCAGCGTGAGAGTTGAGATTCGAAGTTTGAGTGATCAGTTCCTCGGGTTTGTCGCTCGAACTGGTTCCCAGGCAAACGGCAGGAACTTGAACTGGTCAGGACGCCTTCGCCATAGTCGAAGTTTCCCGTCTGCTTTTCGCATTGTGGTGCTGGCTGCTGATAAGGCTGGAAACTTGGCGACCGTTCAAACCGTCTTGGTCTCTAACAACAGGTCTGTTGTGGTGCAAAGGTAGGGAGGAATCTGCTACCCTTTAGAGAAGTTATTGGATATCCAACGAATGGATAAAGGAATCGAAGGAAGGAAATGGAGTCTATGAACGTGAGAGCAGGGATGCAATCGGTGGGGCTAGTAGCAGTTTTATTCGGCGTAAATGCGCTGAGCTTTGCCCAAGTACCAGATCTGTTGAATGCATTTGACGCAGGGGGGCGGGCTCTTGGAACTGGTGGTGCTGGATCGGTTACCGATAGTGACACCTTCTCAATTCTCAACAATCCGGCAGCTCTCGCCTTTGTGCATGGATCCACCTTCGGAGTTTCTTTCCGAAACCTGCCAGACAGTCGGACAATCGCAAGTGGCAACTTTACAGATCGCACCCTGAGGACTGACCCAGGAAGCGGCCGCATCTCTGTGAGCCATGTGGGATACGCTGCGCCATTCCGCAACGGCACAATCGGCATTAGCTACACAATCGGGGGGTTTGTCCAAGACACTCTAATTGGAAACAATTTAACCAACGGGGCTCTCACCGTTCGAAACCTAACTGAAACTACAAAATCTAAAACAGACTTCTTTACGATCGGTTACGGGCGCAGCAGCGGCTCGACGAATGTCGGGGTCGCCTTGGTCTTTGCGAACCAATACCTCTCCGCCTCGCAGCGCTACGTCCTTTTTGATGGCTCGAACAACCAAGTCGGCACAGTTGACTCTTCTGCAACTGGAAACAACTTCGGCGTTGGACTCGTGGTTGGGCTCCAAAGCATCCCCTCCTCCCAAGATAATCTCATGTGGGGATTCAGTGTTCGAACCCCGATCTCGCTCGGCGGCGAGGCTGACACAAAGGCTTACTACGACAGAATCCCTGGGAAAGCGAGTCTCGGAGTCGCTGGCAGACGCTCTGCTGGTCGGGGAGACAGTCAAGATTTCCTCACCTGGGCAGCCCAAGCGGACTACTTCTTCGGAGGTAATTCAAACGGTGTGCTAGAGCGAGAAGACACTTTCTCATTCGGAGCTGGACTCGAATACAATTTCCACCGCTTCAACGCCAGGATTCCCGTCCGACTCGGATTCATGTCCCGGCCCGGCCAAGGACGTGGATTTGGCGACAGAGATGCCCTCACCTTTGGCCTTGGATACCGACCCAACGCCTCGGACTATTCGATCGATTTGAACTTTGCCAGGCCCAGTTCAGGGGGAGCCCTTGATATTGCGCTCGGAGTAACCTACAAGCCTTCTCGCTAACACTTGAAAGGATCACGGATGAAGACACGAACACTTTTGGCCACTCTCGCCCCGGTTTTCCTCGTAAGCGTTGCCCTCACGCAAACGTGGGAAGCCCCCTACGACCGTGCCCTCGGAGCAGCACGCGCCGGGAACTGGTCGGAAGCGAGAGAGTTTTTCAAGCAGGCCATTAGCTTTAGGGCAGACGACCAAGCCAAAGCCACAAACCTCCCAGGCCCGATCAGCGAGCCGAGAGTTTGGCGACGAGGATCGCCCTACTCGCCGAATTTTGGAGCTGCCTATGCTGCCTACCGCCAAGCAGTGGGAAGCAGTGATCAAGCTGAGTCAAACCGACTCATGGTGCTGGCAGGACAAGAGTTTGAGGCACTGATTGCCAAGGGGCAGGTCTCCGAAGAAACAGTCTTCTTCCTTCGGAAAATCTACACGACCCTCCAAAACACCGAAGGAAAAGCGGCACTCTCGACAGTCATGCAGTCTGGAGCAAACTGGAAAGTTGACAATTCCTTCGTCACGGCGGAAGACTTAGCTGCGATCTCTCCGACCAGCGGAACGCAAGGCACAAGCCGAGGTTCCAACGAACCCCGTCAGTCAGGGCAACCAAACCAGCCCAGAGGCAGCCAGCAAGCACAACCAGGTCAGATCGTGAAGGTGAGGGCCGGCGAAGAAGATCGCTTTAGGGCAGGGGCAACCACCCAGGCAGGCCCTGTCGCAACACGAGATGACAAGTTCGCCCTGGTGATCGGAAACAGCGAAACAAAGATCGAGGAGCTTAAGGTCGAATTTGCGGCGAGCGATGCCGAAGCAGTCAAGAAATCCCTGACCGAACACGCTGGCTATCGCGAAGATCAAGTCACCCTCGTCACTAACGGAACCAGTGCCCAGATTCTCGAGGCGGCAAAAGCTCTGGCGGAGCGAGTTCCCGATGGAGGAGTCGTCACCATCTACTTCTCTGGAGTAGCGGTTAACTTGGACGGGAAAGACTATTACGCTGGGGTTGAAGCAGAATTTGCCACAAACACCCAAGCTATGATTGCCAAGAGCGACCTCTTCCGACTCTTTATGGTAAAAGGGGCAAGGATCTTTGTCTTCAACCAAACCCACCGCCCCATGACTGAGGGGAACTACTTCGGCAAGGAAGTGGGTATCGTCGGTGCGATCGCCCAAGTTCACGCCACCATGGCTGGTCAAAGAGTCTTCGGGGTCTTTCGATCTGGTAACCAAATTGGCTTGTTCACTCAGGCCATGACATCTGTCCTTTCTGAGTTCCGTTCGAATTCAATTCCGATCAGCGAGTTCACATGGGAACTGTTCTACACCATCCGACGAGGAAGCACTGGTGGAGTGGGAGGAGGAAGCATCCAAACTCCTACCCTTCCCATTCGGACTAATATTGCCGAGGACGCCCGGTTCTAAGGAACCTGTATTCGGAAAAATCCCTCTCACTTTTCGGAAAAACGGTGGATAATCGACGTATGAGACCGCCTGTAATCCCCTTGGATTCTCAGGCCCAGATGACTTTTGACTTCTTTTCCGGCACTTGCTCGGATCTTTACTACTCCGACTTTGTCTTTAGCCAACTCGGAAGAAGCCTTAAGCGAGAAGGGTTCGGCGAGAGTCAGTTTCGGGACATGATGACAAGTCCCGAGGATTGCTTGCGCCTATTCTTTGCCAACTATGCCTTTGCCAGGCGCGGAAAAGATCGCGAGGACATGACAAATATCGCCCTCCGAGCTCTCGATGAGGTCGTCGCCTCCTTGCCTCCGGGGGAAATTGTCAGCCAAGAAAACGGTGAAGCCATATGGTTTGCCTTTGACCGCCTTTGTACTGAAAATCACAAGAAGTCGAACGAGAACCAGAACAGGGGTCTCCTGCAGGGAATGGTCGAATTGGCTCAAGAAGTTCACCGCGATAATCCTGGTCACTCAATTGCGACCTGGGCCAGAGACGTGGTGAAAGCCACGAGACGCATGGAAGATGTCTTCCTGCGTATCGTTGATATCAGAGGGATCGGCCCAAAAACAACCTCCACTTTCTTGCGGGACGTGACCCTGGTCTTTGGGATCGAAGCCCTGATTGACCCAGCTGATCGCATTTATGTCCAACCGGTAGACCGATGGTTGCGCCTGATCGCACCAATCGTTGTTCCAGAGGAAGGGATGGAAGCAGCGGCAGACTGGATCGTGGCCGGAAAGACGAGCAAGTATTGCCGAAGGGCGAAGGTTGAAGCAGTTCGATTCAGTGCCGGGGTGACCTATTTCGGTCAGAAAATCGCTCTGGATCCCGAGCGCTTTACGACTGAGGTGGCTAAGGCGATCGCCGATTATTCACAATCCTGGAAGCCGCGATTCTAAGGCCATCAAGAGTCAAGTCTGGGTCGTGGTAGTCTATTGTCTCGCAGAGATCCTGGAAGACAGAACCGAGCCCGCCAGTGCTTAGGACAGTCACTGAACCTGTAAGCTCCTGAGAGATCCGCCGAACAATCCCATCCACGGCTGCTGCGTAGCCAGTCATAAGTCCAGATTGGAGTGATTGAACCGTTGTCTTGCCGATGGCTTTCTCCGGTGCTTCTAGGGCAAAGGAGGGGAGCTTCGCTGCCCGCGCAACAAGTCCTTCCAGGCTGACCAACACTCCAGGATAAATCGCCCCCCCCACGTAGGTTCCAGTGTGATCGACTGTGTCAAAGGTCGTGGCGGTACCGAAATCAACGACGATGAAAGGGGGCTGTTCCTTGGCGAGTGCCCCGAGGGCATTGGCAATTCGGTCGGCACCAACGCCATGGGGGGGACTGAAATCGACCGGCAGGCCAACCTCTTCCCCACTGGTGAGGGACATGGGAGAGACTCCCAGATAGACTTCTGCGAACCGCGTGAGGGCCTCTTCGACACTGGGAACAACAGTTCCGACAATGAAAGTGTCCCCCTCTAGCTGCTTACCTTCCCTGGCCAGGAGAGAACCAAGCGTGGCGGCGATTTGGTGCTCGGTACCCATACCAGACGTCGTCAGACGCCAGGTCTTCACCCATGAGTTGCCATCCCAGAGTCCGAAAACGGAATGGGTGTTCCCGACATCAATCGCCCAAAGCATGGGTTAAGTCTACACGGCTGTAGATCTTTCCGCCTTGGCTCTCGAGCAGAGAAGCCACCAAATTGTCTGCAACTTGATCCCTCAGATTCTCGTCGGTCGATTCGACCATTACGCGGATCATGGGCTGGGTGCCACTGGGCCGAATGTTGACTCTTCCCTGATCCCCGAGCCTCTCAATCGCGGATTGCAGGGGGCCAGCCAGGGCCTGTTCCCAGCCATCCTTAGATCCAACCTCGACATTCACAAGGAGTTGGGGCCAGTTTTGGAATCGGTTCGTCCAGTTCGAAGCGTTTGTTCCGGTGAGCTTGAGAATCCTGGCTAAGGCGAGAGCCGTGATCAATCCGTCCCCCGTTGGCCCATATTCTGGGAATACGATGTGGCCAGACTGTTCCCCTCCAATCCTGCCGCCAATTTTTCGAAGCTCGGCACTGACGTATTTGTCTCCAACATCGGCCCGAATGAGCTCGACGCCGAGTGCAGCCATGTAACGTTCGAAGCCACTATTGCTCATGACAGTCCCGACCACGGCCGGAGGAGTGAGCTTTCCTTGTTCTTGCCAGTACGAACACCAGATCGCCATCATGCGGTCGCCGTTGATGAGTTGACCCTCAGAGTCGGCAAAGACGGCCCGATCAGCGTCGCCATCAAATGCCACTCCCAAATCGGCTCTGTGATCTTGAGTGAGGGCTTGGATCGTCGATGGCTTGGTAGCCCCTCCCTCTTCGTTGATATTCATCCCGTCCGGATGACAACCTGTGGCGAGCACATCCGCTCCCAGGCGACGAAACACTTCAGGGCCGAGCTGGTAGGCGGCACCGTGTGCTCCGTCGATGGCAATGACGAGTCCATCGAGTCGTTCGGGAACTAACCCCGCGAGGTAGTCGATGTAGTCCTCCACATCTTGGCGGGAGACGAGGAGTTCCCCGACGTCTGATCCCTTTGGCCGCTCCGTCATTGGCTCGTCGAGCTGCGACTCGATCCAGAGCTCTGCCTCGTCCGGAACTTTTGTCCCTTGATTGGTGATCAACTTGATCCCATTGTCAGGGGCAGGATTGTGGCTCGCTGAGATCACAGCTCCCATCCCATAGGGTTTTGTTCTGGCGATGTAGGAGATACAGCCCGTCGGGACGACACTTAGACTCGTGACGGAGATTCCTACTGCGCAGAGTCCCGCGCCAAAGGCTGCGCCGAGCATGGGGCCACTGCGTCTGGTATCTCGTCCGACGACAAGACGGCGTTCCAGACCTTGGGAAAGGATGTACCTTCCGGTCGCGACCCCGAGTTTGAAGGCGAACTCAGGCGTCAGTTTTTCGTTTGCGACCCCGCGGATCCCATCTGTGCCAAAGAACCGCTTCTTCACGGCTTTTTAGAGACCCTCACCCGGGCGGGACGAATGACCTTTTCGTGCATTTGGTACCCTGCCTCAATCTCATCGATGACCATGTCTTCCGGATGTTCGTCGGTTTCGTGGACGACCAGGGCCTCATGCCTTTCTGGGTCGAATTCGGAACCAACAGAAGCGATGCGGGTGACTTGAAACTGTTCCAGTACTCTTCGGATCTGCTTATCAATCGCTTTGACCCCTTCGAGGAGGTTCTCGTAGCTCGCGTTTTTTTCTGCCGCACTGAGAGCCCGTTGGAAGTTGTCTAGGACAGGAATGAGTTCCGAGACGAGAGGTTCAACGGCGTACTTGCGCTCTTTATCGAAGGAATCGCGGAGTCGGCGGACGACGTTCTGGTTCTCTGCAACAGCTCGGAGCAGCTGATCTTTCAAGGCTTCTCTCTCAATCACCAGGGCCGCGATCTGGGAGTCTCGGGGATCGAATTCCTCCTCTTCCGTTTCCCTGTTTTCGGAGTCCGCGTGGTTCAGATCGATCGGATCGGTCGTTGGGGCTTGGGCTTCTGTTTCGGGATGGGATTCAGTCATGGTTGTCGTGTACGGTTGGGCAGAGACTTCTTTACCCAACTCACCGGAGTGTACCGGCGGGTGGGCAGCGCTCCTAGGAACCACCCTGATCCCTTTGGGCTCGCAGGACGTCTCATAATGAAGAAACCGATGGTTTTCCCATTCCTTGCTTTGGTGAGCCTTTCTCAGCCGCAGTCTCCCGCCTTTGCACGAGAGCTCGTGCCGGAGACAAGCCTGAGCCTTTTGAAGCCAAAGGGTGCTACGTTCAAAAAAGAGGAAAGTCGCCAGACCCTTGAATGGACTCAGAGTGGCGTTCGATTTACGCTGGCTGCGATAAAGGGGGGCAGCCAAGAAGAGAATCTCTCCACCAAGTACTCGGAGGCTTTTGCTCGAGAGAGGTCACGGTTTAACAACCGCTTTCGATCTGTGGAAAATCTGGCTCCTGTCTCAGCCGGTTTCGTCTTTGGAGTGACAGATTCCATTGGTTTTATCATCGAGACAGGGGCAAGAGGGGGCCCGGACTTTGTGGCGTGGCAGTTTTTCCGAGACCAAGGCTGGGAGTACGAGATCAAAATGGAGTGGCCTGGCAACCAGACAACCTTGGGCTACCGGGTGTTCTCGTCAGTGCAGTTTCACTCCCCTGGCACCCTGAACTGGCCAAGTGGCGCCATCGGATCCACCGGCATCCAAAGTGTTTTGGGGTCTGGTTTTGTGCAGGAGAAAGGCCAAGGATCTGTCGAAGCCTTCCGATTGGCCAGTCCTGGGTTGAACGGATCGGCGGTGGCGATTCGCTTTACGTTTAAAGATCTTGGGGCGACAACCCCTGACCAAGCAACTGCTGCGATGAAGGTCGCTTGGGTTCGCTTGATGTCCCAGAGCCTTTCCGAACTGACGAACAACACGATTCGGCCGAGCGGAGTCTCTTTTCAGACTGAGGACGTGACTCGCGAAGGAGTGCCGATGGTGCGAACGATTGGCGAAGCGAGAGAGAAAGACACTGTGATCCTCAAGCTGGACGGCTACTTTGTGGTGGAAGAGCCTCACGTGCTGTACTATGTTGTCCTTTCGTTCCCCCAAGATCCCGAAAGCGTGGACTTTGCGAGCCGCCTTCTCTCTGGGCTTAAGCTGAAGCGGTAGCGAGGGTTTGTGAGACGTGAGTCACGATCTCAACCGCTCGCTCGGTTTGACCACAAGAGACGTCGTTGTGAAAGACGAATCGAAGGCGATAAGGGTCGATTTCGAAGCAGTGAAGGTCATGTTGGCAGAGAGCCTCTTGCCAGAGGGACGCAGGAGCCTGGGTTTGCACCATCAGGATATTTGTTTCTGGCGTGGAGGGTGTGAGGCCTGGGAGTTTAGAAAGCTCTTCGCCAAACCATCGGCAAAGGGCATGGTCGTCTGCGAGGCGGTCAATCATTGTCTCGAGGGCCACGATCCCGGCTGCAGCGAGAATTCCCGACTGCCTCATGCCTCCTCCCAAACGCTTCCGCCACCGGCGCGCGGCACTGATCAGTTCGCCAGACCCGACCAGGACGGAGCCAACCGGCGCGCAGAGTCCTTTGCTCAGGCAAAGACTGGCCGAATCGACTGGGTTTAAGACTTCCCTGATGGTCAGGCCTTGAGCGATGGCAGCGTGAAAAGCTCTGGCTCCGTCGAGGTGGATTGAAATCCCTTTGGCGTCAGCAAAGTCTCGATAAGCCATCATATGTTCCTGGTTTGTGACGACGCCCCCGGCCCGGTTGTGGGTGTTTTCCAGGCAAAGTAGGGTTGTGCCGGGGGTGTGATCGCTTCTGGTGAGACACCGCTTGGGAAGAATCTCGGGATCGATGACTCCTCTCTGTGAGGGCACGCTGCGCAAAGTGACCCCATTCAGAACGGCAGGGGCTCCGCACTCATAGTAGAGAATGTGGGCTTCGTCCTCGACCAGCACAGAGTCGCCAGGTTGAGTGTAAGCGGCAATGGCAATTTGGTTCCCCATGGTTCCGCTGGGAACGAAAACGGCTGCTTCCTTGCCAGTGAGCTGGCAGGCGAGGGACTCCAAGGCTTGAACGGTCGGCTCGTCCCCCAGGACGTCGTCACCCAGTTCCGCTTTCATCATAGCGTCCTTCATCGCCTGGGTCGGCTTTGTGACAGTGTCGCTGCGAAGGTCGATTTTCATGGGGGATTTATAGTGTCCGAATAAAGTCGACAGTCTTCTGGCGGATGTTGAGCCATGCTGCCATGCTGAATGCGTGACTTTCCCCTGGCATCTCGTAGAGTTCGGCCGAGACTCCGACCCCACAGAGAGCCGTGTAGAGCTTTGTGGCTTGGTCCGGTGGCACAATTTCGTCTTCGCTGCCGTGGAAGATGAGGAATGGCCCAGCCTTCTCGTGGACATGGCAAAGGGGACTGGCAAGACTCCAACGTTCTTGATCGAATTCATAGCGCGATGCCATGAATTGATCTAAGAAGCTGAAGGCGAGGGGATAGTGGGCTTGGGTTGGATCGCGAAGGTCGGTGATTCCGCAGATCGAAACGACAGCGTTCGCCCGCTCCGCAGGGGCACCAGACTCCAGGTCTTGTTGGCAAAGCCCCGCCATACAAGCAAGATGGCCCCCGGCACTGTTGCCGAAGGCTATGATTGCGTCAGGCAGAATGTTCAGCTCGTCGGCATTGTCGCGCAAGTGGTGAATCAATGCCTGGATATCTGCGACAGCAGCGGGGAAAGGATACAGCGGGGCCAGGCGGTATCCGGCACAGACAGCAGCGAAGCCTTGAGAACAAGCCCAAACCGCCTCGTCGCGGTACATCGAACGATCCCCGCTTATCCAGCCCCCTCCGTGGATGTAGACGATAACCGGGAGGCGTTCCTCAGTGTCGGGACGCACAAAGTCGTATTGACATTCTGGATACCCCCGGTAGGCTTGGGCACGGAGCACTTGAATCGTCTCGTTCATCGTTTCGCTCTCAAAGGGGTCGTCACGAGTTGGCTGATGGCAGCATAGCCGTTCTGGGCTCCGATCACGCGAATCTGTAGGTCTTTGCCAAGCCATTCTCCCAGATTCCAGGTGACGGTTCTAATCTCATTCGGCGCGGGAGTGAGGCTCAGTACTGGCATCCCGAGGCGAACATCAAAGAGCTCGACCCGAGCGGAACCTGACCCGCGCAGGCGGAAAGACAGACTCGTGAAATCGCCGCGGAAAACGGCTGAGTGAATCTGGTTGGTCGTTCGCACTGTTTCGCCTCCTCTTCCATCATCACCACTACTGAGCCAAACTTGTCCCCCCGAGAAGACGGTTGGCAGACCCTGCAAAGCTTGAGGCCCCTGACGAGTCCAGCCTTTGGCAGGTTCAAGAGGGGGAGTGTGCCATACCCTCATCGTGGGGCCAGCGACCGTAGCGCCGTTGAGCTGGACTCGAAACACGACAGGTCGTCCATTGAACCGGTTTGCATCGAAGGGAGCCTCAAAACCAGCTGATCCGAGAGGCGCAGGCACCCAGCGATCTCCGATGAAGAACTCTGGATTGCGAAGATTTAAACTGGCAGGGTTGGGGGTAAAGCCGGGAACTGCCACGATTCGCGGACCATCTGGAGTGGCGAGGGTCGTGTAGCGGATGATTCCAAAGCCTCCCGCTATGTTTTGCCTGGTAGTTCGAATGCCGTCGTGACGCTGGATGATCGCATCCAAGGGTCGGATAAAGGGAGGAGCTTGATCCCAAAGAGCGTTTTGCACTTGGCCGCTTGGGAGAATCCTAACGGCGTCGATCGCCACGAAAGTACCGTCGGCGAGGCGAAAAGCATTCCCGTATTGACCTCTCGCCCAGGCGAGTGCCCCTATAAACTCTCCTTCGTTAGATGTGAAGTCGCGGTTCCACTCGATCACGTCCCCATCAGTGCCTCCGTAACGGTGGAGTAGCTTCCCCATCGGCATTCGGTCAGCAAGATTGGCGGCTGGGTCGATGGAGGTCGCGGAGTTGAGGGCGGAAAAGGCAGAGCGGAGAGCAGCAGCTCCTCGTTCCATCCATTCCGCGTTGCCGGTTGCTGCCCCTGCATCCAAAAGCGTTCTCGCAAGGACGATGTTCTTTCGATCCCACAAGGCACCCTGACTAAATGATCCGAAGGAATCGACTAAGGTGAGGCTTGGGTGGCTCCAGACTGACTGGGTGGCCAACCAGCGGTTAATCTCCTGGGCAACCTCTCGGTTTTCCTCTGCATTTGGCGCGAGGGCTCGCGTCATCAGGCGGATCGCCCATTCCGGAGAGCCAGGCTCGTTTATCGCCAGATCCTGAGAGGACGCCAGAGAGGGAGCCGCCATTGGCTCAGCCGGGTGAACCAGGCGCCGGTTGATCACAGCCAGTCGCCAACAGGGATCCTCAAAGGATGGATTATCTTTCCATTTCTGGAACATCGCATCGGCCCACTCATTCGCTTTGGGGGTGATGGGCGAGGTTGGAAAATCCTTAACCCACCGGTAGATCCATGCGACGGTGGTCAGGGGGCGAGCCTTTGGACCTGGCACATAGTCAGAAGCAGACCCGTCGTAACCG
>JALOLT010000097.1 GCA_025455775.1 Fimbriimonadaceae bacterium
ACCTACAACGCTCTGGGTCTGTCGAGACTGCCCTTTCGGTGAAGGGTATGACCTGCGCGTCATGCGTTCGCCGCGTTGAAAAGGCTTTGGTCAAAAACACCGCCGTTCAATCGGCGGTAGTCAATTTTGCAACTCACCAAGCAACGGTGCAGCACGATGCCGCACTGGATAAGGCACAGCTGGTTGCCTTGATTGACCGGGCCGGGTACTCAGCCAGTGTCATTGAAGTAGACCCTCATGCGGGCCATTCTGCTTCAGAGCATGCAGAACACCTAAAGGCTGAATCTGAGGGTGATCTTGCCAAGATGCGCAGGAATCTCTGGCTTTCCGGGATACTCACCGTTCCGCTCGTACTTGTTTCGATGCTTTGGCATCCCCGAGCAGAGTGGGCCAATTGGGGCCTCCTACTCTTGGGCACACCGGCCATTTTCTGGTGTGGGAGACAGTTCTTCGTGGTGGCAGCCAAAGCCCTACGTCACGGAAGCACAACCATGGATACGTTAGTTGCCATGGGGACGAGCGCTGCCTGGATTTACTCAACCTATTCGCTGCTAGCGCATCAGGGCCACAGCCACATGCAAAGCGAACACATCTACTATGAGACTGGTGCAGTCATTGTCCTTCTCGTGTTGCTCGGTAGGTATCTGGAAGCGAAAGCAAAGTCGCGTATGTCGGACTCGATCCGAAAACTCATGGACCTCGCGCCCAAAGAGGCGAGTGTGGTGATGCCTGATGGGTCGGAGCACAAGATCTCAGTTGCTCAAGTAGTGCACGACATGGTAATTCGGGTTCGGCCAGGTGAGCGAATTCCAGTTGATGGAGTTGTCATAGACGGTGAGTCGTTTGTGGATGAGTCTATGGTTACTGGCGAGCCGGTTCCCGTAAGTAAGAAAGCCGGTGATCACGTCACGGGTGGGACCGTGAATGATCAAGGATCGTTTCTCTTCAGGGCGACTCACGTCGGGTCTGAAACGTTGCTTGCTCAGATCGCGAAGATGGTTCAGCGAGCTCAAGGCTCTCGGGCTCCATTGCAGGGTCTCGCAGATAAAGTGTCGTCGGTGTTTGTGCCAGTTGTTATAGGCATCGCACTGTTGACCGTCCTTGCCTACGCTCTCTCAGGACGTGGGGTCGAGCACGGTATCCTGGCGGCGGTGGCGGTTCTTGTGATCGCTTGCCCGTGTGCCCTTGGTTTAGCCACTCCGACCGCGCTAATGGTGGGTACAGGACGAGGCGCAGAACTTGGAATACTCGTAAAAGACGGTGAGGCTCTTGAACGTGCGGGAGGCATCAAGACAGTCTTGCTTGATAAAACAGGGACGATAACGCAAGGAAAACCTCATCTGACCGATATTGTTGTTGCTGGAACCTGGAGTGATAATGAGGCTCTGACCATTGCTGCCGCACTTGAATCTCAAAGTGAGCACCCCATTGCACGGGCAGTTGTGAGTCGAGCCAAAGAACTTGCCCTTACCATTCCTCAACCGGAAAACTTTGAGGCGGTTCGTGGAAAAGGTGTGGTTGGCACAATTACTGGAAAGCAGGCGGCAATTGGCAAGCTCTCCTGGATTGCCGAACGCGAAACCGCTCCGGCTGATGTGCACCAAATCTTTGTTGAGCTTGAGTCAATGGGAAAAACGGTTTTTGTTCTGCAGTCGGGCGAGAACTACGCGGTCTTTGCCGTTTCCGATGTAGTAGGAGAACACAGCGCGGAGGCCGTACAGCATTTGAAGCAATTAGGAGTTGAGCCGGTGATGGTGACAGGCGATAACCGCAAGGCCGCTGAGGCGGTTGCCTATCAAGTAGGCATAGATCGCGTTGAAGCCCAGGTACTACCTCAAGACAAAGCAGAGTTCGTTCGCAAATACCAAGCGGCAGGTCGGGTCGGCATGGTTGGCGACGGAATCAATGACGCTCCAGCGTTGGCTCAGGCAGACCTGGGGATTGCGATGGGCCACGGAACGGATGTTGCGATGGAGACGGCTGGCGTCACGCTCCTTCGGTCTGATCTTCGCGGTGCGGCACAGGCCATCCGCCTTGCCCGCTCGACCCTTGCTACCATCAAGTGGAACCTGTTTTGGGCATTCATTTACAACGTTGTCATGATCCCCCTGGCGGCTCTCGGGCTCCTCAGTCCCATGCTTGCCGCCGGAGCAATGGCCTTCAGTAGTATCTCGGTCATCCTGAACTCACTTCGGCTTCGCAGTTTCGACCAAGGGGCCACATAGTGAAGTCGATGCATGCAGGGCTGTTAATGCCCAATTAACTGACAGGGATTTTGAAGAAAAATGTGGTCTCTACAACGGCGTTGAAAACAGCGGTCAAGTGGGTTAACTACGCGGGCCGAGTAGTGACCATTCTGAACCGAGAAACTGCCAGTCCTAATGAGAGGGCCGATCCGCAATCAAGCGCAAAGGAAAGTTCTAAGTGCGTCTACTTCGGTGTACCACTTCATTTAGGTTCAAAGCGCAAATTTGCTTAGGTTCAAAATCTGAAGCAACCAGATGGGATTAGAACAAATGCGACATAAATTCCATTTTTGCTCCCGAACTGCCCCAACACACGTCTAAAAATATATGTTGGGTCTGACTCTGATTTTAAGCAGGAAGGTAAACTTGCGTCTACCTTGTAAGGATTGCCACAGGTAATGAGAATGCGGTCATCGGAATTGGAGGAAGGGAAGTCGGGGTGTGTAAAGGTCACTGCTCGTCAACGCCTGTTGCTGGGGCTACTGAATGCGCTCGGAGGATCAGCCAGAAACATTGACTTCCAAAAGATTCTCTTCCTCTACTGCCAAGAGACTGACTCGGGCAATCTGTACGACTTCGTCCCCTACAAGCGGGGTGCATTCTCATTCACGTCGTATGCTGACCGCCGCAAGCTGATATCCCACGGACTGATTGAAGACTGCGAGCATCAATGGAGGCTCACCGATGCCGGGGAAGCGGCGGAATCCGACCTATTCCTTAAAGATTTTGTGGAGAGCCTGGATGGACTCCAGGGCGACGACTTAGTTGCAGACACTTATAGACGCTTCCCGTACTACGCGATTCGAAGTGAGATCGCTGAGAAGATCCTGAATGGCGACGATGCTGCGCTTAACAGGATTGAAAGAGAAAAACTAAAGACCAGTCCGCATCCACTTCAGACAATTGGATATGAAGGGCGATCCTTGGAGTCCTACTTAAACCTATTGATCCAAGCTGGAGTCAATGTCCTTTGCGATGTGCGCCGCAACCCGATCAGCCGCAAGTATGGATTCTCCAAGAGCACGCTTGGCAACGCTTGCGCCGGTGTGGGGATTTGGTACGAACACATGCCTGAATTGGGGATTCCGTCTGAACAACGCCAGGAATTGAATTCACAAGAAGACTATGACGCCCTCTTTACCGAATACGAGCGCGATTACCTTCCCAAGCAAACCGAGGCTCTGGCGAAAATCCAGGAATGGATCGAAAACGGAGCACGAGTGGCTCTGACATGTTATGAGCACCTGCCCCACCAATGCCATCGTCATTGTGTCGCCGAAAAGTTGGAAGCAATGTCCCATAGTCAGCTTGAGGCGCGACATTTGTGAGGTGGAATGGCAACCGAACGTGTTCTCATAACTGTAAAGACTTATCCAACGCTTTCCCGCAAGTACGGTGAGACCGTCTGCACGGCAGGAATCCGAGAAGACGGCACGTGGGTCCGAATGTATCCAGTTCCTTTTCGAAGGCTAGAGGAAGCACAGCAGTACTCAAAATATGACTGGGTCGAATGCGATCTAGTTCGCAACATAAGTGATCCTCGCCCAGAGACCTTCCGTCCTACCGATGCGGCACAACTGGTTCCGGTTGGACGCATCGGAACGGATCATCAGTGGCGAGAGAGGCGAAATCTTGTCCTCAAGACTGCCAAGGTCTATGGCCGCTTGGACGATCTCATCGCCGAAGCCAAGTCCAACACGACCTCGTTAGCCGTCTTCAAGCCTTCTAGAGTTCTCGACTTCAGCTGGGAGCACGAAGAACGGGAATGGGACGCCAAGAAGCTCGAAGAGATGAGAGCACTCTATAGTCAGCTGGATCTTTTCGAAGATAATGAGTGGCGGAACACGTTCCAAGTCATCCCTAAGCTGCCTTTTAGCTTCTCCTATAAGTTCGAAGATTCAACTGGGAGACAGAGTGAACTACAGTTGCTCGACTGGGAAGCAGGAGCCCTGTTCTGGAACTGTCTTCGCTCGGCCAATGGCGATGAACAGGCGGCTCTCAAAAAGGTTCGTCAGAAGTACTTCGATGAGTTCCTCACCAAGGATTTACACTTCTATCTCGGGACAACCCAGCAATTCCACTTCGTAGCTCCGAACCCTTGGGTCATCATCGGAGTTTTGCCGATTCCGCACGAAACCCAGGATAGTCTATTTGACTTCTAGCGCGAGTCAGCAAATGGCGTGTTGCCGTGAGCGACGTAAGAAAAGTTCTAAGCGCGTCCACTTCGGTGTACCAAGAAAGGTGAGCCATTCGGTTCACCTTTCTTGGTGTTTCTGCCCAGGTGAGAAACGCGACAGCGGGCTGAGCGTAGCGAAGTCCCGATTCTCGGGGCTGAGCGTAGCGAAGTCCCGATTCTCGGGGCTGAGCGTAGCGAAGTCCCGATTCTCGGGGCTGAGCGTAGCGAAGTCCCGATAATCGGCATTTGAGTCTCGAACTCGAACGATAACCAGGTACGCGGTTCTGGGCTGATCCGCTCCAGAGGCTCTTTTGCCAGAGAGGAGAAGAGCAAGTTTTTTAAACATTTCTTTACTTTTCACCCCTATCCCAGTATTTATACAGGTAGAGTCGAGAAGCTCTGTAACTCGGTGGCGAGATTTGTCTCACCGGTGCAAAGTGTCCTTTCTTCCCAGGGGGAGAGGACATTGTAGAAGTTGGTGATGCCGTCAGGCGGCTTGATTTTTTTGGCCCCTTCGGAGCCAGTTCAATGTTTTTTCGTAAGAGTGGATGAGATCTTTCGACTAAACATTTTGCTTCGTCTCCTGCTACCGGCTTCCCTCCCTTCGCATCGGTTGGTCGGACTTATGCGCGTCGTCGGTTCAGAGCAAGGAAAACTACCTTGCCACTCAGAAACTCACACTTTTTCACCCAAGACGTTCCCTCCGAATGCCTCGAGTTTTTGCAGGAATATGTCCGAAATGGCCACAGGATCAAGTGCGTTGCCTTTCCCGAAAAGGGGGGTAACTCTTGGTCGATCATCACCAATCACACCTTCTCAAACCGAAACATTCCAGATGAATGTCATCAAAAAATGCGTCAACTCCAGGACGACGGGCACAACATTCGTTGTGTTGCCTTTCCTCCCAGCGGCAACGGCTTTAGCATCATCACGGATCAGGACTTCTTCAATCGAAACATTCCCGAGATTTGCGACAACGCGATGCGCAAGATGCAAGATGAAGGTCATTTGGTCACCTGGGTAGCCTTTCCCCCCTCAGGGAACCCAGTCCCTGGATTAGCTCCTTTCAGCATCATCACCGACAAAGATTTCTTCAATTTCCAAGTGCCAGAAGATTGCGATCAGAGGATGAAGACGCTCAAGGCTGATGGCGAGAAGATCGTCTCGGTTTCATTTCCACCCAAGGGAGGTGACCGCTGGACAATCGTGACGGAACGTGGTTTCGTCAATCGGAACGTCTCGAGTGTGGCACACAGGGTCATGCGCGCTTTTCACTCTAGCGGACTCGGCCCATTGGAATGTGTGGCTTACCATCCGGAGAAGGGATTTGTCGTTGTTGGGAAGTCAAGTGCTCTCCGCCGATCCCATCCGACACTTGAGATCGATGACAAAAGGTTCTCTCTAACCGCCTTCTTGGAGGAGCTACAGGGCCAACTCGAGACGAGCAACAGTGTCAAGTATGGGGTCTTTCTCCGGTACAAGGATGCGATTCGAACGGTCGTCTCTGGTCCAAAGCGAACGGCGGTCACTCCGCCAGCCCAAGACTTTACCGTCTTTGATTGGTTTAACCCGGCAAGCGTGACAAAAACGCTTTCCTCGGTAGCCCTTCTAAGATTGCTTCAAGAGAAGCAGCTATCAGTTAACGAGTTGATCGCCAATCACCTCCCAGACTCATGGGATCTGGGTGAGAACGTCAACACGATCACTGTTGCAGAGCTGCTAAATCATACGAGCGGTTTTCGCGGAGGGAGTACATCCCACTCCGAACTCCGCGACATGGTCGAAGCGGGGGTGAAGTTGAGCGATAAGGTTGACTCCTACTGCAACTGCAATACAGCCCTTGCCAGAGTCGTTTTGGCAAACATGGTTGGTTTCGATGATCACCCACTTGATCCAGACGAGGTCACGGCAAAAACATTTATCGACTACGTTCAGGACAGGATTTTTGATCCGATCGGGGCTCCCGATGTCCAGTGGAAACCTGACCAAACGGCTCCAACTCTCTTTTATCCTCTCATGAATCCCACTTCGACGGGAACATCGTACGGCGATTGGTCTCTCAGGCCAGGGAGCGCTGGCTCCCACGTTTCACTTGCTGAACTGGCTGCGTTCTTGCGGGTTCTCAACGACACGGATCAATATCTTGGCAACCAGATGAAGGCGGTGATGAACGAGCGACAGCTTGGCTGGGCAAAGACGGATCTTGGGACGCTGGGACACTCCTATCGCAAGCGGGGATTCTTCCCCGCCAGCTCAAACGGTGGTGCCGAATTGAATTCGGGAATCTGGCAATTCAGCACTGGAGTCCAAGCGGTCATCGTCCGGAACGGCTCCGGTGGAGTCGACATGACCTCTGCCTACAGTGGAGCCTGGGACTAGAAAAAAGGGGGGCTGGCTCGTCCCCCTTCGATCGTCTGGCTTCTGCCTTCAGTGGGCGGCTCGGATCGGTGCAGGGGCCCTGCTTTCAGAGCAGAGGAAGCATCTTTTATAAGTGTCCAATGGAAAAAAGCTTGGGTGAGGATCCAAGAGTGCAGCCAAGGCAATGAGTGCATGACGCATGGCGCAGAGTCCGAGTAGCCTGTGAAAAGGTTGGGGGAATCGAAGCATCGATCCGGTACTCATCAGCCAATGGAAGCAAAGCCAAGAGGCAGTCAACCAGGTCACCGTGGAGGAGTGCCAAAGGCGGACACCCAGTGACCGTTTCATGATCCGAAAGACCTCCGACTCCACACCCCAGCCACCAGCCCCCCCAAACCATGAAGCACTGGTAAAATGAGGAGGTCTGGAAATAGGCTGTCTTAAGGAGCCAGTCATTTTCTACCGAAGATATCACTCGGATCAGCAATTGAACTAGTTTTCTGACTGATCCGGAGTGGGTATTTGGCACAGAAGCCTTGGTTTACACGTCTGACAACTTAGCAGTGTCAGCTCGGCCTTGGCCCAGCAGATGCTCAGGAGAACACAAGAAGAACATGTGGCAACGGTTTACCGAACGTGCGAGGAAGGTTGTCTTCTACGCCCAAGAGGAAGCACAAAAATTCGGCGAAGGTTACGTTTCGACCGAACATCTTTTGCTTGGCTTGGTTCGCGAGACAGACAGCGTCGCCGCGCGAGTCTTGGAGCGATTGGGAGTCAGTCTCAACCGCATCCGGTCTGAAGTTGAAAAGCAGTTGCCAAGGGGTGAGTCTCGCCCCAGCCAAGATATGACCCTCACGCCACGGGCAAAGAGAGTCATCGACTTGGCATATGACGAGGCACGAAACCTGAACAACAACTACATCGGTACGGAACACCTTCTGCTTGGACTGATCCGAGAAGGAGATGGACTGGCCGGACGAGTTTTGGCGAAACTTGGCGTGGAACTAGACCGCGCTAGGCGAGAGGTCATGGCGCTCCAAGATAACGAGACCCAGACCCGCAGTTCGGGCAGCAGCTCAAAGTCTTCGAGCAGCTCCAGCAACAGCAACCAAGCCAAAACTCAAACCCTAGATGAATTCGGAAGAGACCTGACCGAACTGGCCAGGGAGGGCAAACTCGACCCAGTCGTGGGTCGAATGTCTGAGATTGAGCGGGTCATGCAGATTTTGAACCGCAAGACAAAAAATAACCCCTGTCTAATCGGAGATCCTGGCGTTGGTAAGACTGCCATCGCCGAAGGACTCGCCCTTCGCATCGTGAGTGGCGACATTCCCGACATCCTGCGCGACAAAAGACTCGTCGCACTGGATCTGGCGGGACTCGTGGCTGGCACGAAGTATCGGGGCGAGTTCGAAGAAAGGATGAAAAAGGTAATGGAAGAGGTGAGAAAGGCCGAGGGCCAAGTTATCCTCTTTATCGACGAGCTTCACACCCTGGTTGGAGCTGGCGCTGCAGAAGGCGCCATCGACGCCAGCAACATCATGAAGCCAGCCTTGGCCCGCGGTGAGCTGCAGTGCATCGGGGCGACAACCCAAGACGAATTCCGAAAGTACATCGAGAAAGATGCTGCGCTGGAACGACGCTTCCAGTCTGTCAAGGTGCGCGAACCGAACGAAGAAGAGGCGATCGACATCTTGCGCGGATTGCGAGAGAGGTACGAAGCCCACCACAACGTCGAAATTACCGACGATGCCATTACAGCTTCTGTCCAACTCTCTATGCGCTACATCACAGACCGTTCCCTCCCCGACAAGGCGATTGACTTGATCGACGAAGCGGCCAGCCGGGTCAGACTCCAAGAGAGTTTGCCTCCGAGCGACGTGCGACAAGACAAGTTGCGCCTGGGCCGAATGAAAGCTGACCTTGACCACCTCCGTCGTCACGATGAAGACGGGGATAAGAAAGCCTCGGTCGAACGGGAGTACGAAGAGCTGGAAGCCTCTATTACGGAGCGCGAAGAAGCTTGGAGCGAACGACCTCGGGCGATGTCGGTGGTAGGCGAACACGAGATTGCGATGATTGTTCAAAGCTGGACAGGCATTCCTGTGACCCGCCTGGTCGAGACTGAGTCGCAAAAACTCCTGAGTATGGAGGGCGACGTCCACCGACGCATCATCGGCCAAAAAGATGCAGTAAGTGCAGTCAGTCGAGCGATTCGCCGGGCCAGAAGTGGCCTGAAGGATCCGAAACGACCTATCGCTAGCTTCATCTTCCTTGGACCAACTGGGGTCGGAAAAACCGAACTTGCCAAGGCACTTGCCGAATATCTCTATGAGAAAGAAGGCAACATGGTTCGAATCGACATGTCCGAGTACATGGAGAGATTCTCTGTGAGCCGATTGGTCGGTGCCCCTCCGGGATACGTTGGCTACGACGAGGGAGGACAGCTGACCGAACAAGTCAGACGTAACCCCTACTGTGTCGTACTGCTTGACGAAATCGAGAAGGCACACCCAGAAGTGTTTAACTTGCTTCTGCAAGTGATGGAGGATGGTCAATTGACCGACAGCCAAGGCAGAACGGTTGACTTCCGCAACACGATTATTATCATGACGTCGAACGTTGGCGTACGGCCCATCGAACTCGATAAGGGTCTCGGATTTGTTGACGCCAAGATGGATGTTAATGATCCAAAGACGTACGAAGCGATGAAGAACAAGATGCTGGACGAAATGAAAAAGTCGTTCCGGCCGGAGTTCCTGAACCGCGTAGACGAGATCATCGTGTTCCAACACCTGCGCAAAGAGGAGATCCTAACGATTGCTGACCTCTATCTTAAGAGAGTCAATAAGCAAGCGAAGGAGCTCGGGATCACCCTGGAACTCAGCGAAGCTGTCAAGCAACTGCTCGTTGACAAGGGATACGATCCCAACATGGGAGCGAGACCTCTGCGCCGAGCGGTGCAACGGTACATCGAAGATCCACTGAGCGAACAAATGCTCATGAGCACCTTCGTGACTGGCGATCATATCATCGCCGACGTGGATACCGATGGCAACGTGATCTTCCGAAAGGGAGACTTGCCGCCAAGCGACGGAATGGAACTTCCAGAACTCTTGAAGAACTAACCTCCGCAGGCAGTTCAAAAGTGGCCTGGCTCGGGACGAGCTAGGCCACTTTGATTTTCTTTCCCTGAACGACTACGGAGAGAGGGGCGTTTCAGTGCCTCCAGGCGAGTAACTACTTGCTTCCCTTTCGGCGCTTTCTCATTGCGGCAAGAGCACCAAGACCGAGGATCGCCATGGTCATCGGCTCTGGCACGGGAGTAAACCTAACGTTATCAAAATAGACTTCACCGGCCCCATTCCCTAAGCCAGCGCTACCGTCTATGTTGAGGCCAAGGAAAACTCCAAAGTAGCCACCCGCTTGAATCGTTGGAATCGCTGGCAAAGTCCAGGTCATCGTGGTTGGAGTACCAAACGTGACAGGAGTCAAGTTCGAGATAAAGACATCACTTGCCGAACCACTTTCCTTGTAAGCGATCGCTATGACGCCCTCTTGGTAGGTCAGACCAGTGAAGCTGGACGAGGGGAGGGTGATATCGGCCTGGAGTTTCGTTCCTGCCGTTTGAACACCGCCAGCTCCGTGCATCAAGGAGATCAGACTGCCATCAAAATTTTTGAAAAGGAGCTTAAATCCTCCGGTCATTGTTCCTCTGGCCGAAAACTGGCCTTCCGTCACTCCCACGGTGGAAGAATAGTTAAAGGAGCCGAGAGTGTTTCCTGACTCAAGTTCCCTGGTTTGCAGACACGTTACTACTAACCTCTAAACTGAAAGTCATTGGAGACATGTTGTCAATGTGAGGGGACCGGGGTTGAAATGAAGAAAAGGTTTTTTGACAAGCTATCAACAGAAGGTATTATTATTTTTTTGTTGCATATTCTCATGGTTTCATTTTAATTGCATTTATTATATTCACTTTGATCTTGATTGTTTCTTTTTTATTCGAGTGGCCGCAAACGGTGACAAGAAATGTGTATTGAAGTCAAGTCGGCTATCGCTGAAATTTACCTTTAAGGTACGTTCTTTTCCCTAAATAAAAAAAAGTTCTTGTGAAAAAATGTTTATATATATTTGAAGTATTGGACATCAAGCAAGTGATATACAAGGTGGCCTAGATTGATTAATTTTTTTGAAGATAAGAGTGGGCAACCTTCATTCGCTTTGTATTATGCAGTCAGAGGGAAATCATCATGATGGTCAACATGAAACAAATGACATATTTGTCCATTGCATGATCTATTATTTATTCGATTGTAAAACAATCGTTTTATTGGCTGTGTCGCCCCTGCAGCAATCATTGGGCGAGGCCGGTTTAAGGAAACGTGCCTCAGCCGATTCCGGTCT
>JALOLT010000098.1 GCA_025455775.1 Fimbriimonadaceae bacterium
GCTGTCACCATCAGCGGGGGATAGGCGGCAGCAATCGCCTGCAAGTTCGGCAGGATGACGTCGTAGCTCAACCAGCGAGGGTCTTCGATCCCGAGCATATCTTTTTGCCCGGCAATCATAAAGATGATAAGGAACATTCCCAAGGTGAGGCCGTAGTCCCCGATGCGGTTGACGATGAAGGCCTTGTTTGCGGCTCGGCTATTGTTCAGATCCTTGTACCAGAATCCGATGAGCAGGTAGCTGCACACGCCAACCCCTTCCCATCCAATGAAGAGCAGGACGAGGTTGTTCCCCAAAACCAGCACGAGCATGCAGGCGATGAAGAGGTTCAGGTAGGTGAAAAAGCGACTGTAGTCCCGTTCTTCTGCCATGTAGCCAGTAGCGTACATGTGAATGAAGGCTCCGATGCCTGTGATGATCAAGACCATCGTCATCGAGAGGGGGTCGACTCGGAACTCGAACGGGATCGAAAGGTTCATGACCGAGATCCAGTCGAAGAGGGTCAGGATGATCGTTCGGCTTTCGGTTGGCAGTTGGGCCAGACGGAATGTGATATCAACCGCGAGCAGGAAGGCAATAAAGATCGGAGCGCAAGCGATGGCTCCGACGATTGGCTTACCAACCTTCGCGCCGAGGTTATCGATGACAATCTTGCCTGCTAGGCACTGGAACAAGAAGCCAAAGAGGGGCAGAGCAAACACCCACCAAATCGTTGAAAATTGTGCTTCCATTTTCTTTTAGTTCCTGAGGGTGCTCATGTCGTCGAGGTCAACGTCGTTCTTCTGTCGGAAGATTGCCATGATGATGCCGAGTCCGACCGCGACTTCTGCCGCTGCGACCGCCATGACAAAGATGACCATCATTTGGCCGTTCATGGCCTGGGCCATCCCGCCGGGGGTGGCATTGATGCCAGATCCGCCGTAGGCGGCAAAAGTAAGAAAGGTGAGGTTCACGGCATTGAGCATCAGTTCGATGCACATGAAGACGATGACTGGGTTTCGCCTGGTGACGACTCCAATTCCCCCGAGGATAAACATCGCGAGTCCCAGGCCAAGGAACCAGGTGATTGGGACGTCCCTTGTGATCGAGGCAATGGGGAGGACTTCTAACATTTAGAACCTCCTCTTAGCCAGCATGATGGAGCCGACGATCCCGACAAGGAGCAAGACGCTAATGACTTCAAATGGCCAAACATAGGTGGTAAAGAGGCTCCACCCAACTGCTTGGGGAGTGCCAAAGTTCTGGGGTGGGTTCACTCTGGTGGTGATGCTGGCTAGGGGGAGCATTACGCCTCCGAAGATCGCGCCTCCGATGACGGCCCCAATCAGCCAGGTAAATCGTTTCCGCCATGCATCGCCTGGGGCTACTTCTTCTGCCTTCTTGTCGAGCTTGAGCATCATGATGACAAAGAGGAAGAGCACCATGATGGCTCCGGCATAGACCATGATTTGGCTGATTCCCATCATTTGGGATCCGAGTACAAAGTAGAGAAGCCCCAAGACGAAGAAATTCACGACGAGGGCCAGAGCCGCTCGAACTGGGTTCGGAATGAGAACCACTCCCAAAGCTCCCAGAAAAGCAAGTCCTCCCAGGGCGATAAATGCCAACTGGTTTGCGTTCAAAACCTTAATCCTCCTCGGCTACCCGAATCCATTCTTTCGTCCTACCTGCGTAATATCTATCTCTTTTCAGAAGAAGGGGAGCGGCGTCCCAGTTTGCCGCTCCTTCCTTCAGTTGTTTTCCTTTATGACTTGTTGGGATCCACTAAAGTGATCCCCCTTCGTTGGCTTGGGGCCGGGTCGACCAAAGCAATTTTTCGGGATTGCAAACCAATGGCCTCGGCTCTGGTTCGAGAAACAAAGTTCAAGTAGAGCACAGCGAGGAAGACCATCGCGACCAACAAGCTCACAAAGCCACCCACTGGGCCCCAGATCTTGGTGAGAACGACCCAGAGTCCGACGACAATGAAGTTTGCGACACCGACCGGGAGGAGTGTTTTCCACCCAAGATTCATGAGCTGGTCGTAGCGCAACCTTGGGAGTGTCGCTCGCAGCCAGATGAAGAAAGTGATGCCAGCGGCGCACTTCACGATGAAGGTGAGGGGAGCGAGCCAATAGTTCGCACTCGCCATGAATTCGAAGAATCCTCTCATCGCGGGGATTTGGTTCGCGAGGACGTCCCACTGGAACGGCATCATGTTGTAGCCACCCAAGAAGAGTACTGCGAAAACGCCACTGAAGACGAACATCGCTGCATACTCTCCCATAAAGAAGACAGCGAATTTCATGCTGGAATACTCGGTGTGGTATCCCGCGATAAGCTCGTTCTCGGCCTCAGGTAAGTCAAAAGGCGCGCGGTTTGTCTCAGCAATCATCGCAATGAGGAACACGACCGCTGCCACCAGACCATAGGGAGTGAAGATGAACCAGTTCTGAACCCCTTCGACGAATCCCCAGAGAGGTGCTTCTTGGGCTTCGACCAAAGAGGTCAGCTTCATCGAGCCTGCTGCCATCACGACGGCTGCGACTGCCATTGCCATTCCGAGTTCGTAGCTGATGAGCTGGGCTGATGCCCGCAGGCCACCCATCAGCGAGTATTTGTTATTGCTGGCATACCCTGCCAGGACGACTCCGTAAGCACCGAGCGAGGAGATCGCCAGGACGTAGAGGATCCCGATTTCGATGTTCGCCACTGGGGTCAGCAGGCCATAGATACCAGTATGAGGCCCCCAGGGAAGGGTGCCTCCGAGGGCAAAAGCAGGGAAGAGAGCAATCGCTGGAGCGATGAAGTAAATCTTCCGGTCTACGTGACTTGGCGTGATGTCTTCCTTTAGGAAGAGCTTAAGGCCATCCGCGATTGGCTGCAGGAGTCCGAAGGTACGGATCTTTTTCCCGGCCAGTGCCTTCAGGGGGAAGTTGTCGGGGAATGTGATTGTGCCAGTTCGGTTTGGTCCGATCCGGTCTTGCATCCAGCTCAAGAGACGTCGCTCCCACCAGATTAGGCCAGGAACGAGAGTCAGAATTGGAATGATAAGAAGAAGCACTTTGAGAAGTGCCAAGAGAAATGGCCCACTGATTCCCAGGGGGTTAATCGCGCCATCTTGCAAACCTTTCAGCCAATCGTAAACCAACGTCTCACTTTACCTTTCTGTTGTTCAGACCTTGCTGAGCGTCCCACCAAGCGAATTGAGGTTTGGTTCCCCCAATTCTGGCTGGGCGATCAGGACGCCTGGGCCATCCAAGGCTCCATAGTTGACACCAGCGAAAGTTGGGACTTCGCGGGAGATTTCTTCCATGACATCTTTGGGGCCGAAGGGAGGGGTTGAGGGCTGGATCCTGAGCAGCAGCTCAGCAAAGATCCTCCAACTTGCCTTGGCTTCGCCTGGTGCTGACAGAACTGGGGCCATTCGCTGAACGCGTCGTTCGCTGCTTGTGAAGGTTCCGTCTTGTTCGGCAGGAAGGGTCATGGGGAGGACGACGCTCGCATACTCACAGGCTTCAATGGCCTGGTGGTGTTGGACGACGAGAAACTCGACATTCTCGAGGGCTTTCTCCGCCAGGTCACGATCCGGGAAATCGGTGAGGGGGTCGCAGTTGACTAACCAGAGTGCCTTGAGCTTTCCTCTGGCTGCGTCTTCCAGCATTTGCCTGGTATCTTTGCCAGGATTCGAGTTCTTGATTCCGCCTGGCAAGGTGTCAGGCAGGAGTCCAAGCTCTTTGGCTCCGGCTGTATTGGCCTTTAGCCCGAGACAGGAAAACTTGTGTCCCGCTTTATGGGCAAGTCCGGCAAGGATCTCGCATGCAACCGAGCCTTCGGACGTGGTGAGGAGCGAGTGGGTCGTTAGAATTCTTGCTCCTGCTTCTCGGAGGATTTCTCCTGCTTCCCGAATGAGGTTTGCAGGGACTCCCGTGGCTTGCTCGGTCGCTTCGGGGTTGAATTTCTCCAGCCCTTCGAGAGCCGCACCAGAGGCATGGGCTAGGCCCGCAGCGAGCCTGGCTTCTGTGCCTGGCTTGTAGCGAAGGATGACGTGGGCAAACTGGTCGACCTCAGTTGGATGAGAGGTGGCAGAAATCACCTTGGTTCCATTTTGGAACCAGCCTTTGCGCAGGCGAAGGAAGGTCATCGGTTGTTCATCGGCCAAGGAGGTTGCGAAAACCAAGGAAGCCGGAACGTTTTCGAGTTCCGCAATCGTCGTCTGAACAGTATTCAACCCGAGTTTGTTTTCCAACCGTTCTTCGAAGCTCTGCCAGCCTCCCGAGAGTCTGTGGTCGATGTTTTGGGAAGCAAAGCCCTTTCGGAAGAGTTTCTGCAGCATGAACAGATCTTCATTGGAGAGGTTTGCTTCTGTGATGACTCCGACCTCACTGCCCTTTCCTTCGAAGTGGGCAAGGATTTCTGCGTAGACATCGCTCCATCCTGCTCCCTTGAAGCCGGTCTCGGTTCGGAGGTTCGGGGCCTTGAGGCGATTTGGTGAATTGTAAAAGTCGTGGCCGAACTTTGTTCGGTCAGCTGTCCATTCCTCGTTAACTTCTTCGTTCGTTCTGCCGTTCAGTCGGATAAATTTCCCGGCTCGGTAGTCGAACCAGACATTGGTTCCGCAGGGTGTGACGGTGCAGATTCCTGGTTTGGTTTCGAGATCCCAGGGTCTGGCTCGGAATCGGTATTTTGCGTTTGTGAGGGCACCGACGGGGCAAATTTCGATCACGTTTCCGCTGAACTTGCTTTCGAAGTCGGTCAGTTGGTAGGTTGCAGGCTGCATCGAGGCGCCGCGGAATCGGAAGGCGAGCTGGCTATCGCCAGAAATCTCTTCTGTGAAGCGGACACACCTCCCGCACTGGATGCATCGCTCTAGGTCGAGGGTTACGTACTGGCTCAGGGGGAATGCCTTGTGGGCATGGCGCTTCATTTCGATGAAGCGGCTTGTGCTGGGCCCGTAGCTGAGGGTGTTGTTTTGGAGGGGGCATTCGCCTCCGCGATCGCAGATGGGGCAATCGAGGGGGTGGTTGATGAGCAGGAATTCGAGGACGCCTTTACGGTCGCGGTGGATGGCTTCCGTATCGGTCAGGACGACCATATTGTCGCTGGCGGGGAGGGTGCAGCCTGCCTGAGGTTTTGGCATCATTCGAACTGACCCGTCTGGTTGTTTGAATCCGACTTCGACCAGACACATCCGGCACATTCCGACTGGTTTCATGCGGGGGTGGTAGCAAAAAATCGGAATTTCGAGACCAAGGCGTTTCACTGATTCAACGATCAGTTCTCCCTTGGGGACTTCGATTTCAACTCCGTTTATGGTGACTTTTACGGTATCAGTGCTTACAACTGCTGCCATGGGCTATGCCTCCGTGTATTTAACCTCAGGCCCGGCTCTTCTCTTGTCAGTGGCGGGCATCTTGGGCTTTTTCTAATGGCTGATTTTCTGGCCGGCGCGCCCGAAGCCGCGCCCTGAGCCCCGGCGGAGATTTCGCTCTCTGCCCTTTCTGTTGATGTCGGGGCTCCCGCCCACGCCGGCCAGAAAATCGCTGGCTCAAAAACAAGGACTCCCTCCATCCATCAGGATGAAGGGAGAACAAGAAAACAGAAGGCGTGAGACCTTAACCGACCGAGTGTTCCAGGCTCACAGCCAGAAGCTTCTGGGCCTCGACCGCGAATTCCATTGGCAGTTCGCGGAAGACGTCCTTGCAGAACCCGCTCACGATCATATTGACCGCATCCTCTTCGCTGATTCCTCGTTGAGCAAGATAGAACAGTTGATCTTCTCCAATCTTGCTTGTCGTCGCCTCGTGCTCCATCTTTGCACTGTTGTTCTTCACCTCAATGTAGGGGAAGGTGTGGGCGCCACAGCGATCTCCCATCAACATCGAGTCGCAAACGGAGTAGTTTCTGGCGTTCGTCGCACCAGCATTGATCTTCACCAGCCCTCGGTAGGTGTTTTGACCGTTCCCGGCACTGATTCCTTTGCTCACGATCGTGGACTTCGTGTTCTTGCCGATGTGAACCATTTTGGTTCCAGTGTCAGCCTGTTGCTTCTTGCTGGTAAGGGCAACGCTGTAGAACTCCCCGACCGACTCGTCGCCTTTTAAGATTACGCTCGGATACTTCCACGTAATCGCGGAGCCTGTTTCGACTTGGGTCCAGGTGATCTTCGATCCTCTGCCTTCGCACTTACCACGCTTAGTGACGAAATTGTAGATGCCGCCCTTGCCGTCCTTGTCGCCCGGGTACCAGTTTTGGACGGTGCTGTACTTGATGGTGGATTGCTCCATTGCCACCAGCTCGACGACCGCAGCGTGAAGCTGGTTCTCATCCCGCTTGGGGGCAGTGCATCCTTCCAGGTAGCTCACATAGCCGCCATCGTCGCAGATGATGAGGGTGCGCTCGAACTGGCCAGTATTCTCGGCATTGATTCGGAAGTAGGTGCTGAGCTCCATCGGGCACCTCGTGTTCTTAGGGATGTACACGAAAGAGCCATCGCTGAACACCGCACTATTCAGGGTCGCGTAGAAGTTGTCACTGTAGGGCACAACGCTCCCCAGGTATTCCTTCACGAGTTCTGGGTGCTCTTGAACTGCCTCACTGATCGAGCAGAAGATGACTCCGACTTCCTTCAGCTTCTCTTTGAAGGTCGTGACGACCGATACAGAGTCAAAGACTGCATCTACCGCAACACCGGCGAGAATCTTTTGCTCGTTTAGCGGAATCCCGAGCTTTTCAAAAGTGCGGATCAGTTCTGGGTCAGCATCGTCCAGAGAGTTGAGCTTGGGCTTCTGCTTTGGCTCGGAATAGTAGCTGATGGACTGAAGATCGACCGGCGGATACTCGACGTTTGGCCACTTCGGCTCCTGTAGATTGGAAAGGTGGCGGAATGCTTTCAGACGAAACTCAAGCATCCATTCCGGTTCATTCTTCTTGGCAGAAATAAACCGAACCACCTCCTCGGATAAACCAATCGGCAAGGTGTCAGACTCAACATTCGAGACAAAACCCCACTCGTACTCTTTCTCGGCGTAGTGCTCCAAAAGTTGGTCGTCCGTCTGAATCTCATTTTGAGGGATTGCTGTTTCCATATCGGTTGGCCCAGTTAACATCGTCTATACGACACTCTACGCAAACGTATCAGCAAAAGTGGACTCAGTAGTCCACATTGACCAGGACTATTCCGCTCAATCGAGTCCGAAGCCCTCTCTATTCCAGGAAAAATTGCCGATGATCAAGAGGAGCACTGATCTGCTCCGAAGTGTCTTCATGGTCGCATCCCTCGCCCAAGCCATCGCTTTGACCAGCGCGGCAAATTGTCACCTGGCCATGCAAACTCATCTGACCAAGGATGTTTACTCAGGTAGTTCATTTGCCAGTAACCATAGCCTCTACTTTGTGCTCGACAACGACGACCGCGAGATCGTAGGAACCACCATCAACCAATGGTTCAAGGGCCTTTTTGACAGAGGCGTCCAAAGAATCAGCTTTTTCAGCAACATCCTAGGGATTCGCTGGGAAGACATCAAGCGAATCGGTCGCCCGGATGGAGCCCAGTGGGGGCTCGTGAGTCAGGCAGGTGCCGACTCGCGCCTCTGGTGGCCAACCTGGATCCACAACCCGAAGGATGAGGATCCTACTAAGAAGTGGGCGGTCGCCTATCTCGGGCACCAAACAAAGCTCAATCGACCGGAAGTCGGTGAACTCGATCAGGAGGGAACCAGGCTCATCGAGACCATCAGCAAAGTGGATGCCTTTGCCAAAGAGATGAATCTCACTTCAGTGTCGGTGGCGATGACCGCTGCTCTCAGAGGCTTCGACGCAAAAGATCCCTTCGCGGACCATCCCTACGCTGACGTACTCTTGCCCTATAGATACAGTGCAAAGGCAAGGCACCTCGTTGCTGGGGGTTTGCGAGCCTTCTATCTGGCTGGGCCGGGATCGTTTATGGACTTCCATCCTTCCGATGAAAGGCTGATCCAAGAGCATGCTGTCCTAGCCCAGGAGCTCTTTTCTGCCTCTTTAGAAGCAATTGAAGCAGGCATGAACTCATTCCGTGCCAAGTAAAGATACTCGCGCCACCGCGGTTTAAGGTACTTTAAGAACATAGTTGAACCGTTATGGCTGGACTGAGTGATTCCAAACGAGAAGCATGGCGAGCATTCCTGATGGCCCATGCCCGCCTGACTCGTGAAATGGATCGTCGTCTGAGCGAGGCTGGTCTGATCTCGCTTGAGGTGTACGACGTCTTGGTGATCCTTGAATACCAGGAAGGATATCGCATGAAAATGTCCGACCTCGCTGCTCAGGCAAATTTCAGCAAGAGTGGTTTAACCCGACTGGTGGATCGGCTCCAGAAAAAGGGTTGGATCCACCGAGAACGCTGTGAGGAAGACCGCCGGGTCAGCTACGCTATCCTGACTGCCGAAGGCAAGAAAATGCGCGAAGCCGCCTGGCCAACCTATCGAGCTTCCATCGCCGAGCTCTTCGGAGATCCTCTGATTTCAGATGATTCTGCCTTGATCTGGAGTACGAAGCTAGACGAAATGGCGGACAAAGCTCACAAGACGTGGCTCGAGGCGACCAGCTAGAGATCAAATTGGTGGCTTTTCGCCCTTCTTGCCCTCTGTCTCATCCTTTCCCTCGCTCTTATGGAACTTGAGGGAAGCAGAGTTGATGCAAAATCTCAGTCCGGTTTGGTCACGAGGCCCATCCGGGAAGACGTGGCCCAAATGACCATCACAGCGAGAACATAAGACCTCGATTCGATCCATGCCATAGCTGAAGTCAGACTTTAGCCAAACATTCTCCCGCTTGACTGGCTGGAAGAACGACGGCCACCCAGTGCCGGAATCGAACTTAGAATCGGTTCGAAAAAGGGGTAGATCGCACCCTTTGCAGTGATAAACCCCCTTCTCTTTGTTTGTCAGATACCCTTCGCAAAAAGCAGGCTCAGTACCAGATCGACGAAGAATTCTATATTCTTCTTCGGTGAGGATCATCTTCCATTCTGCCTCGGTCTTCACGACTTTGTCGTCCCGCTTCGGGCTCACTTCTTCTACAACGAGGTTCCCGATTTTGCGGCTTCCCGGTTCGATGGTTGCATTCGATTTTGGTGGGTTGCTTTGAAAGGCGAAGAAGGCCAGCACGCCAGTAGCGCCGAACCCAAGGGCCCAAGGAAGAATCTGCATGAATCTAGTAACGTAGGATGGGAGGGATTCGTTCACTCAATTCCCTTTCTGCTCCAAAGGAAATCCGACTACCCTTGCATAATCCCCCCAAGTTCGTCTTCTACGCAAATCGATCCGCCCGAAAGGGGGAGGGGTCGTTTCTTCTTGCCAAAGAAGCGCTCGAGCAGGTTGGAATTCGTCTCGGTGAGGCCCGTTCGTTCGCCAGTGCATCGCAACTCTATCAGGCGATCGAAAATGCCGTTATGGATCGCGTGGATGGGGTGATTCTGGGGGGTGGTGACGGCACTCTCAATCTGGGTCTTCCTTGTCTTTTGAATTCCGGAATTCCCCTGGGTGTGATGCCGATGGGAACTGGCAACCAGTTCGCCAGAGACTTGAACATCAAGGACGACTTGGCTCATGCAGCGGAAACGATCTCAGCGGGAAGGGTTTGTGCTATCGATATTGGGCAGGTCGGTGACATCCCGTTTTTGAATGTCGCCACCCTGGGCCTTACCACCGAGATTGCCAAGCGGCTCCATCTCAAGAAGGTCATTGGGAGATTTGCCTACGCCTACGCAGTAGGGGAAGCTCTGAGGAAAGCAAAGCCCTTCAAGGTCTCTCTCACGATCGGCAACAAAACAGACGAGTTCGAGGCAGTTCAAGTGGTGGTTGGCAATGGGCGCTTGCATGCCGGGCCCTTTCCCGTAGCCCACGACGCAACCCTCTTCGACGGAATGCTCGATACCTATGCCATCACCAAGATCGATATGGGGCTCGCCTTCCGAATGGCCCTCCGGATGCCGCTCGGCCACCACATCCACCTAGAAGACGTTCCTGCCTACAAGACCAAGGAATTTTTACTGAAGACAGATCCCCCTCTGCCGGTTACGATTGACGGAGAAACAACCTGGATTGAAGAAATGAGGTTTCGTGTCCTGGCGGGAGGGCTCAAAGTTTTTGTGCCAGCGAGCTTCGTCTGTCCCCACTCAGAAGAAGGCCCCTAAGCATAGATGCGGGCAATGTCAGAGGATATCGGCTTGCCAAAAAGCCAACCTTGGCCGAGCAGGAATCCGGCTTCCAAAACAGCCTTGTGCTGAGCGTGAGTCTCAACCCCTTCTGCCACCATCCGAATGCCTTCTCTCTCGGCGAAGGTGACGAGGCCGTTCACCAGAGGCATAAGGGGATCCTGATCCGTAGTGGGAAGGAGGTTGCGATCCACTTTCACGAAATCCGGGCGGAGGGCCGTGATGTGAGCGATAGAGTTATGGCCGATTCCGACGTCATCCAATGCAACGAGGGAGCCGTGGGATCGGAGATCAGTAAAGAGCCTGCGCATGTCTCCCATCGGTGGGAGTTGATCCGACTCTACAAGTTCAAAAACGATTCGACTCGCGTCAAAGTGGAGTTCTTCACAGTACGTCCACAGGCGCGTGAGTCGGCCTGGATCCGCAACGACCGCAAAGGGGATGATGTTGAGGAAGAGTGATTCCGAATCTGGAAGAAAGACCTGGGCTGTGCGCAGGGCAGAGCGAATCGCAGCTTCGTCGAGTTCATTCACACGGTTATGAGCGCGCGCTGCTTCGAAGAGAGCGGCAGGACTCACCTCGTGGCCATCCACCGAGCCTCTCACCAGAGCTTCTTGGGCAAAGCTGGACTGATCCGACAGGTTTACGATTGGCTGGAGGGCACTTGAGAGACTTTCAAGGCCGATCAAGTCTGGTAACCAATAGGTGCGGAAGCGGGCCAGGATCTTATCGACTGGCTCAGCCTTCCAAGGATCCCAAGAGCGATCGTGATGCAAAGGGGTTGCAAGGGTTTTGGCCCGATCCTGGGAACTGAGATTGCCGACAAAGTGATGCAAATTGTCGAGCCAATCACCGTCTGAAAAGAGCAAAACGCTGGACTTATCAGCTGGCTTTGCATAAGTGAGGGCAATTTCTTGCAAATTCTCGCACTCGACCCAGACGGCAACGCCGCTTGGATCCGTGAAACTGCTTGTCACCCTTTCGCCTCCTCC
>JALOLT010000099.1 GCA_025455775.1 Fimbriimonadaceae bacterium
AATCCTTGGTGGCATGGGAAGGCGCGAAGCCTATAAGATCGCTCAGAAACATGCCGCAGCCAGTTGGGAAGGCGCTGACTTCAAGACGAGCGTGATGAATGATCCCGAGGTGCAGTCCCGGCTGTCAGAGCCTCAGTTAGAGGAAGTCTTTAGCTTGGCTCACCACCTACGAAATAAGGGAGCGAAGGCAGACTTCTAACCTTTTTGCCACGTTGATTGAGCCACGATCGCAGGGTCGATCAACTGATCGATCAAAGAACAAAAATCTGCCTTTGCTTCCTTGCTTGGAAGAGATCCCTGAATTCGCTTCTTTACTCTTTTAGCCAATTCGTGAGCCTTAGGAACATTTTCTTCCTTCCAGGCTTTAACAATGGCATAGGTTGGGTCAGATTCTGGCTTTGAAACGTATACTTTCAACCTCTGCTGGAGAACTGAGGCAAGAGCAGGGTTATCCGCATAGCGAGTGAAGAATACAAGGCACTGAATCAGTCCGTAATAGGCATAGGGATCAGGGATGTCGTCATTGAGCGTTTCAAGATAGTCTTTGTAAATCTCCTCCGCTTCACCCCAGTCTCTCCGATGCAAGGCATTAGCCGCTAGTCGCAAAAGGTGGAGTGACCGAATCGACAGTGACGTTTCCTGACTCAGAAGATCCCTTCGGTACAAGACTAGGCTCTGAGAGGAAATCTCGGATAACTGAGCTGAAGACCGAAAAATCTCTAGCACTTTCCGATCGGAAACTTTCAGAAACGATAGCCATAAACCGTCGCTTGGGAGTGAAGGATTCGCGTAGAAGGGCAGGATACTGATTAGAGCAAAAAACAGATTGATGAGAGAGATCGCCCACAAGAAAAAGGCTATTGGAGAAGAACTAAAGGCAGCAAGGGCGATAAAGACAGCAGCCACAATCAGATTGCCAAGAATTCCCCCCCAAAGGAACAGTCTGAGGGCAGGGGTCTCGACTTCACGTGGGTCTACTTGAACAAAAGCCAAGGCACCCTTCTGCGTAAGGAACTCGAACCGATTGGTTCGAAAATCGTAGGCGAGGCCGAAAAGACTGATCCGAGATATGGGCAACCGACCGATGCGTGCAAAAACTGCGTGGCCCCCTTCGTGCACGACGACAGCTGAAGCAAGGGCGCACACGATTGTGATCAATAACAAGGGGGCACTGACCCTGTTCTGAGTCCAGAAAACCGTGAGCGAGAGAAAGAGCCCAAACACCATGAGCGCTTGGATGCGGACGACCCACTTAAGGGGAAGAAACGGGAAGAGTTCCGTTTCAGGCGGAAGTTGGTACGGTTGAGCCGGATCCTGGTTCATATCGTCGCCTCCGATCCAATGAATTTATTCAGGAAACTATTACTTTTGCCCTTGTCCTAGAGCCAGAAAGACGAGGAGCAGACTCCAGCCACCCAGAACTCCTAAAGAGACAGGAAGTTGTAACGGGGTTGGAAGGGAGTAGACGCCAAACAAGGCAGGAATCCAGAGGCACCAAGCAATGAGCATCGTTGGCACATAGCGAGGCAAAAAGGAATTCTTCACAAAATCCCTAAGAGGGCCCCACTTGAATCCCCCTTCAAACCAAGCAAAGGAGACGAGGGTGAAGGGGATGCTGAGAAAGGGAGTGAAGATGAATTGATCACAGAGCACCTTAATCACCACGGTGCGGATGTCTGTGTCAGTCCCGACCGTGAGGGCCATCACTTGATAAAAGGCAGCGACGAGGATCGTGTTGGCGGCATAGAAGGCAAGGGTGAAAAGAACCCGGCCTAGCCAGGCGCGATCCACCTTGCCGATCCTCCCTGTTACGAGTTTGGCAAGTTCGGGAAGAACCCCTCCGCACAGGGCCCCAGCGATTGCGGCAAAAGCATATCCGCCTCTTTCTCGCAGCTCACCCAGACCGACCACTGCCTGGCGCAGGTTCTCCTGCTGGTAATAGAGAATCACGAAAGTGACGACGAGACCCTGAATCAGCAAAAAGGGAATCCAATTCGCCCTAAGGGTCTTCCCTGCCTCCGCCACCGAGGAACGCCACACTGATACAGAGGACTCAGCCACGAGGTGGCAGAATACCGAAGCACCTTGACAGACCAGATCAAAATGGGTCAGAACTAGGGCTCCCGCACAGTTGAGATATAATTGATGTCGGAACTTTCAGAATTTTCTGAAAACAGTCCCGCCAACTCTCAGGTACAGGAGTAGAAATAGCTATGAGCCTCAGCCCAGAACGTATTGTCGGCCAAGATCTGATGGACATCTATCGCAAGGTGGAAAGTGGAACGAGGCTCTCCGCAGAGGACGGGGTTCGACTGTTCGAGACCCCTAACCTCACAGGGGTCGGCTACATGGCCAATATCGTGCGGGAGAGACTGCATGGCAAGAGTACTTACTTTGTGCGAAACCAGCATATCAATTACACGAATATCTGCAACAAGTTTTGCAAGTTCTGCTCGTTTTACGCGAAGAAGGGTGGCCCAGACCCTTACGAGATGTCGATCGAAGAGGTTCGCCGCAGGCTCGAGTGGCACCGCGACGTCCACATCACAGAGGTTCATATGGTGGGTGGCATCAATCCCAGGCTGTCCTACCAGTACTACATGGATCTTGTGAGGGTTGTCAAAGAAACGCTCCCAAAGGTTCATGTCAAGGCCTTTACGGCGGTTGAGATTGAGCAAATTGCTGCGAAAGGGGGAGTGAGTCACGAGCAGGCTCTCCGTGATTTGATGGATGCTGGCCTCGACTCTTTACCTGGTGGTGGGATCGAAGTTCTGAGTGACAGGGTGCACCGCGAGCTTTTCGGAAAGAAGCTCGGGGGCGACCAGTGGAAGAGTGTGGCGCGGGCGGCAGCGAAACTTGGCCTTACCCAATACGCCACAATGCTCTACGGCCACATCGAGACGATTGAGGAGAGGGTGAGCCACCTCGTTCAGCTCCGGGAACTGAACGACGAGACTGGCCACTTTGTCTGTTTCACCCCCTTGAGCTTCCACCCAGAGCAAACGGAACTTGAGGATGTAAAGCCCTTGACCGGCTACGTTGACCTCCGCAATATTGCAGTGAGTCGCTTGATGCTCGATAACTTTGACCACATTAAGAGCTTCTGGATCATGAATACGCCAGAGGTAACCCAAGCTGCGCTCTGGTACGGAGCCGACGATGCAGACGGGATGGTTCACGAGTACGAGATCACCTACAAGGAAGGCGATTTCGGCAACAAGAAGCAGGTTTTAACCTATAAGAATATGTGCGCCATGATTCGAGAGGCAGGTCGGGTTCCGATCGAGCGAGATTCTCTGTATCAAGAGATTGTGCGAGAGCAAGAAGAGGCAGAAACAGGGATGCGCCGCAAACTTGTTCCCCTGGCGATGGCTAGATAAGTGGCGGTTCTCTCCTCAGAGCATTGGGGCAGAATTCGGAAAGAATGTCAGGCGATTAAGTACTGACCTTCTTTCCTGTTCTTTTCCGTAGGTTTTTGTAGAGGTTAGGGGCTACCTTTCGCAGAAAGCTCGTTGAAAGATGTCCGAGGCGAATTGTGGCTCTTTGGGGAAAAGGGACTTTGAGGATGTTTGTCTGGACTCGCCAGTTTTCTGCCCGACCCTTCTTTTCTTGGTTTTGGCTGACTCCCCCTGCTACAAAGACGCAGACAGGAAAATCGAGGGCTACGATTGTAGTTGGTTGGGTGAGAAGCCGGCACGTAAACTCATAATCGCCTGCGATTCGGTAGGACGTATCATAGCGTTGGGCTCCAATCCAATCCCGACGGTAAAACATAGAGGCGTGGCCAGCAAACATCCCGTAGGCTCTTCTGGTGTGACTGTAAGCAGGGTGAAGAGTCCTGACGCCAGATTGATCCTGTTTGAACATATGACCGTAGAGGAAGTCAGGCTCTTTTTCCCTTTCGATGGCTTCGCGGGCTTTTCGAAGAACTGACTCGTCGGCGAAAGCGTCGCCCGAGTTCATAAAGATCACGTATTGCCCTGTGGCACGTTCGAGTCCCCGGTTCATGGCAGGATAGATGCCACCGTCCTTCCCCGACGAGATGTCGGCTCGAGGCTCATTCAGGCCTTGGAGGAACTCTAATGATCCGTCAGTTGAGCCACCATCGATGAGAATCCAGTCAAAGTCTGATTCCGTTTGGCTCAAAACCGAGGCGGTCGTTTCTTTAAGTCCTTCCAAGTCGTTGAGACCTATTGTGATGACGGAAAAAAGAGGCCTCGACATCGGGATTGATACTACCTGATGGGATTGTCGGTGGAACTTGCCGGTTCGCCTAGGCCCAAAGCCGAGGTTTCCCCTCTAGCGCAGGAGGGCATATTCCGAAGCATAAGATAGATATACTTAGGCTTCACTCGATAGCGACCGGGGGGGGGGGCGTTTGGCAACCAGAAAAATTTATCCCATGTCAGAGCAACCACTTCCCCATAGATCCGTAGATTTAACGCAAAGCATAACCCACTGGCCCCTGGAGGTTAAGTTGAAGCGAGCGGCCTGGAATGTGGTTCAGGGAACGGTGTTTCGATGCACGACGAAGCGGTTTGGCCAAAGGTTTCGCATCTGGCTTCTGCGTCTTTTTGGCGCAAAGATCGGTGAACGGTGCTTGATCGCCCCAACTGTCCTGACTCTGCAGCCATGGGAGCTCGAGATCGGGGATCAGGTAGCAGTAGCGGAGGGGGTTCGCTTCTACAACTTCACAAAGATTCGAGTGGGCTCGAATACTACAATCTCTCAGAGGTGCTTCCTGTGCACTGGAAGCCACGATTACACGAAGATTGATTTTCCTCTCATCTACGCTCCGATCGAGGTAGGAGAGTCTGCCTGGATTGCCTCGGAGGCGTTTGTCTCGCCAGGAGTGAAGATCGGTGACGGCACGGTTATCGCAGCTCGATCGGTGGTTACCAAGGATATGCCTGCTTGGATGGTTTGTGGAGGCTATCCATGTAAGCCTCTGAAAGAGCGGATTTTGGAGACAAAGTAGCTTGCTCAAGAGGATAGAAAGGCATGGCTCTGGCCAAAAATGCTATCGGGGAGGCTCCGTCTCTGGTGGGTAATCATTCGGAAGCGCAAAAGGGCAACGACGCCAGGATTCACCCGATAGTGGGACTCTTGAGGCTAAAGTGAGGAAAATGTTACAGATGGCAATCCCTGTTTCAGTAATGATTTTGACAAAGAACGAAGAAGCCAATTTGCCTGGCTGTCTGGAGTCAGTGGCCTGGTGCGACGACATCCACGTCTTCGATTCTCACTCGACGGATCGAACCGTTGAAATTGCTGAAGCCTTTGGGGCCAAGGTGACGAAGCGACCCTTTGATAACTGGGCAGCTCACCAAAACTGGGGCCTGGCTAATCTCCCCTTTGCTCACAAGTGGGTCCTCTATATTGATGCAGATGAACGGGTGACCCCAGAACTCAAGGATTCGATCTCCCAAGCCGTAGAGGATCCCGGAGACAAGGTGGCATTCCGCATTAGGCGCAGAGACCACTTCATGGGGAGCTGGCTCAAGAATGTCCAGACCTCGCCCTGGTACATGAGGCTCTTCATTCCGAGCAAGATGAGGTACGAGCGGCTCGTGAATCCGATCAGCATTCCGGACGGCACAGTCTCTGATCTCAAAGGATTTCTCGATCACTACCCCTTCAGCAAAGGAGTCACCCACTGGCTGGAACGTCATAACTCATACAGCACCTTCGAGGCGAAGCAGATCGTTCAGAACAGGGAGCAAAACGCCTCGTTTTCGGTCATCAAAGCCTTTACTGAGAAGGACTTTCATGCAAGGCGCTTTCATCAGAAGGAATTGTTCTATCGAATTCCCGCCAGGCCCTTTGCGAAGTTTCTGATTTTATTTGTCCTAAAGCGAGGATTCCTCGATGGCAAAGCCGGATTCACTTACGCAATCCTCCAATCCATCTACGAGTATATGATTGTTCTCAAAGTGAGAGAGATGGAGAGGGAGCGGAGGACACGGGCCCTTTCATAAATAACTTCCCACGAAAACCTACCAGGGAGCCATACTTTTTGCTATCCTAATAGTTGCAGGGGGCTGCCTATGAAGACCAAGGTCAAGAAGCATTGCTGCAAGAATTGCTCAATGGAAATCCCTCATGGGGACGCTGAGTGCCCCTTGTGCGGCTACGTCCCAGCACGGCCAAGAGAGAAACTCTTCCCCACCATGGCTCTCATGCTGATCTTCACGCCGAGCCTCCTGTTCAGTTTCCCTCTCATCACCCTGGGCCTCATGGCTTTGCCAGAATCTTGGCCTGCCCTCTTCCTGGGATCGATCATGGCCATCGCTGCTTCGGTTTCCCTTTGGTTTTTGAGGCGTGACAGTGCCCCGTAAGAACCCTGGGTTTTTGCCGCAAATAGATCAGAAGCGGGAACCAGTGGGGAGTGCCAAGTGTTGAAACTCGCGGAAGGTAGACTACTTCACTGATGCTCTTTCGCAAAGGGAACCTAAACCGCGAGCGATTTGAGCGGATGGCCTTTTCGGTTTACGATTCTCTCTACGGGACGGCTCTCCGTCTCACCAGGGATCGTGAAGAAGCGAGTGACCTTACCCAAGAGACACTCGTTCGTGCTTATGAGGCATTCGACCGCTTTGATGGCAGAAACTTCAAAGCCTGGATGCTCAGAATCCAAACGAATCTCTACATCAATCGGTACCGAAAGCGACGCAGAGAGGGTCTTACCACTGCACTTGATGATGACGACGTGCATCTCGAGCCAGTGGCACCACCGGCAGAAGCACCGGATCGAATGATGCTCGACAACTTGATCGGAGCAGAGATCGAAGACGCCCTGGCCCAACTTCCCGACACCTTTCGTCTGGCGGTTGTCCTAAGCGACATCGAAGAACTGAGCTACGACGAGATTGCCGAAATCACGCAAGTCCCAGTCGGGACGGTGCGGAGTCGGATCGCCCGAGGTAGAGCACAATTGAGAAAAATTCTAGCCAAATACGCGAAAGATCAAGGGTACATCCGAGAGGTAAGTGCTGAATGAATGAGAAACAGATTCAAGTAAACAGACTCGCAGATGGTGATCTTACTGAGTCAGAGTCAAGTGAACTGAAAGCCGAACTTACCAATGATCCGAATTTAGCTTCTGAACTCGAATGGGCTCAGTGCCTGAAACAGCAACTTAAAGAAAAATGCCACACGGTGGGATGCCAGCAAACCTGGCAGGCTTCCCTCCTTCGCCTGGATGCCATCGATAAAACCAAAAGGGCAGAGTATTTTGTTGGCAAGTATGCCTGGGCAGTTTGCGGAGTCTTCCTCGTCGCCTTGGTGAGTGCCGCGGTTCTGAACCGCATGAACCCCACCAGACATCTCACGGAAACCCAGGTCGCTGGACTCTTTAACTCGTTCAGAGCCGAAGGGGGATCTGCCACACGCGGAACAGTTGTGGATCCCTTCCCTGGTGGCCCTCCCCTCACTTTTCAGTCCTTCTATCGAGTTTCCAGTGCAGAAAATGGATTTGCCGATGGACATGAGGCAGTTCGCTTCCGAGTGGATGACGGCCGAGGGGGATTTGCTGTGATCTATGTGAGCAAAGCATCAGGGGTCGAAGGCTTTTCCGGGACAAACGCATTCCGGCTCGGCCTGATCAATGGCCAGCGATCTGTGACAGTTCGGCACGGCGAGGGCCTCCTGATGGTCATGGGAGACAGGGGCTTTGACGAGCTCCAAGAAGAGATTCTGCGACTGATCAACCGCTGAAGAAGGGGCTAAGACGCCTCGAGCAAGCCGTGGCCAAAGTGAGTCACCCGGTTTTTACCGCTTCGCTTGCTCTTGTAAAGGGCACGGTCTGCCTCATCAATCACGCTTTGGTTGGACTTGGATCCTGAGTAACTGGTAGTCACCCCCACGCTCACAGTGATGGGTCGCGACGTGGTCTTCGCCAGTTGGATCCGACGCCGAACCTCTTCCGCCACTGCCGTCGCAGTCGCCTCGCTCGTGCCTGGCAACACGATCATGAACTCCTCACCCCCATACCTTCCGACTGCTGCTCCATGGGGAACTGACTGGGCGAGAACCGTCCCCATCACCCTTAGGGCGTCGTCTCCGGCAATGTGGCCGTATTGATCGTTGAGTTGCTTGAAATTGTCCACGTCGAGCAGGATCACGGAGCAAGCACTGGCGAACGAGGGGTTGCTCTCCATGGCGTGACTGAGAGACTCCATGAGAGCCCTGTGGTTCAGAACTCCTGTCAAGCTGTCGGTCGTCGCCATCTTCCTCAACTTGGCATAAGCCTCGGAGAGAGCGTCTTGGTTCGCTGCCATCTGCTGGTTCTTTTCGGCAATCTCCTTCATGTGGGTTTTGATCATCTCAGATTGCGTTTGGAGTTCGATCTTGGAGACCCGTAGATTGCCGGAGGTCGTCAGGAGTTCCGTCAAAATCACTCCTCCCCCTACCACCATCAAGAGGAGCAGAAGCTGCATTGTGAGCTGGGTTGTCCGGTTGCTCTCGGCGACCCGTTCCCACAGGTCGTTCGAGTAAAGGACAACCAAAACACCATTCGGTCTGCCGTTCGACCCAAGGATGGGTTCGACTGCGCGGACGACATCCGAATCAGCCACGGTTAAAACCGTCCGTGAGTCAAAGCTGCCCTTTCCTGACATGGCTGACTTAAGCTCCGCGGGATTCTGAAGATAGTCAGATTGGTTCGATCCGGTTGATGCTGCTTCAGGGTGTGCGACGAAACTAAACTGTCCGTCCGCTGTGCTCTGCAAAGTGTAAACGTCATGGACAACACGGTTGTTCTTTCTCCACTGGTTCAGGATAGCAAGAGCCGACTCTGAGTCCTTGCCAGAGAGATGCGAGGCGAGAGTGGGTGCAAGTCCATTGAGCATCTCATGAACCCAACCAGCGTCTCTTTGCCCAGCATCATCGAGGGTTGTCTTGCCAAGCCAAACTCCGAGGCCAAGCAAGACTGCCATGAGGACGACTGGCTTCCACCCATGTCTCTTTCGCCAACACCATGTGGCGAAGGCAAGGATCGCACAGCCATTCAAGAGCAGAATAACGAGGAAGGCAGCTGATTGTCCCATGAGTGTGATCGCAGGAAGCCAGGCAGTCGAGCTGCTCTGGCGACCTATTCTCATTTTCGGTTCGACTTCAGCCTGGAGTTAGCTTCATTTTCAAGAAATCCAGGGTTCAGGGGGTTCTTATTCCAGGCTCTTGACGCAACGAAGGCCGTCCCCTTGACTGGGACGACCTTCTGCCTCTCTCCTGTGTGGCTGCCTGCCTGGTCCCCTGCTAAGCGGCTTGCCTTATCTGGTGCTTTGCCCTCTGACTACCGGAGTGGATCGTGAACTTTCCGACTTCTTCAGTGAGGTCTGCCGCGATTGACTTTAGCTCACCCGATAGCTGGTAGGTAGCGTCGATGTTCTGGACTTGATCTTCAATCGAAGCTGCCATTTCTTCTGTTGAAGCAGAAATTTCCTCTCCCGTTGCGCTGAGCTCTTCAGCCGAGGCGGCAGATTCCTGGCTCACTGCTGCGACCTGTTGGATCGAAGCAGAGACGGTCGTCGCATATTGCATCATCGCGTTGACGTCTGTGTCAACCGCCTTCGCTGTCTGCTGGAGACTCGCGATTGCAGCCAGAATCTCTTGGAGAGATGTGCTCGCGGCAGAACCGGATTCGACGCCCGAGGCCACCTCCTTGGCGGATGAGTCCATGGAACTGATGGCAGACTCGACGCTTGTTGAGACGCTTGCAATGAGGGCTGCGATTTCCTTGGTGGCTTCGCTGCTTCGTTCTGCCAGTTTGCGCACCTCGTCTGCCACGACGGCAAATCCTCGTCCATGTTCGCCAGCCCGTGCCGCTTCGATTGCTGCGTTTAGAGCAAGGAGGTTGGTCTGCTCGGCCAGGCCGTCAATCGTCTTGACGATATCACCGATCTGTTCTTGCTTCTCTCCCAGTTCGCGAACGACTTCCACCGAGCGATCGACTTGAGTCTGCATCTTGTTCATGCTGGCGATGGTCTGGTTGACTGCCTTTCCTCCGGCTTGAGCGACGTCGCTTGCCACCGCGGCGAGCCTTGTTTGCTCTTCCCCAGCCTTGCGAACCTTGTCGATTGCCAGAGCCAGATTTTCCATGGCACCGTTAGCTTCGCCAGCTGTGGTTGCGAGTTGCTCGCTTCCGATTGACATCTGCTGGCTGTTACGGGCCGATTCTTCGAGGGCAGAAGTGACTTGGTTAACCGTAAGACTGATCGTATCAGCCGCCTTCTTCACGCCTTGGGCGGAGGAGGAGATCTTGTCACTCATGGTATCGACGCTGGAACTCGCAGTGCCGATCCTTGAGATCAAATCAGAAAGCCCTACCCTTGCGGAGTTATACGATTCGATCGCTGCTTGAAGTTTGCTGATCAAGGCGTTGAAGGTCTGGCTCAAACGGCCCAATTCATCCTGGGACGGATTTTCAATTGGTTTGGTACCAGCATGGGCTTCCACCGTAAGGTCTCCCCGTGCGAAGCTCTCAAGACCGTTAGAAAGGTTAGAAACACAGATGGATTGCATACTATCAAACCGATCTTTCAGCTGAATCGCTTGCCCCAAAATCCCGCGGATCACCATGAAGGTTGTGAAAGAGCTGACGGCAAGGGTAATAATGACGACAAGACCCATTTTGATGAGGGCTGATTGGTAAGTTGCGTCCAAATCCTTCTGGAGTTTCTCTACCCGATGCTCCTCCCACTGCCTTAACTCGTCAACGGCTTTCACGAGCGAATCCCGAAACTGGGTTTTTGATTCTCCGTCCTGAAGTTCCTTGGCTGTTTCTGCCTGGCCGGCCAGAGCAAATTCTACAATCCTTGATTGGTATTTGGCCTGCTCTTCCCAGGCTGTCTTGACTTTATGGATCAACGCTTTGTTTTCCGGGTGAACCGCGTGGCCAGCCAACTCCTCAAGTCGGGCCTCCGCTTCTTTGTGCTGTTCAAGCATTTGTTCTGAATACTTTTTGACCTGCTCCTTTGGCTCGATCGCGACACGTAAAGAGAAGAGTCTGGCATCTCTGAAAATCCCCTGCAGATCGCCCAAGTCCAGGTTCCTGGG
>JALOLT010000100.1 GCA_025455775.1 Fimbriimonadaceae bacterium
ACTGGGCAAAGGCTTGGACTTCGCGATAGTTGGCCATTTCGAGCTTGATCTTTCCTGCAACCGATTTCATCGCCTTCACCTGGGCGTTTCCTCCGACACGGCTCACAGAGATACCGACGTTAATGGCAGGGCGGACGCCAGCAAAGAACAAATCTGGTTCAAGGTAGATCTGACCATCGGTGATGGAGATGACGTTTGTCGGAATATAGGCCGAAACGTCTCCACTCTGAGTCTCGATGACGGGAAGGGCGGTCAGGGAGCCAGCCCCGTTTTCGTCGCTGAGCTTTGCAGCTCGTTCCAGCAAGCGAGAGTGGAGGTAGAAAACGTCTCCCGGATAGGCTTCTCGTCCCGGCGGGCGTCGCAGCAAAAGCGAAAGAGCTCGGTAGGCGACTGCGTGCTTAGAGAGGTCATCGTAGACAGCCAGGGCATGCATACTGTTGTTGCGGAAGTACTCTCCCATTGCTGCGCCGCAGAAGGGGGCGAGGTACTGCATTGCGTTTGAGTCGCTCGCAGAAGCAACGATGATGATCGAATACTTCAAGGCATCATTTGCGCGCAAGGTCTCGACGACGCGAGCCACGTTTGCCATTTTCTGCCCGATCGCCACATAAATGCTGTACACGCGATCTGCTTCGGCACAGGTCTCATTGATTCTGGCCTGGTTGATGATCGTATCAACACAAATGGCTGTCTTGCCTGTTTGGCGGTCGCCGATGATGAGTTCGCGCTGTCCTCGACCGATGGGGATCATCGCGTCGACTGCTTTGATACCTGTCTGCAATGGTTCCGTGACTGGTTGTCGATCCACAACGCCAGGGGCGTCGGTTTCGATCAGTCGGAACTCAGTCGCCGCGATCGGCCCCAGGTCATCGACTGGTTGGCCAAGAGCGTTCACGACGCGGCCGAGCAGAGCTTTTCCGACCGGCACTTCGATGATGCGGCCAGTTTGCTTAACGATGCCGCCTTCTTTGATGTCGGTTGATTCGCCAATCAAAACCGCACCGATGGAATCTGCTTCGAGGTTGAGTGCCAGGCCAATGACGCCGCCGGGGAACTGCAGCATCTCACCGACTTTGCAGTGAGGCAAACCGTAGACGCGTGCGATGCCGTCTCCGACTTGCAGGACTGTGCCGACGTTCTCCGCGTCGACCTTTCTCTCAAAGGAATTCAGTTCCTGTTCAAGAATTGACGTGATTTCTTCAGGTTTGATGGCCATGGTCGTATCTAGGGGAATTAAGCTTGTTTCAAAACGTCTCGAACGAGTTTCTCGCGCAATTGCTCGAGAGTCCCTTTCACTGATCCATCAAGGATCAAATTGTCATAAATAACCTTGACGCCGCCGATAAGGGAGGGGTCAAGGTGAAATTCAGGTTCAACCTTGCGGTTTCCGTCGGTCTCTTCAATCTTTCGAATGATCGCTTGTTTCTGGTCATCCGAGAGGGGGTAGGCACTGGTGATGGTCGCCTTTGTCACCCTTTCCAGTTGTCGCCGAAGCTCGGCAAACTCGAGTTGAATGGGGTAGATCTCTCCATCCCTGCGCTTGTCGATCAAATAGCGGAGAGCTTGAAGGGTGAGAGCTGTGACTCGATCACCGAACACTCGATCCACAAGGGTTCTTTTCTGGTCTGCCCCTGTTTCGGGGGAGTGGATAAAGTCTCGAAATCTGGCGTTTGACGTGTAGAGGGAGACGATCACCCTCAGGTCATCATCAACGCTCGCCACAAGACCCTCTCGCTGAGCGATGTTAAAGAGTGCCTTCGCGTACCTTCTTGCAACGCCAGTTTCGGTCATTAATTCTTCGCCTCGACCTTACTCAAAAAGTCGTCGATGAGCTTGCGGTTGCGCTCATTGTCCATGTTCTCTGCCAAAATCTTCTCCGTAGCCTGGAGCGAGAGATTGGCGACGTGGACGCGGATATCGGTCAGGGCTCGGACTCGCTCTGCCTCGATCTGCTCCTGGGCTTGACGCACCATGTCGTCCGCTTTTGCCTGGGCATCTGCCATCAGAGTCTTTCGGAGTTCTTGCGCCTCGCGAATAGACGCCTGGATCTCTTCTCGTGCCTTGGCTTCTGTACTTGCGAGTCGTTGTTCGTAATCTGACTTCATCTGAGACATTTCCTTTCTCAGATCTTCCGCTTCACTAAAGGTCTTCTCAATCGCGTTGTTACGCTCGTTGATAATCTTCCAGAGAGGAGAGGTGTAAAAAGTCTCAACTGCTGCCCAGAGCAGGAAGACGAGCCCGATCGTCCCGACAATCACAGGAATATTGATGTCAAACAGCTTAATAAGCTCTTGCTTTGCAAGCTGCTCATTAAACGGCAACGTTTGAAGGAAGATAGCAATGGCAAAGAGAACTATGCCAATTGCCATTCGTCCGGCTGGTTGCATCGCGCCTCTAGTTAGTCTGGACTGTCTCACAGTTGTTTGCTCGGGAAATTCTCAAAGTGTTAGAAGGGTCGGGGACTCGCGTCTCACATCATAGCCTCAATGGCTCTAAGATCGACGCGAGTCCAAAAGAAGATTCTCGTTTACTTGACGACGTTGGCGCCCAAAACCATCATCAAGATCCCGAGAACGAACGTCAGAAGGAAAACGAGTTCGGGGAAGACGAGGGAGAGCAAGAGGCCCTGGCGGATGTTGTCAGCTGCTTCTGGTTGTCGAGCCATGCCCGAAAGACCAGCACTCGCTGCCATTCCTTGTCCGATAGCCACGCCGATAGCCGCCAATCCGACGGCGATTCCGATTCCGATAAGTCCCATAGTTGGTGTTATTTTCTCCTAAGTGTTTGCAGGTTTTGTAAAATCGTAAGCTTTAGGCAGATGCCAGTTTTTGCTCCACCTTTTCGTGAGTGAGGTCATGGCTCTCGTGGTGATCATCCTCGTGATCGTGGTCGTGGTGGGTCACCATGCCAAGGTAGACGCAGGTCAGAACAACCCAGACGAAGGGCTGGATGATGGCAGTGAGAAGTTTGATCGGAATCAAAACGGAGCCGATTGGCACCTCGATATGAAAATCCTTGATACCAAGCATGTTTTGGCCAATCACGACGCTCAATTCGTCGAGATTCTTCACGACCAACTTACCACCGGCAATGTTTCCAAAAAGTCGAAGAGCAAGGGAAATGATCTTCGCTCCCTCCGACAAGATCTCGACACAGAAGATCAAAATCGGAATATAAAACATGTTCGCTGGAAGCTTTGGGCCTGCGAAGTGCTTCAGGTGCCCGATCAGGCCGTTTGCTGAGATACCCTTATATTGCACGTAAAGAACCGTCAGTACCGACAGACCAAGGTTGAAGCTCATGTTGGCCGTCGGAGAAATGTGCATGATCAGGCCAAAAACGTTTGAAGCGAAGATCAAACACCACAAGGTAATGAGGAAGGGCAAGAAAGCCCGCCCGTGTCCGCCAATGATAGAGACTGCGATCCCCTCGATGAAGAGGTAAACGTGCTCAAGGAGCTTTGCCAGAGTGGTCTTGGGGCCGCGAATGTCAAAGCCTGATCGACCCAAGTAGAAAAGAATTACAAGTCCGACTGCTAGGAAAATGCCAATGTAGAGTGCCGTCATCCCCATGACGGGAAGGGGAGCTTTCGCCGCCTTTTCACCACCTTCTGCCGACGCCAAGAAGAGGGTCACAGGGGCAAGAGAGTCTAACATCGCAGTTACAAATCCTTAGGGCGCGCCTTTGCAACGTCCCAAACGAAAACGGAGTATACAGCAACCATTCCGAACAAACTGACAGCCAGGACCGTTAGACTAACCTGCACGGACCAATAGGCCAAAGCCCCGAAGAGAGGGGCCTTGACTACAGTCCCCCCAGCTGCCAAGCCGACCCCTTGGACTTTCTGCGACTCGTGCTGGGGGCCCAGTTTCACCACAAATCGAGCGAGAAACCAGCAGGATCCCACGGCAGAGGCAATCGTCAGGAGTACCGGTGCCAGGCCCCTCATTTCGTTCAAGAGTGCCAGGGCTAAGACCATGAGAGCCGCCACCATAAAGCTCCCTGCCAAAAAGGGCCGGCTCATTTCTTCTTCCTGCTCGGCCCATCATTCAGGATCACAAGAATGGCTGCGATCATCCCCACCACGGCGCCGATAATCGTCCCGATCACAGTCCCCATCTGGCCTTTGGTTGGCATGTCGATCAAAAATCCGATTAAGAATCCTCCCAAAACACAACCGGCGAGGTTATAGCCAACCGCCAATCCAATCCCCAGCAGGCGATGGTAGGTTCCGCCCTTTTGGTTTCGTTTGGCTTTTCCTGCTTCGTCGAACCCGCTTCTGCGCCTGGCCTCGCGAATGTCGTCAGCTCGTGCTCCTATGAGTCGATCCAGGTCATCCAGTGGCACTTCTGGCATCGGGGTCGATCCTGCTTCTCTCAGCTTTTCATCCCACTCCGACAACTTCTCCTCCACCTGTTCCTCCTCAGGTGACCCATTTGCTGCTGGCCCTGGTTTGGGAAGGTTCCGATCCTCGTTTGCGGAGTTTTGGTCTGCCATATAGTTTTTGTGTCCTCCGGATGGATGTCCGCTATTATTCAGCTAACTTGGGAGTGCACCCTGAGCCTGGTCTAGTGTGACAGCCTGGTTGGAGCAGGGTTCCAGCCTTGATGGCTGAGACGTATGATGTGATCTATGGCTGGCTGAAGGAGGAAATGATCGTCTCTCGGACAGGATTTGGAGAGGCACGAAAAGGGGCTGTCCCTTATTGAGACAGCCCCTCAAGAAGAGGAAAGGGTTAGCTTGATTGGCCTACGCTTTCTTGTTCTTCTTCCTGCGTGCTGCCAAAGCACCAAGGGCGAGAACTGCCATTGTCATTGGCTCCGGAACTGGCTGCCCCGTCAGGACGAACGGGATCTCTTGCGCAACATCTGCGCTTCCGGCAGCCGGGGTAGTGTTGGCTGGCACGATAATGCCAGCGTCGATCGCCGATACCCAGGCAGTGCCATTGAACTGAAGAGCGTTTGCCCCTGCCACACCACGGACTCCCTGGTGAGTCGTGCTGGGGTTAAAGACCGTGCTATACGTCGTTCCGACGAGCCTTTCGAGTTGATAGTCGATCCAGTAGGTTCCTGCGCCAAGATTGAGGTTCAGATTAAACGTGAACTCCCTGATAGAGCGAGTGCTTCCCGGAGCAGACGTGCCAGGTGAGGAGTTAAAGATTCGATAATGATTTCCCGTTCCCGCGTTTGTCGTAAAGGTGTTCGAGTGACCGATTTGAGATGAAGTGAGAGCTCCTGAGTCAAAAATAACGGAGGAAGTCGATTCACCTGGGCGACCGTTCCATATTCGAAGGTTTCCTCCCGTCAGCCAGTTAGTCGCAAGCGCGGTACCAGTAGCATAGGCATAGACCTTCACTCCAGTAACGTTCCAACCTGGCCCAGTAACAGCGAAATCATCAGCAAGCCGGAAGTTTGTACCGGTTGGGCCAATTGTGTGAACACTGAAGCCGGCAGAAGTATTGGCAATTGTGTTTGGGGCTGGAGCACCATCGGTCTGCAGCTCAGAGTAGAAGCCTCCTGCTGGAGCGGCCGACCCATTGAGTGCCGTCGATGATGAGAACAGTGCAACCTGGTTTACGCTTGCCGACTGATTGCTAAAGAGATTCTGAGCGAAAGCTGCCGAGGCAACTGTTGCGAGGGCTACAAGCAGTATTGATCTTTTCAATTTCATCTCCTGAACCGAACCAACTCGAGTGAGAATCGAGTCACTATCACAACCCTGTGATAGTTCCGGTGATATTACTACGTGAGTCCCAGGATCACAAGGATCCGATAAAAAAACTGATAAATTTACTAGCTGTTTATCGCGAACTTTTTTAACACTAGCGAAAAACACGCCATAATGGCTGCTTTTGGCGGTAGAGAGCCATACCAAAGACGGAGTATAAAGGAGCGGGGCACGGATGTCGGAAAACGGAAATGGACTGGAAATGGAGATCCAATACCTGAAAGGGGTTGGGCCAAAAACAGCGATGCTCCTGGCAAAGCTCAAACTCCAGACAGTTCGCGACGTCCTTTACTACTTCCCCAGACGCTACGACGATCGGCGGAACCTCCCAAAGCTCATCATGCTCCGAAGTGGAGAACCACAGACCGTTCGGGGCAGACTCATCAAGCTCGATTCCAGAGGGACAAAAGGGGGGAAAGTGCTCCTTCGTGCCACCCTCGATGACTCAACCGGACAGGTTAGCCTCGTTTGGTTCAATCAGCCCTGGCTTAAGAGGGAGTTGGAAAAAGCAAGAGGAGAGATCATCGCCTACGGTCTCGTGAGAGAGGGTCCAGGGAGGCAGTTGGAGATTTCGAGCCCGGAGTGGGAATGGCTGGACGAAGAGGATGACTCAGACGACTTCGCCCGCATCACACCCGTCTACCCCCTCACGGAAGGGGTTCCTCAGTGGGCGATTCGCCGGGCCGCAAAGTCAGCATGTCAGTTCTTTGCCAGTCAAGTCGTTGATCCCTTGCCGAACGATTTCAGGCAGCACTATAAATTGCCTTCTCTTGCCTGGAGTGTTCAGCAGCTTCATAGCCCAGAGAACGAAGACTCCCGGCGGAGTGCCCATAGGCGTCTGGCATTTGAAGAGTTCCTTTATCTTCAGCTCACCCTTCAGATCAGGCGTAACCAAGTGAAGCAGGAGATCGGGATAGCCTTTCCGATCTCCCAGCTGGACTCTCTGGACGTGGCTCCTATCAGTCTTTTTGCGCCGCAAGACCAGGCGAGCACAACCCTGTGGGAGCAAGTCCATAAAATGCTCCCCTTCCAGTTGACCCAAGCTCAGGAGCGAGTGATCGGGGAGATCTGGGACGATATGGAGCGACCAGCTCCCATGAACCGACTTGTTCAAGGGGACGTCGGCAGTGGGAAGACAGCGGTCGCTGCGTGCGCCATGCTTGCGGCGGTTCGGTGTGGCTATCAGGCAGCTCTGATGGCTCCGACCGAGATTCTGGCCGAACAACACTATGCGAATCTCCATCGACTGTTTGAGCCGCTTGGGATTACGGTAAGACTGCTTGTCGGGAAACAAGGAGCCAAGGAAAAGAGGGCAGCGATGGAGGCTGCGAGCTCTGGCCAGGCCCAACTCTGCGTCGGAACCCATGCCTTGATTCAAGAAGGGGTTCAGTTTCACAAGTTAGGTCTCGCCATCATCGACGAACAGCATCGATTTGGGGTCGTGCAAAGGCTTGCGCTCCGGCAAAAGGGGATTGGGAACCCTGACGTATTGGTGATGACTGCGACCCCGATCCCCCGCACTCTGACCATGACTCTCTATGGAGACTTGGACTTGAGCGTCATCGATGAGCTTCCGCCAGGACGAAAGCCAATCAAGACTCACTGGAAGTTGCCGAGCGAGAGGCCACAGGTTTACAAAGTCGTTGCGGATCTCGTGGCGGAAGGGAGGCAGGCGTACTTCGTGTGTCCGATGATCACTGAGAGTGACAAGATGCAGACCCAGGCGGCAGAGGATTTGCATTATCGGCTCTCCACGGAGATTTATCCCCATCTGCGCATTGGGCTTCTTCACGGACAGATGAAATCCCTGGAGAAGGAGGCAGTTATGAACGCTTTTCGAGCCCATGAGCTCGACATATTGGTGAGCACGGTCGTCATCGAAGTAGGTGTGGATGTCCCGAATGCAACGATCATGGTGATCGAGGATGCCTTTCGTTTTGGCCTTTCACAGTTACACCAGCTCCGGGGACGGGTTGGACGAGGCAGTCACCAAAGCTTTTGCATCTTGATCTCTGAGTCCAAGACAGAGGAAAGCAACCAACGGATGAAGGTCATGGTTCGGACTTCGAATGGGTTTGAAATCGCAGAGGAGGATCTCAAACTTCGCGGACCAGGCGATCTCGCCGGGACAAGGCAGAGTGGGATCGTTGACTTTAATGTGGCTAATCTGATCGACGATGGTGCCCTTTTGGAGCCTGCCCGCCAAGCTGCGATCCAGATTCTGACCGACGATCCCGGTCTTTCCCTGCCCCGCCACTCCTTGATTTTGGAAGAAATAAGGAAAAAACGAGGGGATGAAGCGATGATTGTTGTGAGTTAGGGGACTTTTTTTCCCCGCGCCGCTGTGCCCGCTGCCACGCCCTCGCCCCTCCGGAGTCGGGGCTCCGCCCACAGCGGCGCGCAAAAACCCCAACCATCCGCGAACAATCCCCAGCCACACTCCCCAAAATTCAGAAATTTCACCAAAACTTAACAAGCCCTTAACTCCCCGTTAAAAAACAGGTGGCCAAACTAGATATGTCGGCAGGCGATATATAAGGACTACTCTGACACCAATGGGCAACGAAAAGCACGATCTGATGGCAGCCAACCTCCTCCGGGGAAACACAGGAATCCTTGTCCTGGCGATCCTTCGCACGGGGGCAGCCCACGGATACGCCATTGCCAGTGAAATCGCAAAGCGATCCGAAAACGCCCTCAGCTTCAAGCAAGGAACTCTCTACCCGCTCCTCCACGAACTCGAAAGAGACGGATTCATCACCAGCGAGTGGCAAATAGTAGAAGGCGAGAGGCCAAGAAGAGTCTATACCCTCACCGAATCAGGCAGCAAAGAACTCAGCGAAAGACTGGAACTCTGGAACTCATTCAACCAAGCAATGACCCAGGTCATCGGAGGAACCCCCGATGAACAAACCTAACCTCCTCTATCTCACCGAAACAAAACGGGAGGATGAAGTGGAACCAAATGACCTCTTCGACCACTACCTCGACTGCCTCGTGGTCGGGTGGATGGGAATCGTCCCGCCCGAGCAAAGGCGGCGGTGGAAAGAAGAGACTAGGTTCCACCTAGATCGACTCAAAGAAGACCTGGAACGATCTGGAATGACCCAAAGGGACGCAGCCAAGGAAGCAATCCACCAGTATGGCAACCCAGCCGAGATGAGCCAGATCCTTCTGGCATCGTACTTTCGAAAAAAAGAAGAGGGCAAGTGGGTGAAGCGCTTTGGCTACGGCAACATCATTGCCTTTTCGACCTTTGCCGCCCTGCAAATTGTCTGTCTTGCCGTCTTCCAACTCCGCGTCCTTTTGCCAAGCGAGAGCGCGCTGAACTACGCGGTGAATCCCGTCATCTTCCATAGCGTCTTTCCCGACTCAGTACCAGTTCCTGAGTTCTCGGTTCTCTACTCTCTGTCCCTCGTGGTGGCCCTTATCTCACCTCTGGTCGCGGGAACCATGATTGGAAAGAAGGTCATGACTCAGACAGCCAAAGCCATCATCAACGGCCTTCTTCCGTGCCTCCTCTACACCCTTGTCGCAGGCCTGCTCCTTCTTCCCAGTCGAGAGGTTCTCCTCTTTGGTTTGATCCAGGTGGTGTGGTGGATTCCCTCCTCAATTTCTGTGGCCCTCGCCGTAGCGTGGGCCACAAAAAACGCGGCGATTCGAAAAGAAGCGGAGGGAATCGCACTATGAGAAGAGCTTTTACTCTCCTGGAGGTCCTGGTAGTTATATTGATCCTTACCCTCTTGGCGGGGCTCCTCATACCAGTTTTCGCCCGAGCCAAAGAGGCTGCGCATCGAACCGTTTCCTTGAGCAACGTTAAGCAAATTACACTCGCTCAATTCATGTATATGAGCGACTTCGACGACGCAGTCGCCATGAACCGAGACTGCACTCTTGTCTCTCAAGGATCTCCCTTTGCCCCCTGTCGATTGGGACGAGGGGTTCGAGGGTGGATCGATCTGGTTTCGCCCTATGTGAAGAGCTACGATGTCTTTAAGTCGCCAAGCGATCCTGTGCAATCTGTTCCCCTCCCAAGAGGAACCAGGGACTCCGACGGAAACCAAATCTTGAACGGCTTCATTTGGGGCCCTCGCGACGGAATCCTGGCCCTCGGCGGGGACTTTCGTTCTAGCTATGCCCGCAACAACAATTTTGCCAACAATGGAACCTACACCGCCCGCGGCACTCAGGCGGAGTTTCCCGGCACTCTTATCCTGATCTACTCCTTCACCGCGAACTCAGGTGGAGGCGCAAATGGCAACGAAGGGATCCCCGGAAGCAGCTTCACGATCATTCGACATCGCGACGTTCACCCAACATCGGGAACCTGTGTCTCTATGGATAGCAGAAGCGAACAAAACAACCGCAGCAACTTCTTTGGCTCCCTCCCCCGAGATGGTCAGCAAAGAGAGGCAAGTCGCCCCAGCAGTGAGAGGTATCACGGCCTCGGGCTCTACGGCTTCGCCGACGGCCACGCCAAAGCTCTGCGTCCCAGCCGAATTAGAGGCCAGTGCCAGTGGGGCAACCAGGTGGAGTTCGGCAACGATGGCATCCACCCCGACTTTCGATTTTAACAAACCTAAAGGTAAACGCAACTCGTCGCTCTCGCCTGGCACAAAAAAAGAAGCTGCCAGGCCCAGACTCGTAGCTTGGAATAATCCAAGTGGGTAACCAGCGGCAACTGGTCACCACGACTTATCTGGCGCCTTGGCGCCCCTGACCTTCCATTGTGAGAAAGTTCAAACCTAATGTACCAGAAGAAAGCCTTCACCCTCATCGAGCTCTTGGTAGTCATCGCCATTATTGCGATCCTCGCTGCCATCCTTTTCCCTGTCTTTGCCCAAGCTAAGGCTGCCGCGAAGAAGACCCAATCCCTCAGCAACGTGAAGAACGTCACGACTGCCCAGTTCCTCTATATGAGTGACTTTGACGATTCAGTTGCCATGAACCGTGACTGCAACGTCTTCGTCGGAGGCGTCTTGCAGAACCCCTGCGTGAACGGACGTGGCTACCGCGGCTGGATCGACTTGACCGTTCCCTATGTCAAGAACTACTCGATCTTCAAGTCACCAGAAGATGGACAAAGAGCTAACCGCCTGCCGGCCGGTAGCTTGGACAACAACGGAAGCCCAATCACAGACGGAATCATCTGGAACCCTCGACCCAACGGCGAACTCTTTGGCGGTGAGTATCGATCCAGCTACGCTCGCAATAATAACTTCGCAAACAACGGAACCTACACCTCGATTCACACTTCTGCCGAAAACCCAGCCAACCTGATCTTGATCTATAGCTTCACGCCAAACTCAGGAGCAGGAGCCG
>JALOLT010000165.1 GCA_025455775.1 Fimbriimonadaceae bacterium
GCCCTGCTCACGGCGGTGAAAGATGCTGGGCTGGACTTTATCAAGACAGAGCACCTGTATACTTTCAACGGCGAACCTGGCTTTAGCCTCGCCCAGGGTCAGTAGATTGGTTGGCGTCAAGCCGAGGCCAGGAGGAGTGAGGAAATGATTGCCCCCTTGATTGCAAGCTTGTCGGTGGCTCTGCAGCCGGTGAGGGTCGATCCAGGTGTTGAACTGGGGGAGAAGAATTTCTCCCAGATGGTGGCCTGGCTTTCTCCCCGGCCAGAGGAAGAAGAATGGACGAAGACTGGCTGGCGGGCGACTCTTTGGTCAGCGGTCGAAGAGGCAGCAATCTCAGACAAGCCGGTCCTTCTATGGGTGATGAATGGTCACCCTGGCGGCTGTACGTGAAACAATGGGATTATCGGCCGACAGTCTGTCTGGTCAAATGGTGAAGTACAGAAGTTAGCCCAGTCATTCGTTCCTGCCGCGGATGACCAAGGGAGACTCTTTCGTTTTGACGACGCAGAAGCTCGCCTTTTTAAGTCTATCGCCGAGCAGGGCCATTACCGGGGAAGAACGGCAGGGGGGGATACGAGACAGGGGGTTTATGTCTTTTCCTCCTCTGGCGTCTTTTTGGCGAGCGCGAACGCCTTGTCTGCTAAAGCTGCCCTCGAGGTGATGAGAAAAGGGCTTCAGCAGTACAGGGCTCTGCCCAAGTCGCGACGGATCGCTCAGAATCTGGTTTCGCGAGCGGAGGCCCAGTCAAACCGTTTTGAAAGGCTGCACCCAAAGGATGGTTTGGTCCTTCGCGTCTTGAGCCGGGATCTCCCGAGGGAAGATCAAGTCCGCGGCTGGCGAGGGAAGGCTTTTAACCTCGACTATGCCTGGTTCACCAACTTTGAGCAGAGGTGGTGGATTCCGGATAACTTTGCGCCTGGCCTTGTTCAGAACGTGCCGGAACTCGCGACCAGGAGACTTGCCAGGCTCCACTTTACCGACAATGTTCGGGGTCAGACGCTTCCTTTCTCAAATGATGAAATGCGAGCCTTCCGCTTGACCACAAAGTGCCTTTCGGTGCAAGACGGCGTTGCGGAGATCGAATGGCAGGGGTGGGTGCTCATTGATCGTCGCCCCTCGTGGGCTCTCGATGATGACCGCTGGACGGCGAAGCCGTCGGCGGAGATCAGAGGCCTTTCGCTCAACCTGTATGGCAGAGGAAAGTGGGACATCGCGAAGGGCAGGTTCACCAAGTTCGAGATGATTGCAGCAGGTAAACGGTGGGGGATCACTGCCTTTAATGGACGTCGCGATGACTCGCTCATGAATCCATTGGGCTTTCTGCTCACTCTGGCGGACGATTCTCCTCTGAATCAGGTTCCCCCGGCTCACTGGCGCGAGTACGGCTGGCGATAGGAGCCAATCCAATTCTGGGTTGAGGTTGCGATGCGCAAAACTTCCTTGGCTGCTGCGTTTTGCGGTTGAATTTCGAGAAGCCGGGAGGCTTCGACACATGCGAGACTCCAGTGTCCTTCTTCCAGTGCAGCACTAATCCTCGCGGTGAGACGGGAAACTGGATCTTCGAGCTGGCCCGCCTCGGCTAACCGCTTGGTGAACCGGGCCGAGTCAGTTTCGTCAACCAAACGAAAGTCAAGGAGCTCCTTTCCGAGAGATGTCTCGATGAGGAGAGTGATGCGGTGTAACCCTCCGAAGGGTTGCTTGCTTCCTGGGGCAAAAACCTTCCAGACGCCAGGGACTTGGGTCTGAAAGGCGAGGGGGCGAGATTCCTGTGATTCCCATCGAACCCCGAGGAGCTTGACAGCAGGAGCCAAGACGATCAGGAGTTCGTTGGGAAAAACAAGGGCTCCCCGTTGGGGAGTGACAATTCCCGTCGGGGTTCCGCGGGCAGTTGCCATAGCCTGGGACTTTCGTTGCCATTGGGCTTGAGTTTCGCTCTCCCCTGGGGCGACCCGCCGCAAAGTCCGGGACACAGTCTGATTTTGGGTGGCAAGGGTTTGGACGACTTTCCCGTTGAGGGTAATGGTGACGCGGGGGATTGGTTTGCCTCGGCTTGGGTAGAGCGTCAGAACGTCCCCTTCCACGAGCCTGAGTCCGTTCTTGACATCAGTTTGAGTCAGATCTCGTGCTTGGCCTTTTCCGCTGAACTGGATCGTGACCTTTCCGGTGAGAGAAGCGAGGCGTCCGACTGGAACCCCGGCAGCTCCGGCCGTACCAGCCAAAAGTGTCGTCGCAGCAATCATCGTCCAGGTTTTGATCATCTCGTTCTTCTCCTTTATGTGATGGGACGCTTACCTCTCTGGAGTGACTTCAGCAGACCTAGCGAGAGGGAGAGGAGGCCGGGGACGAGGATCAGGGCGAGACATTCAGAGAGGGTCGTGGTTCTGATCCAGCCTTGGCTCGCCATCAGGCAAGACGCAGCAATCCAAATTGTTCCGCTCACGAGCGAAACTGCAAAGATGACGGGTTTTGGCTTCCAAGGTCGCTCGGCGAGAGCTTTTGCCGAGCGCCAGCGGAGAACCAGCCAGCAGAGAAGACTCAAGATGATCAGGATGAGGGAGGCGAAGGGCCAGTCGCCGTTGCGGAGCGAACTTTTTAGGACAGAGAGGATAGCTGCGCCATGAACTTGAATCCCTGGGATTTCCTGGCCAGTGTCAAACCGGATGGCAGAGTCGCTGAGTCCCCTTGCCAGTTGGTTGTTCCCGATCAGAACAATTTTTCCCGCGATTTTAGCTCGATCTTGGGGGCGGATTGGCTCTGCCACTGTGTTAAAGGGGATGGAGACCTCGGCTTGGGCTTCGAAGGCTTTTGGGTGAATCAGGGAAAAGTCTTGGAGTTCTGCTCCACGGCTTTGGTTCGGGAGGGGTCCGGCGGCGGCAGTCCGAGATCCGCCAACAATCTTGGATCTGCCAGTATCTGCCAAGTGAGCTGTGGCGAGGGCAAGAGTGAGTGATG
>JALOLT010000166.1 GCA_025455775.1 Fimbriimonadaceae bacterium
GAGCTATTCAAGCAGGGACAAGCCACCACTTGGGCCAGAACTTTGCCAAAGCGTTCGACGTCACTTTCCAATCCGCCGAAGGGACTTTGGAGCACGTTTACGCGACTAGTTGGGGAGTGAGCACCCGTCTTGTCGGGACTCTCTTGATGGTTCACTCTGATGACCAAGGCTTTGTGTGTCCGCCTCGGTTGGCCCCAATCCAAGTCGTCATCATTCCGATTGGCCGCGGCGAAGATCGGGAAAAGGTCTTGGATGCCAGTGCCTCCTTGGCTAAGGAGCTACGAGACCAGACTTATGGTGGGCTCAAACTTCGTGTTCACATCGACACGAGGGAAAAGGAGAGTCCCGGATTCAAGTTTAACCATTGGGAACAGAAAGGAGCTTGTCTCCGCATTGAGCTCGGCCCCCGCGATCTGGCTGAGGGAAAGGCGGTTGTGGCGAGACGAGACGATGGCGAAAAAACCACTCTTCTGTTGAATGACTTGGCAGCCCAGATTCCCAGCGAGCTTGCAGCGATGCATGATCGACTGTTTGCCAGGGCTCTTCAGTTCCAAAAGGAAAACACCAAAGAGGCGAACTCCTGGGACGAGTTTCAGGAGATCTTCCGTGACGAAGGAGGGAGTGGATTCGTCCTCGCCCATTGGGACGGGACTGAAGCAACCGAAGACGCGATCAACGATGCGACGAAGGCAACGATCCGCTGTATTCCATTTTTGCCTGAGGGGGCGGAGTTAGAACCTGGAGCTTGTGTTTATTCTGGAAAGCCCAGCAAGGGCCGAGTAATTTTTGCAAAATCTTATTGAGTTTTTGTGAACTTTCCTTTTGCCAGAACGTTTAGGCAGATATCCACCCTTGGAGTTGAGGCTCCGAGTGAGATGGAAGCAGGGGTGGCGCAAGAGGGCTCGGGCATTTTTCTGCCCAGATCGAGGCGCACACCCTACTGAGGCAAAGACACAACCAATTGCCCCGCGACTGAGGTCTCGGGGCATTTTTTCTCTCTCGTTCGAGTTTCTTTAAGGTTTTCGCGCCTGGGCCCACGGCCACGCCCGACCGGTTCCCAGCTTGGGATGGTCCGATCCAAGCACTCGTCCGGTCTGCCCCCAGGCGCGAAAACCTCCCCTACCAAGCCTCTCTGCCTCGATCCTCCAAGCCCCAAGACAAGTAGGGTCGGACTGCCCTCCGCCAGAGGCCATAGCCTTCTGAGTTCAAGTGCAGCTGATCATGAAGAAAGAGCTCCGGCCTCGGCCCTCCCTCCTTCGTGACAAAGAGGGGATAGGTGTTAATGAAGGCCAGGTTATCCTCGGTGTAGATCCAGTTCTGAACAAGGCGATTTGCTTCTTGCATCGCGGCGAGATTGTTCCACCGAGACGGAGCGGGAGTGATGGCGATGAAGGCGATCCGACAATCGGCAAGTTCTTTCCGGACAACTCCTACAAAGTCCTTAAAGTTCGCCAAAACTTGGGACGAAGTATCACCCTCTGCCAGGTCGTTACTGCCGGCAAAGAACACGACCATCCGAGGTTTGTGAGGAAAGATCAAGCGGGGAGCAAACTCCGTGCTTTCTCGAATAACGGAACCGCCAAAGCCTCGATTGAGTACAGGGAATTCAGGAAAATCTTGGGCGAGAGTGCTCCACATGCGAATGGACGAGCTCCCAACAAAGACGATCCCACCTTTGGCAGGTGGCGACCGACGATCTGCCTCTTCGTAAGCCTTGATCTCAGATTCAAACCTCGCTTCTTGTATTGGCGCAGTAAGTAAAGATAGACACCCAGAAAGCAAGATTACTCTCAAGAGAGGAATAGCCATTTTGCTGAGTATAGACGGTAACATTCCTGCAACAAACAGAAACTTTTATCGAGTTTTTGCGTAGGGAGCGCAGAGAGGGTCACCGACCACAATGTCTTTCCAATTCATCATCGGCGACGCCATGTAAAAGCTCTCTGCCATGTTATAACCCTTTGTGTATCGATCAAAAAGGATTTGGGGCTGGGCAAGGGCAAAGGTGTAAGGTTCACTCGCATATCCCTTGACGGCTGTGGCTCCGTTGGCAATCAAATCAGCGATCAGGCTCTGGCCAGAGGTCGCAGGTCGGAAAGTTCTCGCGGAAGTCGAGACAAAGGTTTCAACGATCGAACCTGGCAAGAACCGAAGACTTTTGTACCGGGTCGCGTTGAAGGCCTTGTCATTGCTCCCCCAACTCACGTACCCCATCAGAGGGCGACCAGGTTCGATGAATTCGGCGGAGCGATCCACTTGGATGTCCCAAGTGCGGTCTTTTCTCTCCCTCATTAAGTCATAAGCCTGATCCATAAAGCTCTGCATTTGGGCGTAGCCGCCTTCAGCACTGGCCATTTTGTCGATAAAGAATGGTCCATCGACTGGCTTTGCTGCAAGAGAGTTATCGATGAGATTCTTCACATCCAAAACCGTATAACCGTCTAGTCTCGTCACGAGGTACATCCGAAACTTATCACTTCGGAACGGCTCATCCTTCTCAAAATAGGGGGAAACAGCTCCCCTGATTTGTTCTTCATTCAGTTGTCGGATCATGCGTTCCGGCTGGAGCATCCCAGAAATCCGAGAATCCACCCCGTATCCGCCGTTGTCACCAATCCGCAGGGGGACTCCCTTTGTGAGGACGATGTAGTCGATACGGTTCTTACTCTCTTTGATCCCTTTTTTAATAGGATCTTCGAGGTTAAATTTATACTCGTCTTGGGAGATGTTCTCGGTTGTGCTAATGTTTACCATCACAACGTTGCTCGCAGGAATCTTCCTCTTTTGACGATAATAGGCACCAATCTCCCTCCCCTCATCACTTGCTGTATTGATGACTAAGAGGACTTGGGTTACCCGTGGATCCGTTTGATTCCGATTTGCCGATTGCTCGGTAGAGTCAAGGGTGGAACCGCCATGGCACGCGAGGAGCAGGCAAAAGGAGGCAAGGAG
>JALOLT010000167.1 GCA_025455775.1 Fimbriimonadaceae bacterium
AGATCTTTTCGATGACAAGGAAGACCAGAAGCTCTTCGAGGACTTTTTCAATGAAGCCATGACCGAGTGGGAGAAGGACGCCAAGAAGGGAGGCTACGACAACGATGTGGCGGCGGGAATGGCGGGAGGTTTGATGCTGATCTACAGCGCGAAGACTGGAAAGGAAGTTGACGAAGGCATTTTGCCAACCCTCGTGAAGCAGTGCCAGTCGATTCTTGACGGCGACGCCATGAAGAAAGCGACTGACCAAGAGAAGCAAGGAATCTATGAAACCTTCCTGTGCATGGGTTTCTTCTGCGCCATTATGGATCTTGCAGCCGAGAGTGGCGATGACAAAAAGGCGGCCCAGGGGCTTGCCACGGAGTACTGGAAAACAATCTGGGGAGACGGGGCAGAGAAAATCACCCTTTCCGACGCAGGCCTTGAGATTGCTGAATAGGCTCGGATTTCACAAGCAAACCCCTGTCTCTTTCGAGACAGGGGTTTGCTTATATCGGGCAGCGACTGAATCAACCCAATCGGTGGTTTGGGCGCGGGCCCGCGGCCACGCCCGACCGGTTCCACACTTGGGTAGTCACGACCCAAACACTCGTCCGGTCCGCCCCCGGGCGCGCAAATCCGACTCCCCCAGTCCAACTTCCCGACAGAGCAAAGAATATGTTCACATTCCAGTCGGAACGGGAATCACACAGCCCCCCCAGCCGTTTGGTAGGGTAATTCTGTTCCGAGAAAGCAATGATGGTTTCCGCGTTTCTAGCCCTCTGCCCCCTCAACCCTCAACCCCAAGCCGTTGCAGGTCATTCCCTTCAACCACGCAGCGCATGGGTCACAGAAGGGGCCAAAACTCTCTCCCTCATCGACCAGAAGTACTGGATCACGCCGCGAAAAGTCTATCGGCAGGAAGTCTTCCGAAATGGAATTCCCAGCAGCCAGGCAGCTTTCATGTGGGACTACGGTGTACTTCTCAGCGCCTACGCAGCCGCGGCGAAGGTAAACAAGGCAAGCTATCTTCCAAGGTTCCAGAGAGCCCTCGATTCAATTGAGCCCTACTGGAGCGAGGTACCCGTCACAGGGGGGTACGACGTGCAACCAAACAACGGCGGGAGAGATCGCTACTACGATGACAACGCCTGGGTCGCCCTCGCCCTCATCGAAACCTACGAAATCTCCCGTGACCCAGCTCATCTGCGAAGAGCCAGGGAGGTCATGAAATTCATGCTCACTGGGGAAGACGACAAACTGGGAGGCGGCATTTACTGGCACGAACCCAAAAAAGAGTCAAAAAACACCTGCATCAACGCGCCTGCCGCTCTCGCTGCTCTCAGATTGTACGAAATCACCCAAAATCAGGAGTACCGAAAAGCTGGCGAGAGGCTCTTTAGGTGGATCAACGTAACTCTCCGGGATGGAGATGGACTCTACTGGGACAATATCAACCTGGTCGGCGCAATCGAAAAAACCAAGTGGACCTACAACACGGCCCTCCCAATCCAGGTGGCTTTGGCGATGCACCGCATCACCAAAGATCAAAAGTGGAAGGAAATGGCCATTGAATCTGGCAGAGCAAGCCTCAAGTACTGGGTTACAGATCAAGGGGCTCTCCGATGCGACGCAAGCTTTGCCCATCACCTCGTCGAATCATGGATGCTCCTAGACGCAGTTGATCCAAAGGGCCAATGGCTCATCGCAGCGGATCGTGCCACCACTTGGGCAAAGCAAAACACAGTCTCGCCAGAAGGTTTCTTTACACTCCGCTGGGAACGATTGTCGGAAGAACATCCCCACAAGCTCCTGTATCAGGCAAGTGCAGCCAGAGCATTTTGGTTTATGGCAGGCCACACACCCGACGCCAAAAGATGAAGCCACTCTCCTGAACAACTGACATCTAATTCACGATACAATAGTCAGATGCTGAAGACTTTTGCGGTGGCCCTCGTCGCAGTGCTCCCCTTCGCCATCAACAAGCCCTGGTTCCCAGATGTTCAAGCCAAATCCTTCGACATCATCTCGGCCAACTTCAAAGATTCAGTTCAGAGCGAGGATGACTACTCTGCCATCGTCGAAGAGGCGGAAGGCAGGCCAGAACTTCTTCTCTATGGCTTTGAGGGGTTCGGAACGAAAGGTTCCAGGGAAACCTGTAACTCCATTCAGTTCACCGTCAACACCGAGCTGCCGGGAGTCGTCGCAGCCCTCTCAGCAGCAAATCTACCCGGGCTGACAACCACCAAGATCAATCGTGCCGGATCAGAAAGCGAACTCTTCCACCTGAAAGGGGGGGCACTGGGAACCGAGTGGCTGGGAACTATTGAGGAACTCGACGAAGAGGATGGTCTCAAAACCTGGTTTGTCTCCCTTTTCAGCAAGGAGAAGATGGCGGAACTGGGCGACAAGCCAGTGAATTTCGCCTCCTTAACCAATGGGATTGTCGCTCTCGCCGGGAAAACCTACAACCAAGCAAAGGCCTTGATCGGAGCCCCCGACGACTTTCTCGACAATGGCGCCGAGGTCTCAACCCTCTTTTATCAAAGCCAAAATCGAGGCTTAGTCAATGTTGAATTCAACACGTCCAAGCGGGATTGGCAAAATTCAGCGAAACTCAGCTCCCTCACTTTCTATCCAGAAGACTCCCTCTCCTTTGCTGAGATCCTCAAGCAAGCAGGCTTGGATGCCAGCAAGGCAAAGCAAGGCACAACCGAGGAAGTCGAAGGCGAAAGTTTCACCTTCGTCACAGGGGCAGGCGCACCCAGCGGATACGTCTTGTTCGTCATCCGCGAATCAGGAACCGACAGGTTCTACAGTCTGACCTTGCTCAGCACAACCGACGAATGAAACCCCCTCTCTCGGCCGGTATCACTTTCCTCCCGACCCTCGATCTCGGAGAGACGAAAAGGTTCTATCAAGACAAGCTCGGGCTCGGGCTGGTGCTTG
>JALOLT010000168.1 GCA_025455775.1 Fimbriimonadaceae bacterium
TTGATGCAGACTTCATGGCTCCTGGCTCTCGAAAGCGCTACATCGCAGATATCGAAGATTTGCTCAGACTCTAGGATCGCTCACGGAACGACGCTAGGAAAAAGGGTTGCACCTTCTAAGATTCATCGAAGCCGACCAGCCGCGTGACCCTGCGCCACAAGCAAAACCGACCGAAACGAGATCTCATTCAGAAATTCGTACATTTCTGATAATCAATATTATGACAATACAGTCTCCCCGTGACGGGGCGGCCATCTTCCCCTTAGCGCTACCAGTTTCGATCGAACCCAGTAGTCAAGCCAGCACTATTTCCATTTCCATTTCTCCAAACTCTTGAATTATCGAGAATTCTTCTTCTCGAGTTTTGGAAAGGAAATGAACAATAGATTTCGACTTTCGATTTCTCTCGTGGGCTCAGTTGCAGTCGCTGCCTTGGCTTTCGGTCAATACCAAGTCGTCCACGACTTCAATAGTTCCTGGAGTGGTTCCATGAACCCCTTCTTTGCGGATCGCACCTACACTGGCGCGCCTAACCAAGTTGGGGGCCCTGAGTCACTGGCTTCTATGACTTACGGGGCTGGTCTTGGCATCGGTGGAAGCGGCGCAGCGATCCTGGGAAACAACGCGAATTCTCCCCTGTTTTCAGCCGGCAGCTCCATGATTGCAGGAGCCAGAATCAGGCTCTTTGGCGAAAACCCAGGTGGATATGATCTTTCCTTCTACAATTCCTTTGTCGGGACAAACGCTTTGTTCAACAATGCTCCTGTTGCGGCCGGATTTGACAATGCAGAGCGACGCCTTTATGAACAGGCCATGCGAGCCCAGTTCCTGCCCTATTTCTCAGTTGACTTTAACTATGCTGGTCCTAACAACTCTCCTGTTCAGTTCAGGATGTTTGCCAACTCCCCGACCGCAGGCTTCTCGGTGGGACGTGCTACTGGCAACATAACCGCCTTTGCCGACTCAGCGTTTACCGCTGCTTTGGCGAATCTTCCTCAACCAGGCTGGAATAACCTTAAGCTGCAGATCCGTCCTGACGGCAGGATGGACTACCTCCTGAATGGTTCTGTCATCCATACGAGTACTGGCACTTATGCTCACCTGAGCAACCCCTTCTCAGGATCCTTGACCGTCGAGCTCACCAGCGCACCTGGTGGCGTGGGCAGCATTGCTCTCGATAACTTCACCTATGGATCCACCTACACCCCGGTTCCGGAACCAATGACACTGGCAGGGCTCGGACTGATCGCGGCTTTTCGACGTCGCAGAAAGGTGAGCGCTGCCAGGTAAACGCATCAACTCAAGAAAGTTCCTCTCAGGGGGGCTGTCGCAAAAGTGGCAGCCTCCTGGTTTCCAAGAATGCAGTCCGATCGACTCATGGACACTTACCTGCCCTGCCGAGGCGCAGCCCCGAAGCGAAGCGGAGGGGAGGGCGTGGCCTCGGGGAGGCGGGGCAGCCAGCTCGGATCCTACACCCAGTGGTCCTCAGTTGCGGCAAGGGCAGAAGTCCGCCCTGAGTCCATGAACTTTCGAGCATCCTCGAAAGTCATCTCCGGGTTTGTGACCTTCAAACCTCTATGACTCAAAAACCAGTTGAAGACGTCAATGTTCGCCGTCACGCCTTGGAAAAACTCTTTACCTGGCCCGAAGGCAGTCACGAGCGTGGTATCGCTCGTGTGGCTCGAGCCAGTCCAGCCGATGTGGGTTGTGTTCCCTAGAACGATCCCCAGATGATTCTCCACACTTCCGTATTGAGAATGACTACTCAGAGGCGACTTCTTCTCTCTGGCAGACACAACCAGCTCCGCCTCAGCCGTCGTTAGCTTGATTGCGAGCTTGGCCTCCACCATCTCTTGAAGGTCACTCGCCTTCCACTCCTTGGGTAACTGCGGAACCATTGCCTCATAGCTCGATTTTGCCAAAGCCATCACTTCCAACCCTTTGGTTGAGTTGCCATACTCAGGCCCGCTCCCATTCAACCCAGGGTTCGCATTTCCGTGGTCACTGGTCACCACGACGGCAGTCTCGCCGTCCTGTCGCGCCCATTCCATCACAGATTGGACTGCATCATCGAAGGCGATTTGGTCGAAAAGGAGCCCAGCAGAGTCGTTGGGGTGGGCAGCGTGATCCACCCTCGCCGCCTCGATCTGGAGGACAAATCCATCAGAACTTCCCTTCAACAGGTCAATCGCCTTCATCGACATCTCCTTCAGGGTCGGGATCGTCCGTTTTAGTTCTTCGCTCGCCAGGTGATCTACCGTAAACGGCAAACTGCTGGGGTGAAAGAGGCCCAAGACTTTACCACTCGTGGTTTTGAGCAAATCTTCTTTGGTCTTGGCGACTTGATAGCCTGCTTGGCTAGCTTCACCGAACAGATCTCTCTTGTCACGGCGCGTGGCAGAATCGAAATGGCGAGAACCCCCACCGAGCAACACATCAACCCTCGCCTTCAGTTGTTCGGAGGCGATCAGATCCTCATCGTCCCGCCTCATGGAGTTCACCGAGAATCCCGCAGGAGTCGCGTGGGTGATTCGAGTGGTTGTGACGAGACCAGTTCTCATCCTTGCTTGCTCCGCTAGGACGTGATACAGAACGCGTAGCTTCGTGCCGTCGGGGTAGCAATTTAACATTCCATTCCAGACATGGCGCCCGGAACCCCACGAACTGCTGGCAGCAGCAGAGTCTGTGACCAAAGAGTTCAAGGAGCGAGTGTCCATCAGACCGTTCACGACATCAGCCTCACCCATCAGACGATGCCAGTGAGATGGTCTCCCCGCCGTGACCATCAGGTACTGGTCAGCCAGACTGAAAGCGCCAAGGCTCATCCCGTCACTCACCATGTAGATAATGTTCTTGGCTGGCTTCTTGGGGGGCTTCACTTCCCTGCTCGGCACTTGGGCAAGA
>JALOLT010000101.1 GCA_025455775.1 Fimbriimonadaceae bacterium
TTGCCTTTGAAGTAGTACTCGACGTGGCACTGAGCACAGACGAGGGATCTCATCTCCTGGTGAGTGATTTTGGCGATGTCTTTGCCTTGCGATTCCAGGGCTTCTTTCAGGGCTGGACGGCTGATCTGAAGAGCCATGGTCTTCTCGTTGTGGCAGTCAGCGCAGCCGATTGAGTTGGTGACTTCCTTCTGGTAGTCCGTGAACTTCTTGGCGTAGAACTCATCAACCCCGTCGCGAGCCATGAGGCGCGGGACATCTGGGCTCTTGCAGGTCCAACAAGTCGCTGGCGTATTGGGATTGCGTCGCTTCGTGTTGGTGACATCTTCGACAGCGTAAGAATGGCCGCGAGGAGCGTTGTAGTCTTTTGCAAAGGCATAGCCAGCCCAAAGAACGACCATTTTAGGGTTGCTTTTCAGATGGTCGCGCATCTTGTTCCCGCCGAACTTGGTCTCGCCATCCATCTTGCTGGTCATTCGCCACGTGTCGTATTCGCGGGGGAAGTTAACCCCCCACTTTGCATTGTCAGCCTCCCATTGAGCGATGGGAGTTTTGAGGGTGAGTCTGCCCATCTCAGTCTCTTGGCGTCGTTCGAGAATCGTGCTCGCGAGCAACCCCAGAGCTAAGACACCGATGGCAGTTCCGCCCAGGATGAGCCAGCCAATTGCGGCCCCCTTGGGTTTGTTCGATTGCTGATCGCTCTTCATTGTTTTTTCTCCGGAGAGTGGGGGTTCTTAAAACTGTCGAATCCTGAGCGGGGGAGGCCAGGAGTCAGGGCGTTCGGGGATGAACTCAGCGACCCTGCCCGTCCGTGGGGGACTTCGCGGTGGCACTCAACGCAGGATCGGTCTGTCGAGTGGGCTGTTACGCCTGGTAGCTCGCTCACAAGTTGGGTGTGGCATCGGATGCAGTTGGCTTGGATGACTTCCCGTGCCTCGGCTGTTGCGCGAAGAACCTGAGGCTCTTTTCTGAGGGTGAAAATCGTGGAGTGCCTGGCTCCGTCCTTGGCCTTGTATGCGTACTTGCTCACGAGGCTGTCGTGGGGAACGTGACAGTCGGTGCAAGTGGCAGCATTCGCATGGCTGGAGTGTTGCCACGAAGCATAGTAAGGCTTCATCACGTGACAATTGATGCAGGTCTCTGGCTTGTCCGAAAGGTAGCTCGTCGCCCGGCTGATGTGGGCGACATAAAATCCTAAGCCAGCAAAAACTCCAAGACCTACAAAGCTGGCATAACGCAACTTGGGAGGAACGTCTGCCAAGGTGAGGATTGAACGTAGGTTCATCTGAGCATCTCCAGTTCGGTGAACATGGTTTGTTTCGATCCAATTCGATATTGGATGGTTTCGGGGGCGAAGAATATGATGGCCGTCATACTGCCAAATTTTTTTCTTGGCAACACTCTCTTTCAAGAGGGACAACCTGAATGATCTTTTTCGCACCCATCTTCTCCGCCTTGATCGAAAACGCGACCAGCCAAGCTGATCAAGTGAAAATGAAAGCCGACGTCGAAACCAGGTTCCGGTTTGAACGCCGCACGGATCGAGACTTCTTTGGCCCGAACCACGACAACCGCAGCGAGTTTCTCACCAGAATCAGGCCAGGCATCACAGCGACTTTGAAGAATGCCACGGTTCGGATCCAGGGCCAGTATGCTCACAGCCAAGTGTGGACCGAGCGCCGGAATTTCTCCATCGAGAACGTCGATGCCTCCCAAGCCTACGTGAGCTTCGCCCTGGGGAAGGAGAAACTAACTGTCGGACGTCAGAAGATCGCTCTGGGAGATGAAAGGCTGATCGGCCCTCTGGAGTGGGCCAACGTGGCAAGAGCCATGGATGGCGTTCGCTATCAGGCACCAGGGGGACTAGACGTGTTCGCATTCCGCCTTGACCAAAATGTGACCTTTGTGCCAAACGTGTTCGTAGCAGGCGTGAGCAAAGACTTCAGCTTTGGAAAACTGTCTTACCTATACAAAGAAGACGAGACTGCGGCTGGCGATACCAGAGTTCATACTCTCAACCACCTCTGGAAGGGCAAGGTCGGCCAAAAGACAAAGGCAGAGGTTGAATGGGCAGCCCAAACGGGAGAAGTTGGCCCACGCGATTTGGATGCCTATGCAGGACATTTTCGTTTGACTCACGACCTCTCAAGGAAAACCACCATTTGGTTAGAATACAACTTTGCAAGTGGTGGTCAATCAGGAAATCACTCTAAGACCTTCGATAATCTATACCCGACGAATCACAAGTTCTACGGCAGCATGGATTTACTCGGATGGAAGAACATGCAGGAGCTTTCTCTGCAAATCCACCAAAAGGTTGGCAGGCAGTCAACCCTCAAGTTGGCTTACCACGCCTTCTCTCTGTTCGACGCGAGTGATGCTTGGTACGGAGCAGGTGGCGGAGCCAACAATGGCCCAAGTGGCGCATTTCGCGATGCCACTGGCAATAGTGGCAAGAGCTTGGGGAACGAAATCGACCTTGAGTTTAGCCAGGTGATCAACCCCCAGAGTTCCGTCGCGTTAGGAGTCGCCTTCTTTGACCCAGGCAACTTTATCAAGAACCGGAACGGGCTTGGCACAAGGAAGCAATGGTGGGGCTACGGCATGGTCTCCATCAAGTTCTAAGAGTCTTATCGGCCATGGGACACCTTCTTGGGGTGGCGGAAAACCCCTCACTCCAGAGGTGTCCTTCGTGCCTCAACCTGTTGCCTTGGTTCGGCATCGACCTCCGCCTCAAACGTAGCCCAGGAAAAAGGGTTTGCGATACACTTCAGGGATGACCCATAAACTACGTTCGGCTGGATTGCTCTTACTTTTGCTTCTGGCCAGTAGTTTTGCCTTCGCTCAGGTCCGGTTCGAAGTCACTTTTGATCAGAAGACTCTCCCTGAGCCGTTCACGGGGAAAGTCGCGGTCTACCTCAGCCTCCAAAACAAGACTCCCAGGTTAGGGCCAGACTGGTTTAAACCGGAACCGATCTATAGTGCGAAGTTTGCAAGGGTGAAGCCTGGTACCACGATGGTGATCAGTGATCAGAATGCGACGGGATTTCCCGGCAAGCCGAGTGAACTCGCTCCCGGCGAATACTATGTTCAGGCGGTGGTGGATCGAAACCTAGGGGGCCGCGGACTTGGTTCGAGCCCGGGAAACATCTATTCTCAGCCGCAGAAGGTAACCAAAGTCGCTGGTCAGCCTCTGGTTGTAAACCTGAAATGTACCGAGGTTATTCCATCGCCGGTCTTCAAGGACACTGACGCCATCAAAGAACTGGCAGTAGAATCCCGTCCCCTGACTGGTTTTTATGGCAGGCCGACCTTTGTTCGAGGGGCGGTTGTGCTCCCAGAAGCCTATCTGAAGGAGCCGAATCGTCGTTTCCCAGTTTTGTTTGATATTCCTGGGTTCGGTGGGAGCCACTGGGCTTTTAGCGGAAAGAACTCCCACCGGGGAACCTTGTTGGCCGGAGAGCCCTTCATCCTCGTCATCATGAATCCCGAGTGTCCAACTGGTCACCACGTTTTTGCCGACAGCGACAACAACGGGCCATGGGGCCAAGCCTTTACAAGGGACTTCATCCCTGCCCTCGATAAGAGATTCCGAACCATCCCTGAAGCACGCTTTTTGGGGGGCCATAGCAGTGGTGGCTGGTCGAGTCTCTGGCTTCAAGTCACTTATCCAGACTTGTTCAGTGGCGTGTGGTCGACTGCTCCCGACTCAATCGACTTTCGAGATTTTTGCGGGATCAACATCTATCAACCGGGAGAAAACATGTACAAGGATCGCGAAGGGACGCGACGGCCTATCGCCAGGCGGGGGTTGGAGCCAGTTCTTTGGCTCCAGGATTTTTGTGCGATGGAACGCCCGCTTCGTGGTGAACAATTGGGATCGCTAGAGGCAGTCTTCAGCAAACGAGGGAGGAATGGTGAGCCTCTTCCTTTGTGGAACCGAGACACAGGAGTCATCGATGGCAAGGTGGCCCAAACGTGGCGTCGCTATGATATCGGACACATCCTGAGAAGTAACTGGAAGAAGCTTGGCCCGAAACTCAAAGGGAAGATTCATATCTTTGGAGCTGAGACAGACACGTTTTACCTGGAAGGGGCTGTGAAGCTGGTTCAGGCGGATCTGAAGGCCTTGGGATCAGATGCTGTTGTCGAGATCCTTCCCGGCGATCACCAAACAGTCATGAGTCCGGCGCTCTTCGCTCGAATTGACAAAATGATCGTGGAGAAGTTTCGCAAGATTGTTCGATAAGATAAGCGCTGTTCTGAGTGCGGAGAGATGCTGCTTGGGAGGCCAAACGAGCACCAAGCGCTAGACACTGCTTCAAACAATCTCGGGGCTTTCTCAATTGTGAGAGCCCCGAGGTTGGCTACCAAGAATCCAGTCCGATCGAGTCTTAGAAACTCACCTGCCCTGCCGAGGCGCAGCCCCGAAGCGCAGCGGAGGGGAGGGCGTGGCCTCGGGGAGGCGGGGCAGGCATTTTCCACAGGTTCAATCCCCTACCAGGCAGTTCCAGGGGTCTGTCTGAGAGTGGCTTCAGGCGACGAAACAGCTATATGATATGAAGCTAAAACGGGGCTGTCTCTTTTGAGACAACCCCGTTTGCTAGATTAAGCGAGGACGCTCTTACTTCTTGCGGCGGCGAAGAGCAGCAGCAGCGAGACCAAGTCCGAGAATGGTCATAGTGGCTGGCTCTGGAACTGGCTGGCCAGTGACGGTCACCATGTCCCAGCGAAGGGTTCCTGTACCAGCATAGCCGCCGGCAGAGCTTGCTGCCACGTAGCCTGAGCCGTTCGGGTCGAAGATTGTGACGATGCGGAAACCGAAGTTTGCGTTGTCGTTCACGGCACTCACGCCAGAGAGGTCAACGGTCAAGTTGTTAAACCAGGTGTCTCCCGCCGAGTTCTCAAACTTCAAAGAATCGATGAAGCTCGTTCCGTCGGTCGTATACTGGAATTGCAGCCATCGGCTGGAGGTGTTGCTGTGTCGAACATCGAAGTCAACGATGATTCCCTGTTGTCCAGCTGTGCTCACGCGGAACTCAACGCCTCTGGTGCCACTGCCTGTGCCTTGGGCAGCGTAGGTTGTTGTTTGCCAACCATAGTTTGCTGGGCTTGTGGTGACTGGGTCCGAGGAGCCACCATTGGCGGTTCCGGATGAGAAACTGGCAGTGACTCCACCTAGCAGAGCAGCGGTACCAGTGCCGATGTGAGCGGTTGGGCTCGTGGCTCCACCAGGAACGGTGGTGGCACTCGTTCCGTTGAAGTTCCACTGGGTGATGATTTGAGCGTTTGCCGCGCCAACTGTGACAACTGCAGCTGCCAAGACTAAGAGCTTTTTCATGATCTTCTTTCCTAACTCGAATTTTCAATAAGGCCTTCAATGCAAGACCAAACCAACAAAGAATCCTGAGCCGGTAAAGTTAAGAGGGGGTTAAGGTTGTGTTAAAGGGGTGTCTTCTGGCGCCAACACTGGCAGAAATACTTGGAATCTCGGGGATCTAGCGAGCTTTTGGGGATGTGCAAGGCCCTGTTTTGTTGGTGTTCATTCCCGCGTTTCACTCCTCCTTCTCTGTTGGAACAGGGAAACCAAGGTGCTAAAATGACGGTTAGCTTGTTCTAGTCCTTATGCAGACCCGCGGCTTTACCCTCGTTGAACTCTTGGTCGTGATTGCGATCATCGCGATCTTAGCCGCGATCCTCTTTCCTGTCTTCTCTCAGGCTAAGGTTTCGGCCAAACAGTCTCAATCCTTGGCCCAGATGAGGCAGCTCTCCGCGTCGGTTCTGATGTATGCCAGCGACCACGACGACTTTTTTGTGCCAGCCAGCAATCGCCCCCCTGTGGTCGGTTCAACCCCCTTGATCTGGACCGAAGCCTTGCAAAGCTACGTAAAGAACACCCAGATCTTTGTTACGCCTGATTCTGGCGGAGCCTATTCGAGTAGCTGGAGCAATCGTCATCATCAGAGCGTCGGCTACAGCGATGCGACCGGCGTCGATCCCCTCGGTGGGGCAGTCGAGGGGGCCGCCTTGCCTGGCACGGAAGGATTCGCTGGGGCTGCGAACTTCAGCCGCGCTGAGGAACCCAGCTTGGTTGGCCTCTTTGCCGTGACTGCGAATGCTCCCGCCAACAACTTCACCACCAGGCATCGCGGCTACGTCTTCAATCCCTACAATGGGCTCAATTCTCCTGATGGTGACTACAGCAAAGGGCTCCCCCTCATCGCGGATCGGGATCTGGTAACGACCCCTGGGGATGTGAACTATCCGAATTCACCGACCCTCTCTGCTGGCCGGTTGAAGCCGATTTTCGCCCGGTTCGGGGCAGATGGTCGAAACAATGGGCGAACTCCGGTGGTATTTGCAGATGGCCACGCGAAGGTTTACTCGGCCAGAGCTCTGAACAGTTTCGGAACGGTCATCTGGCGTTTCCGATAGCGGCTTTCTTGCATTGGAACTTCAGCCATCTGCAAGAGAACTTTCACCCTGCATCGGCCCGGGGCAGACCGGACGAGTGCTGGGACTTTGCTCATGCGATCATGAACCGGTCGGGCTTGGCCGTGGGCCGGGCGATGCAGGGGAAAAGAGGCTTTCTAAGACTGAAGCGTCCCTGCTAAAGCCGAGCGCACGTCTGCCACAGAAACCTGACCACCCCGCACCAAAACCTCCGCCACCGATAGAATCGGCTGGAGTAAGTCTTCTCTCACCAACCGATGAGCCACTGAACTGTAGTAGAAACGCAGACTATTAAATGCAGCGGCGAGCAAAGCGTCCTCACCATCTGTAACCGGCGAGAGTGGCACCAGGGGCAAAAGCCCCTCTTCGAGACGCGAAAGGACATTTGCATCATCAACTGAGCCTAAACCGCCGGTCTCACCGACAACGACCTCTGTTGCCTGGATCGAATCAGGCGCATGGCAAAGGCCCTCACTCGCGGTAGCTGCATATCTCACAATGGACTCAATCGCCAAGAGCCGACTATAGGAGGCAAAGTCGAGTTCCGCCAATTCCTCTCGGCCCTGCTTACTAGCGCGACCAAATTCATCCATTTGGTCGGCAAGAATCGCCTGGACATAGTCTTCATCCAAACCTAGCTTCAGACTCGTCACCGCCAAAGCCGCCTTTCGATAGGCCAAGACTTGCTCGAACGTAGGCCCAGACCACAAACTTTGATCCACCCCATGTTCTACGAACCAGATCGGCAAATCGCTCCAGAATCACGGCCCCTTTCAGTCGGAACGATCGGCTTCGCCTATCCCGAATGGGGCAATATCTTCTATCCCCCTTCGACTCCTCCCAGCAAACGACTTGCCTTCTATGCCACTCAGTTTCCTGTGGTTGAACTCGACACCACCTTTTACGGCATTCCAAAGTTGGCCCAATTCCTGACCTGGCAAGATCACACGCCAGAGTCCTTCCGCTTCTTCCTGAAGGTGCCCCAGGCCATCAGTCACCAAACCGATTTTGGTGGCTCCTGCGAGAGGGAAACTGCCCAGGCTCTCAAGGATTTTTGTCAACTGTCCCGGGAAGGCCTTGGTGCGAAGCTCGGGGGGATTCTGCTGCAATTCCCTCCAACCTTTGCCTCGAACCGTAGGTATGCACTCGATCGCCTCCTGGAAGCTGGGCGGAGTTTTCCTTTGATGGTCGAGTTTCGTCACAAAAGCTGGTGGAACGATTCGGTCGTCTCGCTCCTCAAGCGACACCAGGTGGTTTGGGTATCGGCCGATCTGGCAGGGATTGGCGAAGGTTGGCAGGTCCCAATGGCTGACCCTCCCTACACCCCAATCGATACCGGAGACTTCTTATATCTCAGGTGCTGCGGCAGACACGGACAATATGAGAGCGATTCAGTGGAACTCGGAGATGTCACCCCTCGGCTTTACTGGTGGAGGGAACAAATCGATGCCATCTCGAACCCTGGCAAGCCATTGGTTGTAACCTTCGGAAACTCCTTTGCTGGTCACGCTCCTGCATGTTGCCTTCGGTGCCTGAGGCTGTTCGAAAGACCTGTGCCCAAGCCAGTGCAAGCCAGCCTGTTTGACGAACTTTGAACTAAACTTGCCTAAATGCCTACCATTTTTTCCTCCCGTGATCTTGATCTGGCGAGGGCTAAATCCCTTAAGCTCTTGGTGATCGGCTATGGAAACCAGGGGAAGGCTCACGCCTTGAACGCAAACGATCAGGGGTTTGACGTGAAAGTGGGGCTGCGCCAAGGAAGTCCGAGTTGGGATGTCGCCCAAGCTGCTGGGTTGGCAGTGACCACCCTAGAGCAAGGAGTCCCGGAAGCAGATCTTATTTCCTTTTGTCTTCCCGACTTAGCAATGCCTGAAGTTTTCTCCCGTCACGTCGCGCCCTTCCTTCAGCCAGGACACTGCCTTGTCTTCGCCCATGGCTTTAACATCGTGAGTGGCCAGATTGACCCTCCCTCGAATGGGGATGTCGTGATGGTGTCTCCTAGCGGACCTGGTCACCAGGTTCGAGACTCCTTCTTGAAAGGAAGAGGGCTCAATGGCGTTGTCGCGGTTCATCAGGACATCACGGGAGACGCCTGGTTTCGCTGCCTCGCATATTCCCAGGCGATGGGTTGTCTGGAGGCAGGAGTCGTCCAAACGACTTTTCGCGAAGAGACAGAGAGTGACCTTTTCGGGGAACAGGTGGTTCTTTGCGGTGGGGTGCCAGAGATCGTGAAGGCTGGTTTCGAGACCCTCGTGACCAGGGGATATCAGCCAGAGGTCGCCTACCTAGAGGTCGTTCGTCAGGTGAAACTCTTGGTTGATCTAATGCATGACCGGGGCTTGGATGGGATGAGAGCTGCGATCAGCGACACAGCTCGCTACGGTTCACTGCTTAACGGCAAAAGGGTTGTGGGTGAGGCCTCGCGTCAGGCAATGAGCGAGATCCTCGACGAGATTCAAAATGGTGCTTTCGCTCGAAGGTTCCTTGATGATGCGAAGGCTGGCGGGCCAGAGATGAAGGCCTTGCAGGATGCGGAACTCCAGAGCCCCTTGATCGCCCTGGGTGAAAAGCAAGTTCGAAAACGTCTGGAAGGGGTTTAGAAGTCAAGGTGCCGGTTGGGCGCGGCTTCTCCCCACAAGAATTCGAGTCCTGACAGTTTTGGAGTCGGGACGTCTACCATTCCCAAAGTGCCCTTCCTGGCCCGAGGCGACCAGCCCTTCGACAAGTACAATCCTCAACGATGAGTTTGCTTGAAGTGATCCCCCTGGGTGGCGCAGGAGAGATCGGAAAGAACTGTACTGTGTTGCGCCAGGGTGAGGATATGATCCTCATCGATTGCGGACTCAGTTTCCCTCACAGCGAACACTACGGGGTTGATATCGTTGTCCCGGATTTCGAATTCCTGCGAGAGCACAAGCATCAGCTGAAAGGGGTTTTCATCACCCACGCTCATGAAGACCATGTCGGGGCCCTGAGCTTCTTCGTTCAAGAGTTTAAGGTTCCGATTTACTGCTCTCCCCTCGCCGAAGCGATGATCCTCTCCAAGCTCAGGGAAAGGGTTAAGGACCTGGACGTCACAATCAAGAGGTTGAGGGCAGGACAAGAAGTCGAAGTGGGAGCTCTCTCGGTCGAGGCGATTCACCTCACTCACTCAATCCCAGAGATGAACGCACTCGCTGTTCGTACCTCTCACGGGATCGTTCTCTTTACCGGTGACTTTAAGTTTGACCCTCGGCCAGTAGACGAGGCAGTGAGCGACACAGCGAGACTCGCCGATCTGGGACACGAAGGAGTTGTTCTCCTCCTCAGCGACTCGACTAATGTCGATCGTCCCGGCTGGGGCCCGAGCGAAAGCGAAGTGGCAGAGGGTTATCTCGAAATTTTCCGTGAGGCCCCTGGCAGAGTCCTCATCACGATGTTCAGCAGCAACATCCACCGCATGCAACAGGCAGTGAATGTCGCGGCAAAAACAGGCCGAAAAGTAGCAGTCGCAGGCCGAAGAATGGACATGACAGTGCGAATGTGCCAGAGCATGGAATACCTTCGCATCCCGGATAATGTCTATCTCCCGATCGAGGATGCAGGAAAGCTCCCACCCCACCAGGTCTGCGTTTTGGTGACTGGTAGTCAAGGCGAGCCCACCGCCGCTTTGAGCCAAATGAGCCGATCTGAGTACAACCGCCTCCGCATCATTCCCGGTGACACAATCGTCTACTCTGCTCGCCCCATCCCTGGAAACGAAGGAGGCATCTGGCGAACCGTCAATCGCCTTTTCCGCCTGGGAGCCAGAGTCGTGACTGAGCACGAAACCCCGATCCACGTGAGTGGACACGGCTACCGAGAGGAGCTTAAGAAAATGATTCAACTCACAAAGCCTTTCTATCTCGCTCCGGTTCATGGGGAACCGAGGCATCAGCACCAATATCTGAAAATGGCCAAAGAAATGGGCCATGCAGAGCACCGCATGTTTCTGCTGGAGAATGGATCTCGCCTTTGCATCGACTCCGACAATGCCTTCGTGGACGGGAAGGTCGCCTGGGGCGAAGTTTTGATCGACCAACACGGAAACGTACCTGTCACGGAGGAAGTTCTGGCCGAAAGAGCTTCTCTGGCGATGGATGGAGTCGTGGTTGTGAACCTCTCGGTCGACTTCAAGCG
>JALOLT010000102.1 GCA_025455775.1 Fimbriimonadaceae bacterium
TCTCCCCCCCGCCGGAAACAAAAATCCAGGCGAAAAAAGACCGGCGCGGAAGGAGAGGACAAATCCGCGTCGGTCAAGTGCGTTTTTTTGGTTCACATCGCTGTCAGGTCAGCTCTCGATTCTGGACCGGAGAGTCTGCCTGGAGACCAGTTCACACTGATCATCATGGAGCTTCAACAGCCGAACTTTAGGGCAAATTCCCGCCGAGGACCTTTTTTACAGAATATTGTTCCCAACCCAGCAATTGTTGAAGGCCTAACCAACCTGTTCACGAATGTAGTTCCCTTTCAAAATCCGCTCGTAACCGCCGTGTAAAAACCACTTCTCGAGCTCCTGGGTGCGGTGAACCGGCATCGGATGGCTCGCCCACAAGGAGTAGTTCAGGCTAATCAAGAGCTTACCAATACTGTCAAAAAAGTCCATGTCCTGATACATCCTGGCCTGATCCTGGAACGCTTCCACCGAGGACTCATGAGCCAGGCGATTCGGGCCAGAGGTCAGCATCAGGTTTGAACGAGCAGAAAGCTGGAAGTCTTGGGCACACAAGAGTCCTGCCCGATCCGCGCTAATCTCGGCCTGGCGCATCCATTCAAAGAAGGCAGCGTAAAGGGCCACTTGGGCAGCATCACCAAGACCGAAGGTGCGCCGAGCGATCAACTCCATGATCGGGATCAACACGGTGGCGACGCTGAAGTACAAAATGTGCCCGGACTTGATGTGACCCAACTCGTGACCAATCAAGTGAAAGAGCTCCTCATCGTTGAGGGTGTCGATGATGGAACTCCGGAGAACGATATAGGGCCTTTCAACCCCACCAGCAAAGGCGTTCGGAAAAGGGTTGCCGGTCAAGTAGATCTCCGGCTCTGGCATATCCAAAATCGCGCAGCATTCCCGATTGATCTCATAGATCGTTTTGTACTGGGTGGGAGAGCAGCGAACGCTCATCGCCATGTTCCAGCAATAAATCCAACGATCAAAGCCATGCTCGTAGAACTTCTGCACAACGGTGGGCAAGAGGGGGATCTTTTTCAGGCTATCAAGAGCCTTTTGATCCGTATCAGCCACAAAGGCCTCTTTGGTTAAGCCAGGAAAACGCTTGCGTTCCATTTCGTTGTCTTGCAATACGTGCAGGAATCGCCGTCGTTGCACCGGTATCCTCTGGTCAATCGCGATGAACCTCCCCTTCTTTCTGGTTGATGCCTTCACTGTTCCCACAAAGCCTTTTTCGGGGAACCCTGCTGGGGTCGTGCCGCTCAGCGACTGGCTCGATGATGGAACTCTGCAATGCCTCGCCCACAAGATCCGCCAAGCCGAAACTGCTTTCTTCGTCCCCCTTGATCAGGAGAACGAGTACGAACTCCGCTGGTTCACGCCGGAAAGTGAGGTGGATCTCTGTGGCCATGCAACCTTGGCAGCCCTCCATGTTTTGACCCATCAAGACATTGCAAAACGAACCATCACGTTCCACACCAGAAGCGGAGCTTTGGTTTGCCACACAGAGGATGGGGTCGGAGTCATGTCTTTCCCGCGCGAAGAAGTTCACCCAGAGCCTTTGCCAGACTCTGCCCCCTTCTCTGACTCCCAGGTGCTCTTCAGTGGCAAAAACCGCATGGATTGGCTGGTGGTGATGGACTCAATCGACTCCGTCAAGAACTACCAGCCAAGCTGGCAGAACCTCGCGGCGATGGGCCAGAGAGCTGTTATCATCACTGCCCAGGCAGGCGATCCCACCGATCGTGTGCACTTCGTCAGCCGAGTCTTCGCCCCAAATGTCGGAATCTTTGAAGATGCTGTCACTGGCTCCGCCCACTGCGCCCTCGGCCCCTACTGGGCAAACCATCTCGGCATCGACTCTGTCATGGGGCTGCAACTCTCTCAAGAAACCGGCCTCGTCGCCTGTGAGCTCGAAGACGACCGAGTCCTGCTCGTTGGTCAGTGCCACTCCTGGTGCAAGGGAGAACTCCACTTGGAAAAACTCGTGATTTGACCATCGCGTTCCGAGTCGCTCCACTATCCGCTCCCCTATAGAAACGGCTAAACTGGGGAGGTGATACCGACCAGACAGGAGTTCCTGCACATCGGACCAGAAGGCAAAGTCGCCTTCTATCTCATTACGTTCTTGAGCCTTGCCTACATGGGTTGGGTTTTTTATCGCAAGAGCCGATTCTGGATGAAAGGTCAGCCGATCACTTGGACACCAGACTACTGGAAAGGGATCATCACCTACGTCCTTGCCCAAAGAAAAGTCGCTGGTAGCCGCCCAAAGTCTGGCGCGCCGATGCACCTCCTCATCTTTTATGGCTTTCTGGCGATGTTCGTCGCGACGACTCTTTTAGCTTTTGCCTCCTACGGGCCGATCGTTGGCTTACCGAACTTCCACCGCGGAACCTACTATCTGGTCTACGAGACTGTATTTGACCTACTGGGGCTTCTCTTCATCTTTGGCATTGTTTGGGCAGCTGGACGAAGGTTCCTGCTGATTCGTCGCTTTGGCTACCCTTCTCCCGATCAGGAAGGAAAGCTCTCTCGGAACCGACACAACGCGATCACCCACGAGCGGATGGACTCCGTGGCTTTGTTTGTCCTTTTCATGCTCGGAGTCACTGGCTACCTTCTGAGCGCGGCCCGGATTTCGAACAACCCCCAACCTTGGGATTGGGCTTCGGTTGTCGCCTATCCCCTCGCCCAGTTCGCCCCTGGGCTCAGCAACCAGGCCTATGTCGGAATCTGGTGGTTCCACATGATCTGGGTCTGGGGCTTTTTCATCATGCTCCCCCATATGCGGCTTAAACATATCGTGGTCGCGACTTTGACCGCAGCTGGAGCCCCCGAACAAAAGATGGGAGAGCTCCAACCGATTAGCCTTGAGGAAGTTGAGAAAACCGGCAAGATCGGGGTGGCAGAAGCCAGGGACTATTCTCGCTGGCACCTGATGAGCCTCGATGCCTGCATGAGCTGCGGACGCTGTACCGAAGTTTGTCCAGCTTACGGCGTTGGCAAAACTCTCAACCCGAAGCAGGTCGTGCAAGATATCCATCGGGCGATGGTGGTAGACGACTCAGTACCGGCTAGGATCAGCGAGGAAGCCCTTTGGGCTTGTACCACTTGCAACGCCTGTGTGGAGGCTTGCCCGGTCCTGATCCGCCACGTTGACCTCATCGTGGATGCCCGCCGGAATCTGGTGGCAGAGGGAAAATTGAGCGGGACTGGTGCCGTGATGCTCCGCCAAGTGGCAAGCACCAGCAACGCCTGGGGCGCGCCAGCGAACTCAAGGGAAGATTGGATGAAGGGACTCGCAGTTCCTCTTTGCCGCGAAGGGGGGGATTTTGAATACCTCTTCTGGGTGGGATGTGCAGGAGCCACTGATCCAGGGGCTGTAAAGACAACAAAGGCAGTTGCCTCGCTCTTGAAACAAGCAGGAGTGAGCTTTGCCTGTTTAGGAAAAGAAGAGGCCTGCACCGGCGATCCAGCCAGAAGAATGGGTGACGAATTTACGTTCCAGGATAAGGCTCAAGCCAATATCTCTGTCTTCCAAAAGTATGGGGTGAAAAAAGTGGTGACAGCCTGCCCTCACTGCCTAAACACCCTCCAGAATGAGTACGGCCAATTTGGTTCCCAGATGGAGGTCTGGCACCACACCCAACTATTGGGTCAGCTTGTGAGCGAAGGCAGACTTCAGCCAGCAAGCCCCCAACCAGGAAAAGTGACCTACCATGATCCTTGCTACCTGGCACGGGTAAACAACATCTCAGACGCTCCCCGCTCTCTTGTGGGGCAGGAGTCGAACCATGACTCCGACAAAAGTCTGCTCGCAAAGTCTCTCACTGACCCCACTCCGATCGAAATCTTTGCTGAACCTCAACACAAGGCGACCAAGACCCTCTGTTGCGGAGCGGGAGGAGGTCGAATGTGGATGGAGGAGACCCCAGACCAAAGGCCAGGAAATCGTCGCGCCGAAGAACTATTGGCAACCGGGGCAAAAGAAGTCGCTGTCGCATGCCCCTTCTGCCGAATCATGCTCGACGCTTCGCTCAAGCAAGTCACGCAAGAAGAGATTCGGATCGTCGATTTGGCGGAGATGCTCCAAGAGGCCAATAAGTCTAAATGATCCGCGCGGTTGGCATCGACATTGTGTCGGTCGAACGAATCGCGAAGGCGATGGCTCGCCCTGGCTTCCTCGAACGAATCTTAACTGAGAAGGAAATGGCTTATTGCCGAACTCCTCAGCAAGTAGCGGGAAGATGGGCTGCTAAAGAGGCTTTGGCAAAGTGCATCCCGCACCTGCGGTCTTGGACGGCAGTCGAGATTTTGCCGGATGCAGAGGGTCGTCCCCAAGCAAAATTTCTGAGGGAAGGTCGCCTGAGTCAAGGAGACAAAGTGCATCTATCGATCAGTCACGAGAGGGGAACAGCCGTCGCGGTCGCGGTCCTGGAAGTCTTAACAATTCCTTAACACTTCTCTCGCAGTATGGAGAGGTCGAGGACAACCAAATGACCATTCTGAAAGTAACTTTGGCGGCCATGGGAGCCTGTGCTCTGGCCCTCTCCCTCGTTGGATGCGGTTCCGGCGAACAAGCTAGCAGTGGTGCCACTACGCCAGGATCGGCCGGTAAGACCGAGCAAGGTGCCTCAGGAACCGTCGTGATTGACGGGAGCGGCACTGTTTTCCCAATCGCTGACGCTTTGAAGGAAGTCTATGGCGAAGCAAACCCAGGGGCCCGCTTCACCGTAAGCAAGGCAGGTACTGGGGCAGGATTTCAGAAGCTGGCTGCAGGCGAGATCGATATCGCCACGGCAAGCCGTCCCATCAAGCCAGACGAAATCGAAAAGTTGAAGGCAGCCAACATCGAGTTCATCGAGATCCCCATCGCCTATGACGCACTCACGATGGTGGTTCCCAAGAGCAATACCTGGATGACTCAAGTAACTTTGGAAGAGTTGAAAGTGATGTGGGAGAAAGGAACCACAGCCCTGACCTGGAACCAGGTGAATCCTGCCTGGCCCAATGCCCCCATCAAGCTGTATGGCCCGACGGAAGCCCATGGAACCTATGACTATTTTAACGAAGTGGTCGTCGGCAAGAATGATAATGTCCGCAGCGAACCAGAGATCGTGTCTCGCCAAGCTGAGTACGAACCCTTGATCAAGGCCCTCGGCCGCGATGCAAACGCTTTCGGCTTCATCGGCTTCGCCTACATGAAGATGGCGCAAAATACGAGAGCCGTGCCAGTCGTAGCAAACGGTAAACCAGTCACCCCGAGCGAACAAACCATCCTGGATGGAACCTACACTCCGTTCAGCCGACCCCTTCTCCTGTACATCAACAAGAAGTCTCTTGAGACGAAGCCAGCCGTCAAGTCGTTCGTTGAGTTCATTTTGAACCCAGATGCGAACAATGAGCCGATTCGCCTCACGAACTACGTCCCCCTCCCCAACGATTCCTACAAGCTTGCGTTGGATCATGTCAATGCGATGAAAACTGGCTCGTTTATGCAAAATTTCAAGCCAGGAATGACCTTCGCGGACGTGATCAAGCAGTCAGCTGCTAACTAACCAAAGGATCCTCGGGTGGCAAGCATTCCTAACGAATCGGTTCGCGGCGGGCTAGAAGTCCGCGACAAGGCACTGCTTGCCAAGAAGCTCACTGAGGCCGCAGCAAAGGGACTCTGTTTCCTTTCTGCGGCCTTTTGTGTGGTCATCACCCTGGGGATCGTTTTTGTATTGGGAACGGAATCCCTCACCTTCTTCCAGAAGGTACCGGCGGCAGAATTCTTCTCGGGAATCAAGTGGCTTCCCACTCAAGGGGAATTCGGCATCCTGCCCCTCGTGATCGGGACTCTTCTCATCACTTTCGGTTCTGGATTGGTTTCGATTCCCCTCGGGCTTCTTGTGGCAGTGTATTTGGCAGAATATGCCCCTCAAAAGGTGCGCCGAATCATCAAGCCAGCCCTTGAGCTCTTGGCTGGAATCCCTTCCGTCGTCTTTGGTTACTTTGCCCTCAATCTGATTTCTCCCCTCATCCAAACGGTTCACCCAGGGGCTTCTCCCTTAAACGCAGCTTCTGGGGCAATCGTGGTTGGAATCATGACCCTGCCCCTGGTTGCCTCCTTGTGTGAAGATGCGATTTCGGCTGTGCCTAAATCTCTGCGCGAGGGAGCCTACGGCATTGGGGCCACCAAGACAGAAGTGACCCTGGGAATCGTAGTTCCCGCCGCCCTTTCCGGAATCATCGCCGCCTTTATTCTTGCCCTGAGTCGTGCGATTGGCGAGACAATGGCAGTGACAATCGCGGCAGGAGCTACCCCGAGACTCACCCTGAATCCAGGTGACGAGATCCAGACAATGACTGCCTACATCGTGAATACGAGTAAGGGAGATTTGTCTCGAGGCTCCATTGAGTACCAATCGGTCTTTGCCGTCGGAATCACCTTGTTCGTCTTAACGCTGGGGATGAACATCCTGGCGAACATCTTCGTTCGAAAGTACAGGAGGGTCTACTAGGATGGCCCTCACTGGCATAGGAACAAAAACTGGCAACCTCTCGGCGAGGAAAGCCAAAGACAAACTCTTTGCTGCGGTGTGCTTCTTGGCGGCTGTCTTCAGCGTTGTCCTTCTTATTGTCTTGGTCGGTAAGTTGGTGATGGACGGTGCAGCGAGGTTGCGACCCGACTTCATCACTCGGATGCCGAGCGCTCTGTTCGCCGATCGCGCGGGAATCTGGCCAGCCTTCGTCGGGAGCCTGGCGGTTATGATCCTCACAATTTTGCTCACTGTGCCGATCGGGGTCATGGCGGCAATCTATCTGGAAGAGTTCCAGGTCAAGAAGAACCGCGTCACAGAATTCATTCAAGTCAACATTGCCAACCTCTCGGGAGTACCCTCGATCGTATACGGCATGTTGGGTTTATTCCTGTTTGTGACCCTCATGGCTTTGGGTAAGACCCTTATAGCTGGTGCTCTCACCATGGGGCTGCTCATTTTGCCTCTCGTGATTCTGGTGAGTCAGGAGTCCCTCAAAGCCGTTCCTCGTCATTATCGAGAGGCGTCACTGGCTCTGGGTGCGACCAGGTGGCAAACGATCGTCAAAAGCGTCATGCCGTCTGCTTTGCCAGGGATCCTCACTGGAGTGATTCTGGCGGCGGGACGAGCGATTGGAGAGACGGCTCCTCTCATTGTCGTGGGGGCTGTGACATCCATGACATTTGCACCAGATTCTCTCTCTTCCAAGTATATGGTCATGCCCCTTTTGATCTTCGATTGGATTCAAAAGCCGCAACTCGAGTTTCGACCAGCAGCTGCGGCAGCGATTTTGGTCTTGCTTACCATGCTCTTGATCCTCAACTCCGCCGCAATCATCATTCGGGCCAGAACCCAGAAGAAAATATGACATCCTTTGGGTGAGCCTCTCCCAATGGAATCCTTCGGCCCGATTGCTCCCCACTACGACGTCCTTATGGCAAACGTGCCATACGACTCTTGGGCTGGCTATTATCGCCTGCTCCTGAGCGTTTTGGAACTGGATCCAGATCGGATTTTAGATGCCTGCTGTGGAACCGGCACTGTCGCGGAACTCCTGACCGTCGCTGGCTACCAGGTCAGTGGCTTTGATCTTTCCGCCGCAATGATCGACCAGGCTCGCGCCAAGGCTGCTGCAAAGGGACTCGAGATTCCCTACTGGGTGGCAGATGCAACGGGCTTGGATCTTGGACAAACCTTTGAAGGGGTCTACTCGTTTTTCGACTCCTTCAACTACATCACAACCCTGGAGGGATTTCGTTCTGCCGTCGCCAGGGTAGCGGCCCATCTTGAACCAGGCGGGTCCTTTATCTTTGATTTGAACACTGCCTATGCCTTTGAAGCCCAGATGTTCGACCAGAGAGATCGCCGTGCCAGAGCGAAGATCCAGTACGAGTGGCAGGGCAGTTACTGCCCCGAATCGCGCCTGATCGAGGTGAATATGACGTTTTGGCGAGACGGCCAAGAGTTCAAAGAGGTTCATCGACAGAGAGCTCACAGCGACGAGGAGGTCCGGCAAGCCCTGGAGGATGGGGGGTTTACTTCGGTTCGTTCTTTCGACAGCTACACGCTGGACAAGCCGCGGAAACGAAGTGACCGAATCCACTACTGTGCCTTGCTGGACTAAGAAAAATTAGCTTTGGCACAGCGAATCATTCACTGGCGTATGGTAAGGAACACGACGCAAAAGAACGACGTCTCAGGATTTGAACGTCTCTACTTGGCGATCCCAGGATAAATTCTAGGCGAAGCCACCCCTTTTAGAGCAAAAATGGTCTATCATGAGGGGGTACGCAGGTTCAACGCGTTCTGTTGGAGAATCGATGTCTCAGCCCCCGATCTACAATCCGCCTCCCGTTGCCACTCCTCCTCCGGCTCAGGCCGAAGCTCCCCGCCTTGGTGCCCCGAAGCCGATTGAAGACCTTCACATAGACGAACTACTCGGCGTTGTGATTGACAAGAACTGTTCTGACCTGCATATTTCCCCAAACAGTGAGCCGGTCATTCGTCTGGACGGTAAGTTGCACCGCTTGAACTACGAAAAGTTCACGCCTCAACAGTCTCAGAGGATGATGTACGAGATCATCTCGGACGACAACATCACCAAGTTTGAGCAGACAAAAGAGCTTGACTTCTCGTATTCTGTTCCGCGCCGAGCCAGATTCCGCGTCAACATGTACCGAGATCGAGGTGCGGTTGCCGCTGCCTTCCGATTGATCGCGACGAAGATTCCAACCGTTGAAGAGCTCAGCCTCCCGCCGATCCTCAAGCAACTTTCGGAAAGACCCCGCGGTTTGATCCTCGTGACTGGGCCGACAGGAAGTGGTAAATCGACCTCCCTGGCTGCGATGATCAACCACATCAACTCCAATTTCGCCCACCACATCATCACGATCGAAGACCCTATCGAGTACCTGCACCCCCACAAGATGTGCATCGTGAACCAACGAGAACTGGGCCAGGACACAATGAGCTTCGGAAACGCGCTCCGGGCCAGCCTCCGAGAAGACCCTGATATCCTCCTCGTTGGTGAAATGCGCGACATGGAAACAATCGCCCTTGCGATTACTGCCGCTGAAACGGGACACCTTGTCTTCGCAACCCTCCACACCAACAACGCTGCCGAGTCAATTGACCGTATCATCGACGTCTTCCCCCCGGGACAGCAAGAGCAGATCCGTGTCCAGCTCTCAAACAACATCGTGGCGATCATCTCCCAGCAGCTGCTCCCCCGCGCCAATGGGCCAGGACGAGTTCCCGCCAACGAAATCATGTTGGCGACGCCCGCTGTTCGCAACCTGATTCGCGAGAACAAAACTCACCAAATTCCATCCATCATTCAAACGAGTGCTGCAGCCGGCAACATCACAATGGATCAGTGCCTGCGCGACCTCTATCTGAAAGGAATCATCACCCTCGACGAAGCCATGACAAGGTGCATGAACGTCGAAGAACTCAAAAAGATGATCAACTTGGGCGGTGCCCAGGGCTCTGGCCCTGGCGGCGGCCCCAATCCACCGAGAAGGTAAATAAGAAGAGATGCCCGTCTACAGCTACACATTCCGAGACGTCACTGGAGGCATGCAGAAAGGCACTGCCGAAGCGGAGTCCGAAGAAAAACTAAAAGCTCGTTTCCAAGAACAAGGACTTGAAATCGTCGAAGTGACGATGATCAAGAAGGGCTCCGCGACCAAGTCACGGGGCTATGGCAAGGTCAAGATGAAGAAGCTTGCCATCTTCTGCCGCCAGTTCTCCACCATGGTGGACGCTGGCGTCTCCCTTGTTCGCTGTCTGGACGTCTTGAGCCGCCAAACAGAAGACCCCCGCCTCAAGCGGATTCTGATTGATGTCGGCGAAAGAGTTGAGTCGGGCGAAAGCCTCTCCCGCGCCATGCAACGACACCCCCGAACCTTCAATAACCTCTTCGTGGGATTGGTTCGCGCCGGTGAGGTTGGTGGTGTGCTGGAAGAGGCACTCCAGAGGCTCTCGCAATTCCTTGAAAAAGACGTCGAGCTTCGCCGCAAGGTGGTTTCGTCGCTCACTTATCCGATTCTCGTTATCATCGCTGCGATCTGTATCGTGATCTTCCTGGTCGTTTGGGTTGTTCCCCAGTTCGCGAAGCTGTTCAAAGATATCGGCCTAAAAGATCAGAACATGCCAGCGATGACCCAGTTCCTGATCGACCTCTCGGCGAACGTTCAAAAGAACTTCGTGACGATTGCCATTGTGACAGTCGCGGTCATTTTTGGCTGGAAACTCTTCACCTCGACCCGCTTTGGGCGCCGCGTAGCGGATCGAATTAAGCTCAAGATTCCAGTCTTCGGCAAGCTTCACCATAAAGTCTGTATGGCGAGATTTAGCCGAACGATGGGCACCTTGCTCACCTCTGGCGTCCCCATCTTGCAAGCGATGGAAACGGTCGCGGGAACGGTCGGTAACTCGATCATGTCCGACGCCATCCTCGATGCGAGGGCCAGAATCCGAGAAGGAGACAGGATTGGAGACCCCCTTGAAGCCAGCCGTCTCTTCC
>JALOLT010000103.1 GCA_025455775.1 Fimbriimonadaceae bacterium
CCGATGGCACTCTGCAAGCGACTTTCGAAATCTTCGGCGCGGGATTCCAAAGTCGCCCGTTTAACAGGGTCACTTTCCCGCACAACCGCATCTCGGAGCTTGTTCAGGGCCTCTTCCAGTTCACGAATCGGCTTCTCCCACTCTTTCCAAGAATTAGCCAAGGACTTTCCTCCTTGAGTTCAGATGGCTGCCGAGCAACTGCACTAACTGATTCAATACAGATCGCATTTCCCTTCTTTCCACCACTCGGTCGAGCATCCCGCTCCTTTGCACCCATTCGGCCAACTGGAAATCATCCGGCGCTTTCACAACTTGGGCTTGCTTACTCACCCTTGCGCCAGCGAACCCCACCAGGGCTTTCGGCTCCGCCAAAATGACGTCCGCGACACTCGCGTAGCTCGCCAAAACCCCCGCCATTGTCGGGTCAGTAAAGACTGCCAAAAAGGGAACTCCGCGAGAACGACAGTTCTCAACCGCTGCTGTCGTCTTCGCCATCTGCATCAGGCTCAGAAGCCCTTCTTGCATCCTGGCCCCCCCACTTGCGCAAAAGATTATGACAGGCATTTCTTCTGCCACCCCCCTCTCCAAGGCACGGGTAATCTTTTCCCCAGCGACGCTCCCCATCGACCCTCCCATAAAGCCGAAGTCAGCCACCGCGACGCTCACAGCCACCCCTTCCAGCCTCGCCGTTCCACTCACGACACTATCCTCCAGGTTCGTCTTTTCCTTTGCTTGGGCGTGCTTTTCTGCATAGTCAGGGAAGGAAAGAGGATCGAGACTCGATAGCTCTTGATCTTGTTCAATAAATGAATCTGGATCAAAGGTGTAGTTAATCCTTTGCCTCCAACTCAGGCGGTGGTGATGACCGCAATAGGGACAAACTCTTAAGCCAGCCTCAAACTCCGTCGCGAAGAGAGTTTTCCGACAGTTTTGACACTGAACAAAGTTGGGGTTTGGGTCACCCTTTCCCTCCTTCCTCGCCAACATAGGCCCAGAAGGATACCAGGTTATGAGCCGTTAACCTTGTCGCCCGGGATTTGAGCCGGCGACCCTTCCATCCTTGCGACGCAGGCTGCGATCGTCATGTCTCCCGTTACGTTCAGCACAGTTCGAGACATGTCCAAGATCCGGTCGATTCCCAAAATCAAGCCGATCGACTCAATCGGCGCGCCAAAGCTTTTAATGATTGAGCCAATCATTGGCCAGGCCCCGCCCGGAACACCAGCCGTCAGCGACCACTCCTGCCAAGATCGCCAATCCCATGATCTGAACCTGCTGGGCCAAGTTCAGATCAATTCCAAAGAGTTGACACAGAAAAACGATGGTGATGCCCTCGAAGAGGGCGGTCCCGTTTTGGTTTGCCGTCGCCCCAATTGTCAAAACAAATGAGCTGATGTCGCGCGGTAAACCCAGATCCTCTTGGGCCGCCTTCAACGCAGTAGGCAAGGTCGCGTTGCTCGAACTCGTCGCGAAGGCAGTCAGCATCACAGTCTTCATCTGCCGGAAGAAAACGAAAGGGCTAATCTTTGCCACAAACTGCAAAACGAGACTGTAGACCCCGAACTGGTGAATCGCCAAGACAACCAAAACCAGCGCTGCGTACTTCCCCAACGCCAAAAACGCTTCGACCCCAAAAAGGGCGCCGGTACGAAAAACGAGGCAGAACACTCCTATCGGAGCGAGCTTCATCGCCATTTCGACGACCTTCAAGCTGATCGCAAAAAGCCCTTCCAAAAATCCCTTAACCGGAGCGGCTTGGCCACTGTTCACCATCGTCATCGCGATGCCAAAGATGAGCGCGAAGACCATGAGAGGCAAAATGCCGCCGCCCAGAGCCCGAGTCGCTTCGAGCAGAGGATTGCGGGGAACCATGCCAAGCAAAGGAGGGTCTTGATCTGGTTCCTTTGCGACAGCCCCTCGCTTGGCTGCTTCGTCCTTGTTGACCTCGGCGAACATCACCTGCCTGGTTTCAGGCGAAACCACGTTCCAAGGCTTGACTAAGTTCACCGAGACAAGAGCAAGGACAACCGCGATCGAACTTAAGACGACTGTCATCACCAAGGATCGGATCCCGATCCTCCCGACCTTGGTCGCTTCGCCAATTTCACTCACTCCAAGAACCAAAGCACTGAAGAGCAAGGGCACCACAATCATAAAAATGAGCGTCAGGAAGAGATTCCCGACGTTCGTGATCACGTTATCCAAGATCCACTTGAAGACAGGCTGCTTTGCACCACCTGGAATCAAGGTCTGAGCCGCTACCCCAAGCACACCTCCTGCCACCAGAGCGTAAAGAGTCAAGGTATGAAGGGCAGGTTTTTTCCGCGCCTGGGTCGTCACGAAGGTGACCTTACCCAATCGAAGGCCTCCTAGGCATCCTCGCTCCCGACTCTCGCGGAAGTTGGGACAGGCTCAGAAGTTCACTACACAAGACCCTTTGGTGTAACGTTGGAACATGTCGCACGACATCACCCGCCGGGAAGTCATTACTGGGGCCATCGGAGCAGCCCTGACGGGAGTCGCAGTTGCCCAAACCAAGCCAGGAGATACCAGAAAGGCGCGCCGACTGAGAACCCAACCAGGGGCCGCGTACGACCGAAAAACCCCCAAGCTCGACAAAGTCCGTTTTGGCTTCATCGGAATGGGGGCGCGAGGCCCGAGCCACCTCCTCGCCGCCATGGAGTGCGAAGGAGTGGAGATCGTTGCAATCTGCGATGACCATCTCCCCAGCGCTAACAAGGGAGCCAAAATGACAACCGATAAAGGGCGCCCTGGCCCTAAGCTCTACACCAATGGCCCGAGAGACTACGAGCGAATGTTGGGTGAAGAAAAGCTTGACGCAGTCTTTATCTCGACCCCTTGGGAATGGCACGTCCCTCAATGTGTCGCTGCAATGAAGGCAGGCGTCCATGCCTTAATCGAAGTCCCTGCCGCCTACACTCTCGATGGCTGCTGGGAGCTCGTCGAAACGGCAGAAGCCACTAGCAGACACTGCATGATGCTCGAAAATGTTAACTATGGCCGTGAGGAACTTCTGGTGCTCAATATGTGCCGATTGGGACTCTTCGGCGAACTTCTACACGGAGAAGCTGCCTATATCCACGACCTTCGTTGGCAAATGAAAGAGATTGATCACGGAACCGGCAGTTGGCGAACCTCCCACTACTGCCACAGGAACGGCAACCTCTACCCCACTCACGGGCTCGGCCCAGTTGCTTGGTACATGGACATTAACCGCGGCGACAGGCTCGACTTTATGTCCAGCGTGAGTTCTCCGGCTCGGTCTCGCGCCTTATATGCTGCCAAGGAGTTCCCCGACGGCCACGCCAGAAGAAAGCTCAAGTTTGTCTGTGGCGACCTCAACACCACGATCGCGCAAACCGTGATGGGCAAAACCCTGATGATCCAATGGGATGAACAACTCCCCCGCCCGTATACCAGACACAACCTCATCCAAGGCACCAAAGGGGTTTGGGGAGGATTCCCGAACAGGGTCGCGATTGAGGGATTCACCAAGGGCTTCGAAGAATGGACTCAAGGGGCAGGGCTCAAGGATTTCTTCGAAAAGTACGACCACCCCCTTTGGAAGCAACTTCAGGCCGAAGCAAAAAAGCATGGCGGTCACGGTGGAATGGACTTTGTGATGGTGTGGCGCATTGTCTATTGCCTTAGGAACGGACTGCCTCTGGACCAAGACGTTTACGACGCAGCCGTGTGGTCTGCCGTGACACCACTCAGCGAGATCTCCGTGGCAAACCGGGGTCGATCGGTCGACTTTCCCGACTTTACCAGAGGCAAATGGAAGACGATGAAGCCGGTTGTGCTCTAGCTCCACCAAAAAAAACTGGCCATCTCAAAAGTGATTAAATTTTGAGATGCCTGCCCCGCCTCCCCGAGGCCACGCCCTCCCCTCCGCTTCGCTGCGGGGCTGCGCCTCGGCAGGGCAGGTGAGGTTGAAGTGGAGACTGTGAACCTAGGACGCTAAGGCGCGATCGGATTGCATTCTTGGAAGCCCAAAAGGGAGCTATCCCATTTTCGAGACAGCCCCCTTTGACTAGGCGCGCGTCGGCCTCTTAGACTGCCTTAAGAGCCTTCGCCTTTTCGTAAACGTCGTCGAGGCCACCGCAATAGAGGAAGGCCTGCTCTGGGAGTTCATCAAGTTCCCCGCTGACCAGTTTCTCGAATGCGTCCACCGTGTCGTCGATCGAAACATAGCGACCTGGATTACCAGTGAACTGCTCTGCAACGAAGTTAGGCTGGCTAAAGAACCGCTCAACCTTTCGTGCACGGGCCACGATGGTCTTGTCGTCGTCGCTGAGCTCGTCAATGCCCAAGATCGCGATAATGTCTTGCAACTCGCGATAGCGCTGCAGGATCTGCTGGACTTCCCTCGCCACTGAGTAGTGTCTCTCACCCACGATACGTGGGTCGAGGTTCTTAGATGTCGAGGCCAAGGGGTCAACCGCAGGATACAGACCCTTGGAAGCGATACCGCGATCCAGATAAACGTAAGCGTCCAAGTGGCTGAAGGTCGTTGCAGGTGCAGGGTCAGACGGGTCGTCCGCAGGAACGTAAACCGCCTGAACCGAGGTGATCGAACCCTTGGTGGTCGAGGTAATTCTCTCCTGCAAGAAGCCCATTTCAGTTGCGAGAGTGGGCTGGTATCCGACCGCGCTCGGCATACGTCCCAGCAGAGCCGAGACTTCTGAACCTGCTTGAACGAATCGGAAAATGTTGTCTACAAAGATCAGAACGTCCGTTCCCACTTCATCGCGGAAATACTCGGCCATCGCCAAGGCCGTGAGCGCGACTCGGAGTCTCGCTCCAGGTGGCTCGTTCATCTGACCGAACACCATCGCCGTCTTATCGATAACTCGCTTGGTTTCGCCACTGGCATCTTTGAAGGTTGTGTCCTTCATTTCTCGCCAGAGGTCATTCCCTTCTCTGGTTCGTTCTCCGACCCCGGCAAAGACCGAGACACCGGAAGCTTCAACCGCGATGTTGCGGATCAACTCTTGAATCAAAACTGTCTTTCCAAGTCCTGCACCCCCGAAGAGTCCGATCTTTCCACCCTTGTTAAAGGGGATGAGCAGGTCAACGACTTTCAAACCTGTCTGCAGCAACTCAACCTTAACGTTTTGTTGGCTGAAGGTGGGAGGCGTGCGGTGAATGGGGTAGCGCTTTTCGCTCACCACCTCTCCGGCATTGTCGATTGGATTTCCGAGCAGGTTGAAAACTCGTCCCAGGGTCGCATCACCGACAGGAACGGTGATCGGGCCACCAGTGTCCTCGACAGGGATTCCCCGGACAAGGCCGTCGGTAGAACTGAGTGCGACGCATCGAACCATGTCGTCGCCCAGGTGCAGGGCCACTTCGCAGGTCAGATCCAAGCCAAGCTTCTCATCACGGATCGTAACCGCGTTGTAGATTTCAGGCAGGGCTTCATTTGGAAAACGACAGTCCACAACGGGACCAGTGATTTGGACGACGGTGCCGGTACCAGGCATAAGAAGTTGGGTTCCTCCATCGTGGCATGGCAAGCCAAGCCCGATTCGATGCCTTGTTTATACCAAACCTTGCCGGATGGTTCTCGACAAAAAGGCCCTCCTTCCACCGACTGCCCCAAAAGCACACAGAGGAGTGATCACAAAGGGTGCGGATCATGGGAGCCCCAAGGCTTTTCGAACCCATTTATCGCCCGAAGATCCCAGCTAGCCTGCAACATCCATCTTGCAAATCTTGGTCGCTATTGGCTGAGCCAAGGGTGAATCAGGCCAGACCAAGGGAGCAAAGGGGAAGATTTATCGCTGAAAAGATCAAGAAGTCCGGCAAGAAGAGTCCCAGAGTGGGGCCACACTGCACCGCAAACCCTTCTATCTCGTATAATAGTCGCGATTCTTTCGCAGTGGTGCTCGCTTAAATGAAACGATTTTTTGCCTGGCTCAAAGCCCTCTTCAATAGAGGCATGGACAAACTAGAAGATCCCGATATGATGCTGGATCAAGCCAAGAGGGACATGCAAACTGCCCTGACAGCAAATCGCGAGAAAGCTGTCCAGGCAATCACACAGCGAAACCGCTTGCAACAAATGCTCGATGAAGCTGTTCGAAAATCGACCAGTCTCGAAAACAATGCATCAACCGCCCTCAGACAAGGCAACCGAGAGCTTGCGAAGGGATTCCTGCGAGAAAAAGCTGCCAACGACACGACGATCGAAACCCTTCGATCCACCCTCGCCCAGGCAACCGAGACAGTGGAACAGGTCAAGGTCGCTATCAAGCGACAAGACGAGGAAGTGAGAAAGAAGACTGCCGAAGCTCTCGCCCTCAAGGCCCAGTGGAAACAGAGCCAAATCCAGAGTTCGATCAGCAAGGCCCTCGATGGCCTCACCTTCGAAAATGAATACGAAGGCAGCTTTGCCGCTGCACGAGACAGGATTCGAGATAAGCAAGCCGAGGCCCAAGCCAGACAAGAAATGCTGAGTGGCTCAATACAAGGCAAGATGATGGCGATGGAAGACCAAGCCATGGACTACGCAGCCGAAGATGAACTCCGCAAGCTCGAAGAAAAACTGGGGCTCGGGGCGCCAGTTGCCGAACAGGCCACAACCACAACGACAACCACAGATTCCGTTGACGCAGAACTTGAGGCCCTCGAAAAGAGGCTGCAACAGGGCCAGTAAGTCTACAGACTCACCAAAACCAGCCTTTTCATACAACTGTATGAAAAGGCTGTATCATGTTGGGTGTGACCCACGAACACGAACAGACAACCGAGAGGATTATTCGGGCCGCGACCGGACTCTTTGCCGATTTAGGCTACGAACCTGTCTCAATCCGTGAGATCGCCGGGGTCGCAGGCGTTCACTTCTCTGTCATCAACTACCACTTTGGATCCAAGAGAAACCTGTACATCGCTTGTTTGGAAAGCGCCGCCTGCAATTCCAGATTCAACTCCTTGATTGACGAGTTCGGAACCGAACCTAACCCAGAAGACTTTGTCCGCGCTATTGCCCTCATCATGCTGCAGGATGGTGAATCGGAAGGATTCACCGACGGATGCCGCCTCGTCTCCCGCGATATGGCTAGCCAAAATCCGAACTATCCAGTGATTGACCGCCACTGGAGGGCAGGCTTCTCCCTGGTGGCAAAAGCCTTTGGAAGGCTACGGGGAGGAGATGGTACGGAACCTGAGGCCAAGATGGCTGCGGCCTGCTTCTTCTCCATGGTGGATAACCTCATCCACTTCCGATCCTTCGCCAGGTCGGAACTCATGTCCGAAATGAGCGAAATGCTCACAAATGAGTGGGTTGCGGACCAAGTGGTTCAGATCTTCTTGCGGGGAGTCTGCTCTCCAGAACCCCAGCAAGTGTCTTGCTCTTGAAGAAGCTCCCTGGCATTTGCCAAAGCCGAAGCCCCCACCTGTTCGCCAGCCAAAAGACGCGCCAACTCGTAAACTCGATCCTCGCCCGATAAACCTCTCACGATTGTCAGAACCCTGCCGTCAGTTTCGACCTTCTCAATCTTGTAGTGGGCCGTCGCCTTCCCAGCGATCTGAGGTAGGTGGCTGATCACAATGACCTGGGCATGGCGCGCCAACTCTCCGAGCTTCTTGGCTGTTACTGCCGCTGCTCTTCCGCTTAACCCTGTATCAACCTCGTCGAAAATCAAAGTCGGCACTCCGGCCAATCCAGCAGACGCCACCTTGATCGCCAACATGACGCGACTCAATTCTCCTCCGCTCGCTACCTTGCTCAAGGGCTTTGGTAGTTCTCCCGGATTGGCCGTGAAGTCGAACGACACTAAGTCCTGCCCATCTGCGCTCAAAGCCTTGCGATCAAATCTCACAAAGAATTCGGCTTTCTCCATCGCCAACTCTCTCACATGAGCCAAGACTGAGGGAGCAAAAACTGACGCGCGCTGCATCCTCAACTCGGTCAAAGCGTCACAGGCCTCTTTGAGAATGGACTCCTCTGCGACCAGCTGACTTGTCAAGCTGTCCAGGTTCTGAGAATCATCAACCAGGGTCGCCAGCTCTTCCTCTGCCGTGGCAAGGTAAGCCAGAATCGCCTCTTCGTTATCTCCATACTTCCGCTTCAGCTTGCCGATCAAATCGAGGCGAGCAGCTGTTTCCTCCAGAGCGGCAGGGTCATTTTCGATCTGGTCTTCATAGTGCCTCAGGCTCCTCACTGCTTCCTCCACCAGGACCACCGCCTCGCGCCAGAGTTCCAAGGTCTCTTGGAGCGAGTCATCGAAGCTCGCTGCTCCCTCAACCTCTTTCAAAGCGTGGCGAAGACGCTCCTGGGCAGCCCCCTCATCATCACTGACCCCTGCCAGAGCTGCCCGAACTGCGACGCCAATCCGCTCAGAGTAACGTAGACGATTCAGCTTTTGCTCTAAGAACTCCGATTCCCCGATCTTCAGGCCTGCCTCCAGAATTTCCCCAACCTGGAATTCGAGCATATCAACTCTTTGAACCAACTCCCGCTGACTATTTCTCAGATTGTTTATCTTTCTCTTCAGCCCCTCAACTCTTTCGAACGACTCGGAAACTGAGGCGAGAAGGGCCTGGGCTTCTTCGCCAATCCAAGCATCCAGAAAGACTCTCTGGCGATCCTCGTCGAGCAAAGCCTGGTGATCGTGCTGACCGTGAAGATCCACCAACAAGTTTCCAATCTCCTTGAGGGTCCCAACGGGAGCGAGTTTGCCGTTTAGCCTCACCGTGCTCCTCCCTTCGCAGCTCACTTCTCTCTGAATGATCAGGCTTCCTGATTCGACATCCACCCCTAGCTCGGCACACTTCGCCAGAGCGAGAGGGTTCGCCCGCAAGTCAGCTTGCAGGGTCACAACCGCCTTTGCTGTCCCGGTTCTCACCAAATCACTATCGGCTCGCCCTCCGAGAGCGAGGCCGATGCTGTCGAGCAAGAGCGACTTACCAGCACCTGTCTCACCAGTCAGGGCAGTGAAGCCACCATCAAATCGGAGTTCCGCACGATCGATAATGGCGAGATTCTCAACGGTCAATTCCAAAATCATGAGGGTGCCTCCTGTCAGGACGAGAAACGAAGCCTCAGAGCTTTCCCAAATTGCACTAGAATAGGTATCTCTGATGGAAAATCAAGAACGACTGGCCATCGTTCAACGAGCCGCAGCGATCTGCTTGGCTTCGACTGTCGTCGTCGTTGCCCTCAAGCTCGTTGCAAGCGTCCTTTCCGGCTCAGTCAGCGTTCTCGCCGAAGCGATGCAGTCGCTTCTCGATATCGTAATCTCTTTGGTTAGCCTCTACACCATTCGATTTGCATCACGTCCGGCGGATGGCGATCATCCCTACGGCCACGGAAAGGCGGAACTCCTGGTGAGTGCCTTCCAGATGGTGCTGGTGATCGCAACCGCAGGAGTCATCGCTTGGCAAGCCTCAATCCGATTTGCCCAACCATCCGACATCAAGGTTGATTGGGGCTTGGCAGCGATGGGCTATGCAGCCATTGCGAACTCATGCATGATTCTCTACTTGCGAAAGGTCCTCAGGGACCATGCCTCTCCCGTCTTATCCGGGGAGATTGAGCACCTCCGGAGCGACACTCTCGCCTCGCTTGGAGTATTTGGCGGACTTGTCCTGGTCGCCGTGACAGGCCAAAACATCCTCGACCCAATTGTGGCGATTCTCTTCACTGGCCTCGGTGCCTTTTTTGCTGTTCGTCAGTTGCTGACCGTTCTCCATGACCTCATGGATGGCTCGTTACCAGAGCAAGAAGTGGAACTCGTGCGCCAAAAACTCGAAGGCGATCCCAGAGTAAAGGGCTACCACAATCTCCGGACCAGACGTTCTGGCACCCTCCGAATCGTGACCCTTCATCTATTGTTGGATGACGACCTCTCCTTTGTCGAGGCCCACGATCACGCTGAGCACGTCGAAGAGATCCTGAGGGAAGCCCTGGGGGGAGCCCTTGTAACGGTTCACTACGAACCTTTCCTGGCAGAAAGTGAGCATCAAAGGCTCTATCATCAAAGGCAGGGATGAGGCAAGACCTTCGTGAGAACGACTCAATCCAACCTGGGTCATTCTTCCCTTAATCAGTGAGACGCACTCAGGCTTAACCTTCCCTTAATCACTTTTTCATCTAACCTTAACATTTCTTCATCAAGGTCATGGAATCCTGGAAAGTTTTTCATGAAAAGAGGATTCACGCTCATCGAACTATTGGTCGTCATCGCGATCATCGCAATTCTTGCCGCGATTCTGTTCCCTGTTTTTGCCCAAGCAAAGGCAGCCGCCAAGCAAACCGCGAACGTAAGCAATCTCAAGCAGATCGGAACCGCAGGCCTGCTCTACGCGGCTGACTACGACGACAACGCCCCCTCGAATGCCAAGGGCGGGGAGACCTGGAATGGCGCCAACATTAACGCCGGCTCTTGGTACTGGATGTTTTTCTTCTCTGCTTATATCAAGCAGCTCCCAGGTGATTGGTCACGGCAGAGATCCGGGATCTTCGTTTCTCCCAATGCCCCTACTGTCAATCGGCACTTCCTCGACAACACGGGGGGCTCTCCTCGCGTCCTTTTCGCTGAGGCTCAGGGTTGGGATCGAACCTGGGGTCTGACCAGAACCACCAACCCAGCGAATGGCCGCCTTGCTTTCTCTTACTTCGCCACCTATGCCATCAACGAGCACCTCATGGACGAGGCGAACAGCATGACCGCTTGGGAAGATCCGTCTGCTTCCTTCTTCATCATCGAAGCGACTGACTCGGAGATCGAAGGAGACGAGCTGGACGAACTCTATAGCCGCACCCAAAACTGCACTGCCGGTGGCCCGATTGCTGCGGAATATGCAAGGGCTCCCATGGGTGGCCACAATGGTGGAACCACAATCACTTACCTGGATAGCCATGCCAAGTGGCGCAGAACCGATTGGGGGATTTCTTCCAACCAGTGTGCCGTCATCACCCGCGTCAACCCAGATGGAACGAGCGGTCAGTCGATGAATCTCAACTTCCCCCCCAGCACAACCGGCGGCTCCAGCGTTCGAGTTCGAGGCTGGACTCCTTCGTTCTAACATTCGTTCCAAAGCGCGGAAACAAGCATGGCCTGGGGTCGGATCCTTCGACTCCAGGTTTTTTCTTTTGCCGGTCAGGGTCAGACATCAAATAAGGGGAATTCTCCGTAGAACAGGAGGTCCCTCACATTTGGGAAAAGACTGCGATGGCGTCATTCGATATTCCCCTTAACTTGCCCCATGCGGCAAAAGTTGCCCAGCGGCTTGTTGGGCGGCTGGATCCAACCTCCCCCAAGAGCCATGCCCTGGCCCAACAACTCGCAGAGTTTTTGAACCCCTGCGCCTACGAGGAACCTTCGCCAGCAGAAGCGGTGATCACAAGTAGCGAGGCCCTCGCCCTCCTCCAACTGGTTGTCGCAGCCATCGTGGAAGAAGGCCAAGGCAATGACCGAGTCGGCCAAGCCGTGCGCAATCTCTACGAATGTCTGGAGCGTGGCGAAGAAGGAGCTCGCCAAGGTTTGGTCGCAGGCGAAGACCCCCGTTCTCCCCAGCGTCCTGTCTGAGCCAAGCCAGGACGTTGAATATGAGGTCCACCCACAACGAATCTCTAGTATAATTTGGGGGGAACGATCCTCCACAAGACTTTGACACTCCCGAGAAAAAAGCATCACTCACAAGAAATGTTCGTTCCATTTTTGCCTGACGAGGGTTCAAGCTGGCAC
>JALOLT010000104.1 GCA_025455775.1 Fimbriimonadaceae bacterium
GCAACATCGTTGCCAGTCAAGTGGAGATGCATGCGAAATGGGGCGGCATCGTCCCGGAGGCAGCGGCAAGAGCCCACGTCGAAGCGATTCTCCCGGTCATTCAAGAAGCCCTCGCCGAGGCAGGCATCCAACGCCCGACTGCTCTTTGCGTGACAAGCAGACCAGGGCTCGTCGGAGCCCTCGCCATCGGCATCTCCGCTACAAAGGCTCTCGCTTTGGGATGGGGGATCCCCTTCTTGGGAGTCCATCACCTCGAAGGCCACATCCTTTCTACTTTTTGCCAAATCCACCAGGAGGATGCCCCTCCCTTTCCCCACCTCGCCTTGGTCGCCTCAGGCGGCCATACCGAAGTTGTGTGGGTAAAGGCCCCTGGCGACTACCAGATTGTCGCCCAAACCCTGGACGACGCAGCCGGGGAAGCTCTCGACAAGGGAGCCAGACTTTTAGGGCTCGGCTACCCAGGCGGAAGAAGAATCCAGGAAATGGCAGCTGAGGGAAATCCCAAGCGGTACCCCCTGCCCCAGGGGGTTCGCAACGACCCAACCCACTTCAGCTTCAGCGGAGTCAAAACCGCCATGCTCCGCCTGGTTCAACGCGAAGGCGACGCCCTTTCCGTTCCCGACGCAGCCGCATCCTTGCAACGAGCCGTCGTCGGGGCCCTTGCCACCAAAATTGACGGACTCCTGGAAGAGTTCACCGAGGCTAAGGCCCTCACTCTTGTCGGAGGGGTCGCTGCCAACTTGGCTCTCAGGGAGAGACTCCACTCCGTTGCAACCAAACGAAGACTTCCCGACAATGCTGCGATGATTGGACTCGCTGGTTCCTGGCGACTCGCCCAAGGTCAGAGATCAGACCTATCACTCGATGCCTCACCCAGCGGTTCTCTCGAAAGTCTCCTGAACTGATCAGGGTCGCGGCCGAGTCTTAAGCTCTGATACACTAAGGATCATGAGCGAAGTCACTCCCCAAACAGAGACAGGACAGACGGTGAAAGAACGGGAAGAGAGCCTTGCCCCCCGCAAGCCACTCTCGCCCTTGGCAAAGCGGCTCCTCGGGATCGGTCTTGGTGTCCTCACCTTCTTTGTTGTGAGTGGCATTGTCAACTTCCGTCTGGATGCTGTGCGCTCTGCCACATTTGGCCAGGGAGTAGACGCTCTGGCCCAGGCCATCGTGGATCCCGTCCTCGTCTCCGACCGCAACAAATTGGGACAGATTGTCCAGCGATCTGCTTCTGCCTCTGGCTACGAAACGATTACCATCTATGGCCGTGAGGGACAGGTTCTTGCGAGCACCAATCGCTTGGCCGACCAAGCCGCTGCCATCAAACTGGAAAGTGCCCCGGAAAAGGCAAGGGTCACCAAGGAGAATTCCCGTTTGGTGGCGAGACGAGCCATCTTCCTCGCAGAAGGCAACCGCATCGGGGCGATCAAAGTGACCGCCCTTCCCCGCTGAAGTTGGCTCTGTCTCATGAGTTCTGGAATCTCTTATCCCCAAATATTATTTGGGATCAGGGGCTCTCCGGCTCAACTACTTCCGCGGATGAGCCTTGCGGTAAGAAACCCGAACTTTTTCTAAATCCAGCTGGGTGTAGACCTGGGTTGTGTCAATCGAAGAGTGCCCCAGGAGCTCTTGCACAACCCGCAAATCAGCCCCCCCGGTCAGCAAAGTCACTGCGTAGGTATGGCGCAAGGTATGGGGACTCAGAGGCCCAGGCAACCCAGCCTGTTCACGATGGGAGTCCAAGATCAAAAAGGCCGACTGGCGGCTGAGAGGCCCTCCCCTCGCCCCCAGGAAGAGGTGGCTTGACGCCTTTTTGACCAACTTGGGGCGACTGTCCCTCAGATAAATCTCGACCCATTCGCTCGTCTGTCCAGGCAGGGGCACCACCCTAACCTTCCCCCTCTTGCCCAAGATCCGCAACAAGCCAGTCGAAGCCACAGCATCAGCAACCCCCAACTGGCAAACTTCGCTGATCCGCAATCCAGCTCCAAAGATGAGCTCCATCAGGCAACGATCCCGGATCCCGAGTGGCGAAGCCAGATCCGGTGATGCCATAAGCACCTCTATCTCTTGTTCAGACAAGGCTTTAGGGAGACGCTTGGGTAATTTGATTCCACTGGCGGTCGGCAAGTCCCCGTCTGCCCCCCGTCCGATCTTCCGAAGGAACTTCAGCAAGCTCCGAAGGGCCGATAGCCTACGGCGCAAGGTCGACGGCGAAACCTCCTGACCAAAAGCAATCTGCAAATTGCGGACGTGGTCAGACGTCACCTCTTGCCACGAGCCGACCCCCCAAGACGTGAGCAAGTCCTGCGCCTGGCCCAAGTCGTTCCGATAGGCCGCTACTGTGTGGGTGCTGCAGCCCCGCTCGAACCAGAGGGAGTCGAGGAACTGCTCTGTGTCTCGGTCAAAGCACTCTTTCTTTTCCAAATCCACACCTTAGGACGGATGTACTGCAGGTCATGAATCTCGATCCCTTCAAGATCATCATGATAGACAAGCTCATAGTCACTTTGGAGTAATTCCTGAAACTCGCGAAAGGCAGTCGCCTGAGCCGCAAAAGCAGCTGGTGGGGACGCCATCGCTGCAACTCGGCTGTAACCCTCTGTCTCGAAGCTCGTGTAGGCGACAAAGGTCGGGGCAAGCTCAGTCAAGAGGCGGATATCCCAATCCTTTCTCTCGCCAAAGTTATCTGGCAGATACCGGACGACTCGAGGGGCACTCGTCTGGTCCATCGCCTGGAAAATCTGCGGAAGCTCGGCCCGCCAGGCAGCAACCTGGGGAAATACTGTCACACTCCAAAACCAAGGATCCTTGACAAGACCCACAGTGTCACCTTCTTTGGCAAGGTCGTTTTTCAGAACTAATCCCGCATAGTCTCTTCGATCCGGCAAACTCATCCAAGAGGTCATGGTCGCGGTACCAGCAATCCCACCGCCAGGAAGCACAAGGCCAAACAAAGCGACGATAGAAGCAATTCCAAGCCACCGGAACTTCCTCTCGGGATATTGGTGAGCCTGGCCTGCCAACCACCCAAACCCAACCGCCAACACAGGAATCATGGGGATCACATAGCGGAAGAATCTCACTTCTGCCCGCGCAATCAGCAAATAATAGGCGAGAAGAAAGGCCAGGAGACCGAACGCCCAAACGTGACGCCGATAGGCAGCCCGTCCCAGCCCCGCCGCTGCCAGAACCAGCAAACCTGCCCCCAAACCAAACACTAAGTTGAGAATGTGATAGGAAAAGCCAGATCCAGTACCAGCGAATACGAGGCCATGACCCTCGGAGACGTGCTGCATCTCGTAGACGAAATCCTTCATAAACTTCGCCTGGTCGAGCAAAACCCCCGGAGTCGTGATCACGAAGGCGAGAAAACAAACGCCGAACCCAGCGAGAACTCCCTTGATTCTCACCTTCTTCAGCAACTCACTCTTCAAAGCAAAAAGGGCAATCACCCCGAGGGCTAAGAGAGCCAGAAATCCGGAATACTTCGTCCCCATCGAGAGCCCGGCAAAAAGGCCAGAAAGCAGGCAAAAGCGGATCGCAAGCTCTGGCGTTATCTCGTCACAATCGTCCCGAGGTACTAACCTCGTCGCCCAATAAAGAGAAAGGGCGAGCAAGAAAGCCGCTACCACGTCAACCGTCTGGAACCGGGAATGTACGACGTGGCCAGGAGCAAAAGCAACTGCCAGACCAGCCAAAACTGCCCCAAAAACTGCCGTCCGTCGATACAGAATCAAAAAGACAACCCAAGCAGTCGCAGAGCCCGCCAAAGCAGAGACCACCCTCCCAGCCCCAATCAAGCGGCCGATCCTCTTTTTCTGATCCTCTTGGGTCTTCACTTCCCCCCCTCCCCCATAAACGGTTGCCACGTCACTCACGATCCTGGTTAAGGTGAGATAGAGAGTGCCGTAGTTGTAAAACCCTGGGGTGAACTGGCCCTGAGTCGGTTTGATTTGCTGAGAATAGACCCACACGACATGCTCGTCGGGGTGAAGACTATCCTGCCGAACCTCGTTGGGGAGACCCCACCCAATCCCCACCAGGCGCACAAGAAACGCTAACAAGAGCAGGGCAAAACCGACAAGGAAAGCAGTTTGATCAATCTTCCCACGGAAGAAACTTGCCCCAGACATAAAGAAATTGTGGCACAGGAAAAAAATTCGGAAGCCAAATGAACTCAAAAGATCAAATAACGCAATGACTGAACAGAAAAAGGTTTGTTCTTGATGTAATTTCCGGTATCCTACTTTTGTGGCGAACTTCGATCTTGAGTTCGGATTTACTTGCCAACGTGGTTCGGCGAATCTGATGCCTGTTCCTCACACCCACAAAGAGGTGGAAGTGAACTTGGTTGAGTCTGGTTCGATGACATATTTGAGCGAAGGCCGATTGGTCAAGCTTCCAAAAGGACACATGGCGGTACTCTGGGCTGCATACCCGCACCAAATCGTCGAACTAGAGGGCAACTGCCGTTGTTCTTGGATGAATGTCCCCCTTGCAATGTTCCTCTCGTGGGGTCTCCCCCAAGAGCTCGTGGGACCATTGATGTCGGGAAAAATCGTGTCAGAACCGGTCACAGACGTGGCCTTTGAAGCAATGAGGTTCGCTCAGTGGGATCGGGATCTTTCCGCTCACAGCCCAGACCTCAATCAATGCGTCGCCCTCGAAGTAAGGTCGCGCCTGATTCGCCTAGCCTACGCGGTTGGGGAGAAGGTTGGCCATCTCCACAATACGAACTACCTGCCTGGCCCCTTGGAACGGATTGTGATGTCGATCACCACCAAGTTCCGAGAGCCCCTCTCGGTCGAAGACCTCTGCCGAGACTCTGGCTACCATCCGAACTACGCCATGACCCGATTCAAGGAAGCCTTTGGCGTAACCATCCTCGACTTCATCACCCAACACAGAATCGCCCACGCGATCCGACTCCTCGCGACCACCGATTGGACGCTGGAGCGAATCGCCAGCGACTCAGGATTTGGCTCTGTCTCTCGATTCTACGAAGCCTTCCGGTCGTCGACTGGGGTTCCTCCCGGAGAATTCCGCCGCAAGCTTCGACCGATCTAGCACGTCTTCCATCCCACGCAAAGGATTGAAGGTTACAGCCAAGCAAAGGTAAGTTTTCTGGTCGCTCCACTGTGTGGAAGAGCGAGAACCTCATATACTAATGTACATAACCGGTAGAGAATTGATGATGTTCCTTCTGTCCTTAATGGTCAGTTGGGCCTCCATTCCTCTACCAGTTCACAGTGCACAAGGAAAGCATTGCCGCACTGCTAAGGTGCAAAAGCTCATTGAAAAGCAGGTTGTCCTGGACTGCTGCGGCAATCCAGTCATCAAGAAGGTTCAACGGAGCCCTAAGCCAGGTGACAAAGACTTTCAACAGTGCAATTGCGCCGAAAAGCAGGCTGCAACCCAATTCGATTCGAAGGAACTTTCCGGGCTGCAGCTCTTACTCTTATCCTGCTGGGTTCCCCTTGAGCAGTTCGTTCTTCCGATTCCACTGATCATCAGTGCAAATGTAACTTGTGATCACAAAGATACCTTTGCTCGGCTCGGCAGTGCGCCAGACCCCCCTCCTCCTCAGTTCTGAGTAAGTCATTAGAACCTTGTCGCCGCCCCAAAAACGTCGTTTTGGGCACGGTTGTCATCGACCCTTGATCTTACACAGTGTGTTAAAACAGCAGAAACAAAGAGCTTTTACGCTCATCGAACTCCTCGTTGTCATCGCGATCATCGCGATCCTAGCCGCCATTCTCTTTCCTGTCTTTGCTCAAGCGAAGCAAGCTGCGAAAAAGACCTCTGACCTCTCAAACCTCAAACAAATCGGGATTGCCCTCATGCTTTATGGGGGAGACTATGATGACCGTGTTCCAATGGTGAAAATGATGGGAGCTCATCAAATCACTTGGGTTGAGGAACTTCAACCCTACAGCAAAGCCCGACTGCTCAACCGGAGCCCTCTCGACGACTCCCCTCATTGGGCAACCGGGATGCGTTGGACGTCCTACGGCATCAACGCCTACTTTGAGGCTCTTCACCCTCCTTACTATGGAGTAACTCTCAGCCAGCCAGTGAGCCCATCCCAGACAATCTTTGCCGCTCCGGTCAGAGATAAGCTCATGTGGTTTACTCCCCCGACTCCAGCGAACCCCGACCACGTCATGCCAATGTTTTGGGGGACACCTGCAAAAGTGGCAACCCATATGGGAGGCACAATGTTTCACATGAGGGGGTGGGACATAACCAGGAACAAACCGCGAACCGTTTGGTTCGATATCGACGGAAAGAGAGCAAACTACCTCTTTTCAGATGGCCACGCAAAGAACCATAGCTTTGAGCAAACATGGCAACAAACACCAGGCCAGTTGCCATCACGCGATTGGTGGGATCCAATGGTGGAGCAAAAGTGAGATCTCACGAAAAAATGAGTTCTGTCAATTCAAGAATCTGGATCCTTTGGGTCTCGCTCATCGTCGTGGCAGGTGCAACCTTCGGGCTATTCTTAATGCCTAAGGGCAAACCACTCACCATTGACATTGGTTCTCCTCTCGATCCAAATCTCGGTGTTCAAGATGCCGACGCTGCAAACCGACTACAGTTACGCAAACAAGTCGATCATCCCGTAACGACGGAAATGATTGACGTTGCCGCTACCTTCTCCACGAAGAAAGCTCCAAACGCGGAACTCCAGGACGAAAAGGGAAATAGGGTCAGCCTCAAGTCCCTCACCGAAGGCAAGCCTGCGCTTCTCTTCTTTATCGAAAAGCAGTGCCCTTGTTGTCTGGGAGCAAAGTATTTCGTAGAGGATCTCCACAGGCTCCACTCTGGGTCAGCGGTAGTCCTGGGAATCATCAACGCAAGTGGTGAAGAAGCAGCGAAGTGGCGAAAAGCTACCAAAGTCAGCTTCCCGATTCTGGAAGACCCAGACCAAAAAGCGATCGCCGCATTCGGAGCCGAAAGAGGGGTCTACACGACCATCGTTCGCCCAGACGGCACTATCGAAAAAGCCTATCCAGGCTACTCGAGCGAAAGCCTCGACGAAATGAGTCGGACTCTGTCGCGACTCGCGAATCGGCCCGAAATCCCCTACTCAAACAAAAAAGCACCGGAGCGATTGACCTCTGGATGCCTCTTCCCAACCCCTCCAACGCATCAGGAAACAAAGAAATGACACTTTCACTCAGCATCACACTCGTCGTAGCCTCGACCCTGCTCGGTCAAACGCAAAACGCCACTGTCCCAAACTTCTCCATCAGAGCAACTGATGGCAAGACATACAGTCGGGATCGTCTCAGGGGAAAACCCACGGTGGTTGTCTTCATTAACGCTGACTGCCCCCACAACGCACCGGCAATCCCAGAAGTGAATGAGCTCTTTCGACAGGTCGGTTCACAAGCCAACTTTCTAGCCTTCATCAACCGCGATCTAGCAGGAGCAAGAGCAGTAAACCGGCAACTGAAGCTACGAGCTCCTCTTTTGCCGGATAAAGAGGAAAAGACGATCTTGGCCTTGGGTGGATCCCATTCTCTCGACTTCGCGATCATTTCCTCCGATGGGAAGTCAGTCAAGGGTAAGTGGGGAGGCGTGAGTCGGAACTTTATCGGCGAGATGCAAGCCACCTTGAGACAAGAAGGGGCTCCTCAGCTCAGCCTTAACCTGAGCCGGTTCAAAACCGAGCGCAGGAGCGGCTGCGGCTTCTAGGCACTCAAATGAACGAGGGTTTTGCAACATCCAGAAGCAATGCCAGGAGCCGAGTATCGCAAACCAGGAAAGGACAATCCAGAGCTGGTGTGGCATATGAAGAGCGGCTGCTCTTCCGAAAAGCAACACCGTTCGAAGGGCAAACTATGCTGAGTTCTGAAGCCAAGACCCTCGTTGGCCATGTGGTCAACCTCACTTACACCAACCGCAGCGGGCGAGAATTTACCCAGACAGTGGAAGTCTGGGATGTCGGGTTCGTACCCCTCTATGGCCCCTGCCTCATCACCGAAGCAGGTGAAGTAAGGCTCGACCGTGTTTGCTCTTGGAGCTATCACGCAGAAAGCAAAGCCGCTTAACCCTGCGCCTTCTTTGTCTCTCAGGCCTCCCCCAAAAGCAATATGGGGGAGGCTTTTTTGGCTCTTCGCCTCGTTGGGGCCAAAAAAACGACATTTTCTACCGCCTGCAGAAATAGTCCCCAATCGACCGCTGGCCCTCCGGTCAGCATCCCGTCGGACTTGCCTAGAAGAAGGAGCAAACCCTTCTCAGCGAGATCCTACAAGGTCTCGATCCCTTTGCGCCAGCGGTCGTACAATTCGGCGGCCCAGCCCGATTCCCCCGAGCGAGGTTCCACCAGCCCAAGTTGGCTCAAACCATTCATCGCCTCCCTCAGGGTACCAGTCGCACCAAGGCCAAACGCCGCTCCTCGCGCTGCTCCCTGAGCCCCGTCGGTTTTGTAGAACTCCACCGCACACTGAGTCACGTCAGCAAATGTCTGGGCGAAAAGCTCACTCTGGAAGAGGTTGGCTTTGCCAACCCGAAAGGTCTTTGGCTCCAAACCGAGTTTTCCCATGTGATCCAACCCAGCCCGAAAAGCACAGCAGATCCCTTCGATCGCTGCCAAGGCAATCTCTGGCGCACCATGAATCCCAAACCGTAAACCTGCCACAGAGGCGCCAGGGTCTTGGTTGCGGAGCAGTCTTTCCCCTCCATTACCCCAGGGGTACAGGGTCAAGCCCTTGGATCCAGGCTCCGCTTGGCCTGCGAGGCGATTCAAGTCACTAAATGAACCTGCTGGCAAGAGAGTCCGTCTCACCCAGCTATAAAGTGAACCGACGCCATTCAAACACAAAAGGATTCCAAGCCTAGGATCAGAGGGCTGGTGATTGACATGAAGAAAGGTGTTCACCCGTCCTTCCGGGTCAGCCTTCTTTTGCCTGACCACAGCGTAGGCAACGCCGCTGGTTCCTGCCGTGGCTGCCACTTCTCCCACGTCCAAAGCCCCCAAGGAGAGGGCGTTGTTCGGCTGATCTCCCGCCCGATAAGTCACAGGAGTCCCAACCGGAATTCCGAGGGCCGCAGCCGCCTCGGCTGAAACAGATCCCTGGTCGCCAAAGGTAGGAACGACCTCAGGCACGGAGGTCGGGTCATCGGTGGAGAGATATAGCAGAGAGCTAGACAACCCCTCCGCCTGAAAATCCCACAAAATCATTTCCGAAAGCCCGCTGGGAGTGGTCGCCATCCTGCCTGTGAGTCGAAAAGCCAGATAGTCGCCAGGCAGCATAAAGGTTGCCCCGCCTTTCAGGCTGTCTGGTTCATGATCACGGAGCCATCGGAGACTCGCAGCCGTAAAGCTGCCTGGCAAGTTCAACAAATGCTCCAAGCAATTGTGTCTCCCATATTCTGAGGCCAGCAATTCGCCACTCTCAACCGCGCGGGAATCACACCAAATGATGGCTGGGCGGACAACTACCTGATTCCGCACCACAACCAAGCCATGCATCTGATAAGCGATCCCCACTGCCCGGCACGACGAAAGATCAACCCCCGGGGTACGACCCAGAGCCTGAACAGCCGCCACCGCGTGATCCCACCAATCTTCAGGATTCTGCTCTGCCCACCCTGGTCGTGGCGTTTTCAGGGAGATTTCCCCCTCGATCGGCGATTGACTTGAGGCGATGGCCTTTCCTGACTTAAGATCCAGCAAACAAGCCTTTACACTTGAGGTTCCAACGTCTATTCCCAATACTGTGTCGTTCATTTCAAATCCTCAGAAATCACCCATGGGCCTTGCAAAAAACAATTCCGGGCTTGACAAATTCCTTTCGAATAGTTTCTATAATGATAGTTGAAGCGGCTAAGTTTTAGCTTGCTGAGGCACTTGTCAATGACGCAATCCTCCCAGACCAACTCCCCTTTTCGCATTTTTCTGAAATGGGTGGGGCTCTCCTTTGTTTCCATATTCCTTCTTGGCTGTCTCGTTACGGGCGTCACGAGCGGTCAGCAGCCTCCTCCTGCTGGCAAGATCATACTTCGGTTTACCGTTTGGGACGGCGATGAAGCACTGAGGATCCTTCGAGCAGAAGTCGAAAGATTCGAGGCAGCAAACCCAGATATAGACGTTCGACTCGAAAACTTTGGTGACTATGCCCTCTACCACCAAAAGATGCTGGCTCAGTACGCCGCCAACGTCGCCCCAGACGTCGCGATGATGGATCCTCCAAACTTCCAACGTTTGGCCAAACGAGGAGCCCTCCTTCCCCTCAACGACTTCTTCGACAAGACGCCAGGGTTCAACATCAAAGACTATTACGACAAGATTGTCGAGGCCCACAGCTTCAAAGGCACTGTCTATGTCTTGCCCCGCGACATTGCCCCGATGGGGCTCATCTATTACAACAAAGAGATATTCGATGAGCTCGGCATCCCCTATCCAGATGGAACCTGGACGTGGGATTTCAAAATCCGTCCCGAGCTTCGTGAGAAAGACTTTCTGTGGGTTGCCCAACAAATTGCCCAGAAAAGCGGCAATCGTGTCGAACGTTACGGCTTTGCTTCCGGCTGGCCCCAGTTGTGGAGCACCACCATGCTCTATTCCATGGGAAAAAGGTGGGCTGATGATGCCGACTCGCCAACCAAAATCCTCGCCAACGACCCAGACTTTATTCGAGTTTATGAGTGGCTTCAGCAGCAAGAGAAAATGGCCCTCACACCGAGTCAAGTCGACGTTGCCTCCCTCTCAACCAACCAGCAGCAACTCTTCGTCGGCCAAAAGGTCGGCATGTTCCAGTCGGGAATCTGGGAAGTCCCCAACATGCGCCGCGACCTCAAACCAGGTCAACGGGGATTCTTCGAATGGGACATCGCTCTCGCACCTGGATTCGCTGGTAACGGGGGAACAAAGGCGGCTCCCACGGGGGGAAGCGGCTACGCCATCTTTTCAAGCACAAAGCACCCAGAAGCAGCCTGGAGGCTTACGCAATGGATGGCAGGGCCCCCGGGAATGGAAGCAATGGCAAGAGCGGGAATTGCTCAACCTGCCATTCGATCCCTTGCCCTCACCGAAGGCCTCTGGCTTCCTGGCCCAGGTACCCCGATCGAGCAACAGTACCCCCGTAACCGTATCGCCACCGACCAAGCGGTGCAGTTCGCAGTTG
>JALOLT010000105.1 GCA_025455775.1 Fimbriimonadaceae bacterium
GGATCTGCTAAGCTCCCGATCATTCCCTTGACTGAGCCAATCGCCATTTTCTCGTCCAGCGCGATTGGTTCGACGTATTCCCGCATCAGAACCTGTGCGACGTTGTAAAAGGCCTCGCTTTCCCTGCCTGGGATCATGTTCGTCTTACTGGCCAAGACAGGTGGCGTCATCGCCGAAGTCCCAGCGACGAGATTCCCTGTATCAACCCTAGCTCTCATCGCCGAGCCGAGGAGCCCTGCCGCCACTGTTACCCCTACGATCGTCGTGGCAACCACGCATTTCATCACTTGATTCATTTCAAAGAGTGCCTTTTTCCAATTACCGCCAGAAAGCGAGGAGCGTTCCGAGTCCCGGCGTCCTCACGACTGTTCGAGATGGAGACTTCGTCGTTGCAGAGTCTTCAAACCAGTTAAGGGCTGTTCAAACCTGACTCGAATGACCTGTTCCGAACCGCTCGTGAGGGTACCCCTTAGACACTCCAAAGCCCAACCGTAGACTGTTCCCATTTCCTGGGGGAGTTCAAGCCTAATTGAGTCGCCAGGCTTGATCGCATCCCTGGCAATTAGTCTGGCTCCGCCTGCGCTGAGATCCAGCAGAGTTCCTGATTGGCCATTGACCGCAAGAGAAGTTCCTTTCAAACTAGAGTCTCTTTCTTCGCTTCGCCGATCCACCTCGCGGAAATGGTCTGGCTGATGAACCGTGAACTGGTGGGTGGTGGCATCTCGGGATGTGATCGAAGTTCTGAAGGTGAGGAGGCCAGAGGATTTTGTGACCTGGATCATCACAGAGTCTCCCACCCTCAGGGGAACGTAGTGATCCTTCTGGAGGGGGGCTGAGAAGGTCAGTCCCTTCGCGCTCGCACCAGTAAAGTGACAGCGATAGGCTCCTCCGGGAGCGATCAGACGGACAACAGATCCACTTTCGAGCTCAACTTCCTTGCGCTTTTCACTCGTGAATCGACTGTAGACCCAGGCTCCCACCCCGAAAAAAGCGAAAACAGCTACGAAGAGTCCGAAGGTAGAAAGGATTTCTGACATGGGCCTGACCTTTACGAGCCAGCAGATTGACGCCGTTCAAACTGGTAGAGCTTCCTGACCTCTGGGAACAGCCGTGTCGATTCACTCAGGCTGATCACACTCTCGTCAAGAGCATCTTTCGAACCACTTTGGATGGAGTCCAATAACTCGCTCGAACACTGGACTAGCAACTTATGTGCCAGCAGGCGCCCATTGTGTGAGGAACTGTAGCGATTTGGGACAGGTAATTGTTCAAGGAGGGCTGCCAAGCTCAAAGCCTGAAGATTTGCTTTGTGCGCCCGCGTAATGTGCCCAGGGTAGCGAGGCTGCAATCGCAGCAAGGGAGGGAGTTCTCGCAGCTCAGCGACGATCGACTCGGTCATTGGTTCCAGAAGTTCGACGGCGAGTTCATAGACGTCGGAAACCGCTTCCGGGTTGGAATCGAGCAAAGCCCCGAGGTCAGACCGAACCTCTTCGGGCCTACCCAAAAGGGCGAAGGCGATGGCCCTGCCCACAAGAGCTTTGGGCCGGGGCCCCATCCCCAAAGAACGACTGTAGCTCTCAACTGCCCTTGTCCAGTCTCCAGAAAGCAGATAAACATCTCCCAGCAAGTCATAGAGGCTAGAAGACTGGATTCCCCTGGCTAAAGCATTGTTGACTGCCTCACGCGCCAGCTCTGATTCTCGCAAGGCGACGTAGCTTTTGGCTGCCAAAAGCCACAGAGCGTTTTGTTCTGGGCTTAGCCTGGCTGCCCGAATCGCCTCTTCTGCTGAGTGGCGATAGGCTCCCTGGCGAAAGAGAAGCTCGGCTAGCTTCGCTCTCGGTAAGGGGTCAAAAGGGGCTACATCGATGGCATCTTGCAAGACAAGAACAGCGAGATCTGGATCACCGTCTGATTCAAGTTTTTCCGCTCTTGCGATCGCTGCCTGTGGGTTGTCGGACAGGATTTCAAGGCGAGGCTGAGTTGGGAGGATTCGATCGTCCCCTTGGGGTGGCAGATCCCCCTCTATCCTCGGCCTCACTTCAAGTGGACTCAGCACTCCGTCTCGCAAGATTGCCACCCAGGTATTGGCAAGGGATTTCGCCGTCATGTTCCAATCAGGGCGTCCGTTTACTTCGATCAGCAGTGAGGTTCTGGCCAGGCTCCCGTCGCCGTATTGTTCTAGGAGCTGCTTGGTTTTCTCTTCGTCCACTTTCCCGTCAACTCGCACAACCGGCTCGTATCTCTGTCCTGTTCGCAGTTCGCCAAATTGCCACATGGGACGGCCACTCGTCACGCGGTAGAGGTTCGCGATAGGCCACACCTGTCCTTCGCGTTTTACAACTGTGAAAACAAAGACTCCCTGGCAGCCCAGCTTTCTCGCAATCCCACGGAGTTCATGGTCGGTCGGAACATCCAGCATCCGTGGGATCAGGCCACTTTCTGTTGCCCGGCGAAAGACAGGGTCTGTATTTGACCAGACGATCGGATCAATCTGCCCGACCTCGTCGAAAGCAGCCGCCAAGATTGAGTCCATTCGGAGGTTCAAGTCGACGTCGTTCTCCTTCGGCACCATTCTCTGGACAATCAAAACCCTCGGAACTTCGGCAGTGGCCAAAGCTCCGAGGAGCAACAGTGCGATAAGCGGCAAGAACCGGCAGATGGTCAGCCTCCCTGCTGGAGAGTGCGGATCGCCTGAGCGCAGGTGTCTCTCGCAGATCGGATGCGAGCAGAATCGTTTCCACGGGCGATTTCGGCATCAAATGCTGAGATGGCGCGGCGATAAGCGGCAATCGCCTCTTGCCTTCGGCCGAGCTTCTCGTAGGCTTGAGCCAAGCGTTGGTTGGTGCTTCCTTTGCTGGCTCCTTTTCTCAGAGCTTCTTCGTAGGTCGCAGCTGCCCCGGCAAAATCGCCTCTCGCCGCTTGCTCTCTGGCCTTGCGGACGAGTGCTTCTGCGGAACGATCAATTTCTGGCGCGGTCAAGACTCCAGGTGAACCAGCTGGCCGAATATCCACAACTCCCGGGTCGCTTTGCTTCTGCTGGCCCCCTGCTCCACTTGTCGTCATAGCTGGATCGGTCGAGCCACCGGTGGTGTTGGATTGGGTGTTGCCTGTTGCACTGCCTGATTCAGGTGTGTTCGATGCAGAGTTTGTTGGAACCGGCCTCACTGCGACCCCATCAAGAGGCGGGCTAAAGGGGACAGGGGATCCTGCTCCATTTTGCCGTGATTGAGGGGGTCGAACTGGGCTCGAAAAGCCTCGCGCTGGTTCTGTAAAGACGACTCCGCTGCTCGGAGCAGGCACGACTGGCTGCACTGGCACTTGGGATTGAGGGCTAGCTTCGATTACTGTTTCCGGGCCTGTGGGAACCATCGCTGGTGCATCAAAGGCTGTGACCCCAGACGTGTCTTCATAAAGGGCTGTATTTTGAGCCAAGCCAGCAGGAGCTGCTTTTGGCGAAGAAAGGAGCAAAATCCCACCAACGCTCAGAACTAGCACCAGGCAGGCAGCACTCGCAAAGAAGAGCTGGCGCACTTGTCGAGGCTTCCCACTTTCCAGTTCCTGGGTCGTTGCGAGTTTTCTCAGGTGGGTGAGACGCACTTTATCAAGAACAGAATCTGGCTTAAGTTCTAAAATCTTCTCGTAGGCTTCAACGCTCCGGTCATATCTCTCGATTTTCTCGTAAGCGTCACCCACCAAGGCGAGGGCTCCGACGTGTTCTGGCTCAAGGTCAAGTACCGCGTTGCCCAACGCGATCGCCTCATCGGACCTTCCTTCATTCAGGAGCTTTCGTCCGTCCTCGACCAGCACCAAATTCTCCCTTGCCGCGGCATCGAAGGCATCCTCCGGAATCACCGCCCCGCAACTGCGGCAGAAGCGAGAATCCAGGGTGTTTTTGGCCTGGCATGAAGGGCACACAACATTGCGCATAAAATTGCCTTGTACTCTAAGGAAGAATACCTCTTCTTCCCACACTCCAGACGCTGTACTTACCTCAATAAGTTCGCAAACTCCCTATTCTTCAATATTCAGGGACCAGTCGCCCTTTCGCCGATCCTCCCAGTTCCTCACGTCATCGCTCTGCCTGGCTTCTTCTACCCTCCGCAAGCTGAGATCTGCGACAGCGATTCCCTCACTGTGAAGCTGAGTTTCTGCCAGGACTGCACTCTCTGGGAAGGGTAAGACACTCGGACAAAAGACGGCAGAATTGCCAAAAGTGCTTGGGACTGGTTCCCTGCCCAGGGCCCCCACCAAAGAAGCATGCACGACGTAGATCTGATTTTCAACTGTTCTGGCTCGGCAACTCCAACGAACCCTTTGGTAGCCCCGTTTCGTTTCGGTGAAGGCTGGCACACAGTGAATCCAGATCCCTGCCTCGGCTAGGGCCAAACCAGCGGCTGGAAACTCAGAGTCGTAGCAAACTGTAACGCCAAAGGGGCGAGACGGCGAGACGCTCAAACCAGCACCAGGTGAGACCCCCCACTCCAAAAGTTCGAACTGGGTCATCACGATCTTATCTTGCCAGGACATTTTCCCTTGACTAAAGATGAAGCAGCGGTTCACGACTCTATCCCCGTCTTGCCAGAGCAAGGAACCACCGACGATGTCACAACCAGTCTCGACGTGCATCTGCCCCATAAGATCTCTGGCTGGCTCGTTCGTCTGGGAGAGCAGAGGAGCAATCTCTCGCTGAGGAAGTTCGGGGAATAGGGAGAGCCTTTCGAGATCAATGAGCTCCGGAAACACGATGAGATCCGCCCCCTCGCCTCGGGCCTGACGCGTGAGGTTGACGAAGTGATCCGTCCACTCACCAGGAGTCCGGAGATCCCTGATCTTCCACGCCACAGACGCAACCCTCAGGCTTTCCATTTCAAAATCGCTCCTGCGTTTCCTGATTCTTCGTCCTCCATGTAATCCTCCACGACCCCTTCCCAGTGAAGGCCCAGAGCCAACAAGGGCGTGAGCACAGGATCCGACACTTCGGATCGAACAGCCGCTTCTACATAGACTACCGGAGACGAAAACCCAGAAGAATGGAATCCTGGTAAGCGGCAAACTGTGCCATAGCTTTTCCCGTTTTGACTTGCCCAGTCCAATCTGGCTTGGTAGAGTCGGCGGGCGAGCCCCAGCCTTCTGGCCCTCGGATGAACACTGATGTCAACACCGTAGAGGACTGTGCCTTCCTGGTTGTGATGACCAAGAGCCAGGCCCCCCGTGGTTTTCTCCCAGCTCCAATGATCGTCAAAAGCCTGGGAAGAGACAAGCATATTCGTGCAACTCGCAACCACCACTTCCCCATCCGTCACCACCCACTGGGCTTCGGGAAATTTGGCGAGATGGGAGAGAATATGTTTGGGCTGGAAAAGTTGGTCAGCTGGAAATGGCTCGGGGAAACACTCACGCTGAAGGTCGGCCACTCCTTCGGCATCCTCAACCCTGGTTGGTCTCAACTCCATCTAATTGCCGAATTCTGATTCAAAGACTTTCGTCATGCCGTCGTTTTCCCATTGCCAGAGGCTCACAACCCCACCATTCCCTCGCCTCGCCGTCACGACGATCTCGGTCTTGCCATCTCCATCGAGATCAGCAATCGCCTCGGCACGGCAAAGGGGCGTTTCTCGGTCCCGACTCACGAAGATGAGCTCTATCGGGACTGTTGTGAGGCTCAGGTCGCTCTGAAAAGCCAAGACGGCAGAATAAATGGGAGGACGCGATCCTGGATACCCGAGGTTCCCAGCATTGACGATCTTCTCGGTTCCTGGTCTGCCATCCAGGTCGAGGTTGTACACCTGGGTCACGTAGGCGGAACCTCTGATCTCCTTGAGCTCCAATAGGGTCAAAATCTGATCCAGGATGGCATCGTCACCAGGCTGCTGGCCGGAAATCCGGGAGGGGGTTGTCGGGGCCCTGCCAGAAACCCGAATTCCTTTGGCTGACGCCAGGGGCCCCTTTAGGAGGAAGCGGTTCCCCCGCTTCTCAATTCCTTGGCTGGCTGAACTCCGAGAGCGCTGGAAAGGAGTCGAACTATGAAATGTCGTCGCGCTCCTCCGGCTGATATCCCTGGATCCACCTCTCACAGCCTGCCAGGACGAACCATTCCATGAGGCCACAACTTCGTTATCGACCGCGAGAAACTGGGAAGCCGGAGCGAGCAGGATAACAGCTAGGCTAGAGGTCAGACTCATACCCCGTACCCCCCTTGGGCAAGTTTCGTGAGACGGCCCCTTGCCAGACGGTATAGAGTTAGGCCCAGTCCTTCGTGCATTTCGTCTCGCACCATGACCTCCATGATGCCATCCCCGTCGATGTCCGCGATCGCTTCCACGGCATAAAAAATCCAATACTCATCCTTCTTGCGGATTGTTTCACCGAGGGAGGCGACCTGACGACGACCGGCAGAATCCAAGTGAATGAGGAGAACGCAGTTGTAGAATCCTCCCTGAATCGACTCGGAAAGATATGCTCCTTGGGAGTTGCTCATCTCGATCAACGTTTCGTCGGAACGATCCCCGTCCAAATCTGTTCGCCAAAGCCGTTGAATCTTCGCTGGCTGGTTGAATCCCTTCCCTTTTAGGTAGTCACTGGCGATCTTTTGGTATTCGGGAATGGTCGTGCTTCCTGTTCTCACGCGACGTGGGAAGGTTGGCCTGGCGTTGCTCACCATCGCATGGCTTGGCACATTACTCCCATCCAACATCCAATGGCCGCTGCTTGAGAGGGTGATTCCAGTGGTTCGAAATCCCGGCTTTGCCTCGCCGATCCCCATACCGAAGAAGGGGGTTGGAGTCGTCACCGGCTTGAAGTTCTCAGGGACGCTTCGCCAGTTGCCTTCGGTTCGGACTGCCACAAGAGTCCCAAAGTAGGAGAGGTGGGCCGGGGCGGTTGTTCCTTGCCTTGCTTGGGCCAGAACCAGCGTCGCAGCAGCAAACGTGAGGGTCATTACGGCCTATTTTGACATGTTGCCAGAGGCAAGTCCAAGGGTGGACTGGAAAACAAAAGGTGACTTAGTAATTAAAAAACCCCTCGACCCGATGGTTCCTGGGAGACGAGGGGCTTACTCTCAAGCGGCCAAGAGTTACTTCTTGCTGACTTTCTTTTTGCCACCAGGCCCGAGTTCAAAGCCAGAAGCTCCTCCCTCAAACTCTGCCTTGAACTTAATTCTGCGGCGAAGCTCTCCTTGGCTCAAGGTGGCCCAGTTGACCCTTTCCAGGGTCCACTGCCAGCCGATGTCAGTTTGGCTGTAGAGATATTCCACTCCGTCGACGACGATATCAGCAAAGAGGGTCTTGAGATCTTCGCGGTTTCCGAGCACTGCTTCTCCTGCTTTGATACTGGGCTTGAGGTGCAGGGAGAGGGTGACTGCCTCTTCTTCAACAACTTTCGCTGCCTTCTTTGGCTTCTCGCCTTCGAAAGCTTCTTGTACTTGGTCAACCTCGCGGCTCAGGGCCTTCGTGATGTTGTCGTGGTCGGCTTGATCCCACTCAAACTCTTCACCGTCATAGACGGCGTTGGCAAAACGTCCTGCTTCGACCAGGGCCGTAGCGATCAGGGCCACATCGGTAGGCTTCAAATTTGGATATGCTTTGCGTACGTTATCAAACGTGCTCTCTGGCTTAGTGAGATTACAGGTGATCAAAGGGAAAAACCTCTGGGAAGCGGGGACGACCCCGCGCCATAATGAGCCAGTTTACCAGTTACGATAGAGGCAACTATGAAGCTGATCGGTTGGTTAGGCCTTGCGGCACTAACTCTCGTCCCCCTCACCGGATGTCAATCCGGTACCTCGTCCCCCACGGCAGAGACTGGTTCGACTGCCACGACTGGCAAGAAGATCCGCGTCGGGGTCGTTTTCGATCGCGGTGGTCTGAATGACAAGTCCTTCAACGATAGTGCAAATGCAGGACTCCTCCGCGCTCAAAAGGAGCTTGGGATCGAAGCCTTTCCGGTTGAAAGCAAGAACGAGGCAGATTACGAGGCCAATATCACAAACCTTGCCGACAAAGGTGTTGACTTAGTCATTGCGGTCGGCATCAATATGGAAACAGCTCTGAGCAAAGTTGCCCCGAACTATCCCAATGTAAAGTTCGCCATTGTCGACGGGACCGTGCCAGGCGAGAACGTCAGGGCCCTCAAGTTCAAAGAAGAGGAAGGGAGTTTTCTCGTGGGATATCTCGCTGGACTCATGACCAAAACCAACAAAGTCGGCTTTGTCGGTGGCCAAAAGATCCCACTGATCGCAAAATTTGAATATGGATTTTTAGCAGGAGTCAAGAGTGCAAACCCTGCCGCAGAACTCCTTCCCGTTAAGTACACAGGAAGTTGGGACAATGTCGACAGTGCCAAAGTGGCGGCTGGCGTCCTTTTTGGCGATGGGGCCGACATCATTTACCATGCTGCTGGTCGTGCCGGGCTCGGCGTGATCCGAGCAGCCGAAGAACAAAAGAAATTCGCAATTGGTGTGGACTCTGACCAAGACGACATCGCCCCAGGACGAGTCCTTACCTCCATGATCAAGCGAGTTGATGAGGCTGTTTTCCAAACGATCAAAGACGTAACCGAAGGCAAGTTCTCCTCGGGCGAGAAGGTTTACGATCTTGCCTCCGACGGAGTAGGAGTAAGTGAGATGCGCCACACCAAGGATTTGGTCGGAGCAGCTAACCTCCAAAAGCTCGAGGAAGTTAGGGCAAAGATCAAGTCAGGCGAGATCAAGGTGCCGAGCGACGAGACAACCTACGCGGCTTTTCTTGCGACCCTCGCCCGCTAAACCAACTCAACCAAAAATTCAGGGGCTCCCTCGCAATCGCGAAAGGGGCCCCTGAACTTATGTTTACCACCCTGCTCACCAGGGTTCAACCGATATGCTCGAAGGCGACGAAGTTCAGTCTTCTGGGGTACAGCGCTCGCAAGCTCCCGATCCACAGGAAGGGGCAGCAGGAGCAGGGCGCGAGTCATTCACATAAAAGCCAGATCCGTTGAAAAGGACTGCCGTCGGTTGGATCAAGCGCTTCAGCGATCCATTTGAACCGCAGCGGCAGTCTCGGAGGGGATCTTCTGAAATACGCTGATCGACTTCGAATACTTTCTCACAGGTCTGACACTCGTAAACGTAGGTCGGCATGACGCACAGATTATGGCAAAGCATCCCAGCCAGAGAAAAGGGCCTTCACCAAAGATCCTGATCGACAGAGCCCTAAAATGGCACCCACCGAGATCAAGACGTAAGAGAATCCAGGATAGAAGAGTCAGAGACCAGCAAAAGCAATCCTGAATTGGGTCGGTACCATGCGCATTAATGGCAACTAAGTCAAAGAAACTAAAGATTGGCCTCATCGGCACTGGCGGAATCGCTCGGGGGTGCCACATCCCTGGTTACCTGAGCATGCCGGACGACTGTGAGATCGTAGCGGCTTGCGATATCGACCTAGAACTCGCTCAGAAAGTTGCGAAGGAGCATGGCATCGCGAAGGCTACTTCGGACTATAAGGAAATCCTGGCTGACAAAGAAATTGACGCGGTTTCGATTACGACCCCAAACAAGTTCCACATGGGGCCGACCATTGACGCTCTCAAAGCTGGCAAACATGTCCTGTGCGAAAAACCCCTCGCGATGAATGGGGAAGAATGCCGAGCCATGTGCCGAACTGCCAAGGATACAGGCAAGATTCTGCAAGTCGCTTTGCAAAACCGCTTCACTGGGCAAGCCCGCTTCCTGAAGGATTACATCGACAAGGGCCACATGGGCGACATTTATTACGCCAGAGCCACTGCCCTCCGAAGGCGAGGAGTCCCAGGTTGGGGAGTATTTATCGATAAGGAAAAGCAAGGGGGAGGCCCTCTCATCGACATCGGAGTCCACATCCTGGACTTAACCCTCCACATGATGGGTTACCCTAAGCCGGTTGCAGCTTCTGGCAAGACGTGGGACATGCTTGGCAAAGACCCGTCCCTTTACAATGGGTTCGGAGATTACGACCGGAGCAAGTTCACCGTCGAAGACTTCGCCGTCGGCCTGATCCGGTTTGACAATGGCGCAATTGTCGTGCTCGAGAGCTCCTTCATGGCTAACAACGAGGGGGAGACATGGTCCAGCAACATTTACGGAACCAAAGCTGGAGCCACCATGAAACCATGGGGTGACAACCCTCTCACGATCTATACAGAGGTCGATCAACAGCTCTTTGACTTGCGGCCCCGAAACATCCCAGATGTCAAGTCCGCTCATACAGCCGAAGTTCAGGCATTTGTCAAGGCGATTCAGAACGGAGATCCTTCACCGGTTCCCGGAGAAGAAGGCCTGATCCTGAACTCCATCTTCGACGCGATCGACAAGAGGAGCGAGACTGGCAAAGAAGAACTGA
>JALOLT010000106.1 GCA_025455775.1 Fimbriimonadaceae bacterium
CGAGAGGTAGTGTCAATGACGGCCTTAACGTGAACCAAGCCCATCAGTGAAGCCAACGGCCTGACTCTGCATATGAGCGGCCTGCACGGGTGCATGCTGCAATCGCTGAGTAGCCGGCATGTACCTGTAGTCAGCTGGGCTGGCACTTACCGCCAGGCAGCTAGCTTCAATGAAGCCGGCCTAGTGCATGAAAAATTGTAACATTACGAGTGATATTTTCAGTGAACGACTGCACTACTGCTAACAACTCTCAATGAGTTTCTGCTTGAGCTGGGCTACGTCTTGGTACAAAACGTTGTCGTCCAACATCCCGTGCACCAAGAATAGATTCCCTTGCAGACCCTTAGCGTGGTGGACGGGAGAGGTTTTCACAAAGACTTCTGGGTCTTCACTCGGCAGGCCGAGCCGCCGTCTCACATACCATTCATTGTATTGGCGCCAGTCGGTCACAGAGGCAACCGCAACTCCCGTATCAAAGACCCCTGGCCTTGTCAGCATGATCATGCAGGTGAGGTAGCCGCCGTAGCTCCAACCCCAAACCCCGACACGATCGGGCCGGACGTATCCGAGACCCACAAGGTACTCGTGGGCCTTGACTGCTTCATCGCTATCGATCACACCCATTGACTTGTGGTAGCCAGCGTTGAACTCGCCGCCATAACCCCAGCTAGCCCGGAAATCGACCTGGAGCACTACCATGCCGAGCTCCATGGCTGCGTAGTTTTCGAAGTAACCTCCCCAGCTCATCTTGCCGGAGTTCGCGTACATCGAGCTAATGAAGGCAGGGTGCTTCTTTGTTTTGTCGAGGCCTGGCTTTGTGATCAAAACACCATGGATCGTGCGGCCGTCTGGGCCAGGGAAGCTGACTGGAGTGTGGTCTGCCCAGGCGATCTTGCTGAATTCTGGCAATTGGCTCGTGGTGATCCTTCTTTGGGTCGGTTCCAGAGCGTAGAGCTCAGAGTTGAGAGTCCGCTTGTTTGCCAAAGTCGCCACTTTGGTTCCATCGTGGCTTATGAGAGGCAAAGAGGCACTGTCAAAGCCAGTGGGAGTGTTCACGCCATCTTCGAAGACAATATGTTCTGTCTCTTTTCCGTTCGGCTCCAAAATGGTGATCTCGGTCTTGAGTCCAGATCTCTTTTGCGTCACAAGGAAGATGCGATCACTCTCGCGGGGGCGACCTGCTGCGGCGATATCGTGGTCTTTGGCGTAGATCTTTTCGACCTTACTATTCAGAGGATCTACGGTCAAAAGGCTGCGGTTCCCCCATTTCCCTTCGAGAAGATCAGTCGTGAAGTAGATTTTGCTGCTATCTCGAGACCAAAAATGAGTTCGGAAATCGGTGATGTACTTACTAGGAGCTTTCTCCTTGACCACATCTATCCTAGCGAACTGGGGGACATAGAGGGCAGAGAGAGTGTATTCCTGAAAGTCCTCGCTGACCCAACCAATGCTAAACCAGCGTGAATCGGGAGACCATTCCAGATCTGTCACCCACATGTAGCGGGGCAGGCGCGGGACAAAGCGGATCAATCCCCCGTCCACGCTCACCATGCCCAGCTGAACGTTGATGGCTCGATCTCCTGTCCAAAGCCGGCTGATGTTGACGACTTCGGCTCGTTGCTTGGTGAAGTCCATCATGACATGGCGACCGAAGCGGCTGGAATCACCCCAGGTGACAGCAAGGTTCTTTGAATCTGGTGACCAGGTGAATCCGTCGACCGTTCCGCCTGTGCCAGAGACGAAGGTGAGCTGGCGAATCATCCCGGTTGCCAGTTCGATTCGGAAGAGATTCCCTCCCCGAATGAAGGCGATCATTTTGCCATCCGGCGAAAAAGTAGGGTTCGAAATCTGCTCTTGGGTATCGATGAGGGGGCGGAGGTTTTTTCCGTCTGGGTCGAAGAGCCAAACCCTGCCGCGATAGCTTCCCATGATGGTCTTGCTATCTGGCGACCACTGGAAATTGGAAAAGCCTCCATCGTAGAGTTGTTCCTCTCGCTTTTCGAGCTCTGTTCTGCGGTCTTCCTGACGTGGAAAACGTGGAATATCTTTAGAAGCGAGGATCTGCTTCGGAGTGCCATTGGGGTAGTCCACGATCCAGACATCCACCATTCTTTCGCCAGTCTTGTTCCACCCGAAAACAATTTGATTCCCATCTGGGCTCATCGCAGCACCGCCTGGGCTTCTGCCGTTGATGGTTGGGAAGCTGTAGAGCCTCTTCAGGGTCAAGCCATTTGAAGGTTCAGGCAAAGGTTGAGAAAACGTGCTCGCAGCGGTAAGAAGTGCTAAGCAGGAAAGGGTCCAGTGGCGAAGAGCCATAACATTCAGTTTGTACCTGTCTTTGGGAGCTTGGTAGTTCCCGCTCTGGGAGGTAATTTTCTGAAGCCTCTTCGCTAATACCTGTTACACTAAGAGGTTGAGTAGTGAACGAATTCTTAGAAGTCTCGTGGGATGATGTGACAGCCCAAGTTCTGGTGCGGCGTTCCAGCCGGGCCAGGAGGGTGACGTTGCGCATGACTGACTCAGGATTCGTCATCACGATGCCGCAACGCACTCCTCTGATGATCGCCAAGGGCTTGCTGAGTGACAACCAGCATTGGATCCGCCAGCACTTCGAAAAGTGGGAAGCAAAGAAGAGCAGTCTTCCGATCGACCAGATCCTGATTCATGGAGAACCTTACCAAGTCTTGCTGACCGATCGTCGGCCTGCCATGCCACTCAACCAAGAGGCAAAAACCGTGACGATTCCAGTTCAGGATCACACGTTGGCGAGAAAAGTGCTCCGCCAAATCCTCCGGCGCTATGCAGCGGAGATCATCCCAGTGTGGGTGGCGCGTGAATCAGCCAGGACGGGACTCATGCCAAACAAGGTGATTGTGCGAGATCAGAAAACCAAGTGGGGTTCTTGTAGCACGAATCGCACCCTCAGTTTGAATTGGCGAATTGTCATGGCCCCCCAAAACGTGGCTGATTACCTGATTGTTCACGAGTTGGCCCATTTGATTCACATGAATCACTCAAAGGAGTTCTGGGCTTTGGTCGAACGCCACTGTCCCGACTACCGCCGGTTGGATCGGTGGTTGACCACAGAGGGATGGCGCCTCATGATGAGCTTCTCCCGCGAGCCCTAGCATCGCGACCATGGTTTTGTGCTGCTGGGAAGCGTGGCACGATTTATGCGACACGGAATGTTCAACACTGGAGCAAAGCCTCCATGGGTTCTGTCCGATAACTCTGACAGGAAAGTTCGCAGCAAAATCGACCGATAGAGACTCTATGAGTGCTCTGCGGAAAGAAGAAGCCGGATTAGGATCACACGTCGGTACGGCGGAGATCATTATCCTCATCCCACCGGGAGCTGTTCGGGATCTTCCGCAATCCCCGACCAAACCGATAGATGATCGACCCTTTTGGGTTAGGGCTCGCTCCAATCCCTTCGTCGATGTTGCGGTAACCTTCCTGACGTGCCTTGGACAAATCGCCCTCGTGGCAGGACTCATGGCACTGGCGGCCCTCCCGGCATACATAGATCAGTTCTAGCAAAGTTATCTTCGGCTCTCAACCGGCCCATTTAGGGTCTCTTCTTTGGGAACGAAGCTCCTTACAACTGCGTTATGGTTGCATGGGTGGGAAGTCAAGACTGGGCTTTTCCTCAGTGGTCGCTTCCGATCTTTCTGGCCGAAAGAGAAGATGGCCAGTGGATGGAAGCGAGAAGGAGAATGAATGGCAACGACGAAACCAGAAGACGCCAAGCCTGTTGACGAGATAATTGAATCGGAGGAGAATCGGTCTCCGAAAAGTGAGGCGGAAGCCGACCCGGAACCCTTTTTGACGCCCGAGCGCCTCAAGCAGTGGGCAATGACGCCAGCAGTCCAAGCTGGCGCCCTGCTCGTTGCGCTTTTTTGCGCCGTCTATTGGCCAATCGTCTCTGGCCTGCCGAAGCTGTGGTTCGACGCCGATGGCTACTATCAGCATGCGGCACTTGTTCCTTTGGCAGTTGCCGCCCTTGTCTTTAAGGTCTGGCCAAGGCTGAAGGATAAAGGAGAACCGGTTGGATCCTGGATCCCCATCGTCTTTCTAGTCCCGAGCCTTTTGCTTGGCGTGATCTTGATCACACTCGGTCAAGAAACCTTTGCAAGCCTTACAATTGTGAGCTCCATCGGGTTCCTGGTCTGGATGCTCGTCGGCTTTCGATGGGCGCTCGGCCTGGCACCTGCGAACCTGTTCGTCGCATTTGCCCTTCCTCTCTGGGGTCAAATCATTGACCGCTACACTTTAAGTCTGCAGATGTTCAGTACTGACGGTACCTACCTGATGCTGAAAGCACTGCAGATGAATCCACTGCGCGATTCTCCGACCGTCATCTACCTCGATAATTTCCCCCTGAATATTGCAGCGGCTTGTAGTGGAATGAAGCAAACCTTGGCCATGGTCGCCTGTGTTGCCTTCATCAGCCTCTACGCAGACATGAAGCTCTGGGCGAAAGCGATCTTGGTGGTGGCAGCGATTCCGCTTGCCATCGTGATGAACTCCTTCCGAATCACCTTGATCGGAGTGGTTGGCAACACGAGTGGTCAAGAGGCAGGAATGTGGATGCACGATTACGGCAGCTACGGTGTTCTCGCCCTCTCCTTCTTCATTCTTTACAAAATGGCGCAGCTCCTCGGATGGGACGTATGAACCAGAAACCAATCTACATCGGAATTTGTGCGGTACTTGCCGCTTTCGCAGTCGGGCGCATTGTGGCAGTCCCAGTAATGGAAAAAGAGCTCATTGACGAAAAGGGGCTCCATGACATCCTTCCCACCGAAGCAGGTGGCGCAACCCTCGTCCGTGGTACTGAATCTCATCCCAACGTGACCTATCGGATGGATGACAAGACTTACGAAGAGTTGGTGCCGCTCGGAATTGGGGGACAACATTTCCGAGACTCTGAAGGACGAATCTACGACGTCGTCGTGATCGCAGGAGCCAGGATGGAGTCGTTCCACGAGCAGCAGTGGTGCTTCGCAGCCCAAGGTTGGTCCATCCCAAAACAAGGCCAATACAGAGTCAACACATCGGGATACGGTCCGATCGACATGTGGCTGATGACCATTCAGCAACCCAGCCGCCAGCCCTTGCATGCTGCCTACACCTTTATGACCCCTCGGGCATTTCGAACTGACTTCAGTCAGGGGCAAAGGGACTTCTTGTTGAAGGCGGTCACGACTCTCAAGCCCCACGTTGGCTACTCGTTCCGCTTCATTGCCCTCGATCCATCGACTCCTCAAGAGGACTTCACAGCCTTTGTAGTCTCCTATATGGATCAAATCAGTAAGGTCATCCCAAAGCCTACTCCATAGTTTTTCCCACCTGAGAGTGGCGAACTATCGGATGCGCCAGCCATTCTGCCCAGACAGGCAGAGTGGCTTTTTCTATTTTGAACTCCTCAGGAGAGTCGGTCCTTGACACAAGGCACTAACTCAAAATCGATCAAATCTGGCTATTTATCCCGTCATTTTTACCAGCAGTTAAGCTGACCGGGATCCTATGCGAACAATCCTATTTACCTGTGCCAGAGGAAGTCATCGTTGGAAAAAAACCACCAGTACCATGAAGATTGGTTTTTCTATCACCCGATTTACCTTCATGGCTGGGTTGGCAGTCATGGGATGTGCGGCATACGCACAAGTTAACTTCCACGTGAACCAAGCAACGGGCGACGACCGATGGTCTGGCCTCTTGGCTTCACCCAACGAGACGAACACCGATGGACCAAAACGCACGCTCGAAGGGGCAAGAGATGCTGTGCGCAAAGTTCGAAACGGTCGATCGCCTGGGGGTATTGTCTCTGCCGCCCAGCTTAACACTCTCCGCCGAAACGTTCGCGTAATGACAATTCAGGTTAACGTTGCAGCAGGAACCTATAACCTGCGAAACGGGCTTGAGCTTGATCAACGCGATTTTGGAAACTCAACTCGAAATCCCCTCTTTTTCAAGGCGCAAGCCCCTGGTTCGACCATCTTGGAGATGGGCCACGAGCTCGAGGGATATTCGACGAAGAACTCCGCCTGGTGGCAAGCCTACGAAACAAGGATTGATCCTTCGGTTCGTCCGATGGTATTTGTGGCAGACCTCGGCTCCCTCACATCAAGCGACCTGGGGGACTACAAGCCACGTCTGAGCTCGTGGAACGCAGCCTGGGAGAACGCGAGTTGGCCAAGAACTCCGGCGAACATTTCGGACTTTTCCGAGCTAGTTGTGAATGGCAAAGTCCAGCGCGTCGCTCAATGGCCTCGCTTCGAGGATACGATCCCCACAGCTAATCCCTTTGTCTTTCAGCGAAAAGACGGATACGCTTTCATGACAGGTCGTGGGCCAAATGACACGAGTGCAACGGCAAGCACCAACACATGGCAAAGTTGGATTATCGAGTTTCGGACAAATCTTTCTGGGCTCAAAACTCCTCCGGCAGCTTTCGCCCAGGGCGATATCTTCATGCGAGGCATGCTGAGTCAAAGTCGATTTGCAGAAGCCTGGGAGAGAATTACCAGCGTTGACATTTCCGGGGGTGCTACCCAGGCTCTGGTGAGGTTAGACCCGAATAACCCAATTGGCTTCAATAATGGGGCAAGAAGAGTCAGATATGAGAGTTCCGAGCCAGGTCGTTTGCAGATTGTCAACTCAATATACGAGCTAGACGAGCCAGGCGAGTACTACATTGACCGCCAGAACAGCCGCGTCCTGTTCTATCCTCCTGCTGATTTCGATCCATCTCAAAAGGTGTATCTGACTCAAGGCACAAAACCTGGCCTTAATCTGACGAACTCTCGTTACGTTACATTCAGCGGCTTCACCCTGCAGAATGGCAGAACCATTGGCGTGAGGCTTCAAAACACAGAGTTTTGCCAAGTCGATCAGAACACGATTCGAAACTTTGGTTTCGCTGGGGTTTTCAGCGAAGGTTCGCGGGGGCTTCAAATCCGCAACAACGTAGTGAGCAACATCGGTGAAACTGCGATCCACGTCGCTTCGGGAAACCGCTCTTTGCTCAGCTCCGGTGGAAATCTCGTCGACAATAATTTCATCGAGGGCTTTGCAAGAAACATAAAGTTCTATCGACCAGGCATTCTCCTGGAAGGGATGGGGAACACCGCAAGCCGAAACACGATCACCAACAGTCCCGGCCAAGCGATTGTGTTCCGCGGAAACGACCACGTAATGACAAAGAACGTGATTTCCAATGTCTGCCAAGAATCTGGCGACGATGGAGCGATCGTAACAGGCCACGACAGCACCCAGGCAGGAAATAGGATCACTGAAAACCTATTCTCAAAGGTCTATCATCTAAACTACGGCCAGTGGCCAGTTGCCTGCATCTTCTTGGACGGATTTCCCGGAGGAGTTACCATCGAGCAAAACATCTTTGCCGGCGTGGACTATGCAGTGAATGCTCATCCTACCTTCGACCTCAACATCCGAAACAACGTGATGCTAAACGTCATCTCTCGGGCCCTGCACATCCCGAACAGTCAAATGTCCCTCGACGCAGGCTATCACCAAATCCACAGCAGAGTACCGTGGCAATCAACCGCCTGGAAAACCAAATACCCTAACATGGTTCCGTACCTGACAGGAAATCTGAACGGGAACTATCGAGCCTTCGCGGAGCGCAACGTCTCGGTTGGACAACAAGAAGTGATCGCAGGATTCAATATCCACTCCTTTACGACCGGCCGAGCAGGAGAAAACATCCGATTCGACTCTTCTCCCTTTACCACAGCCGCCACTGGAGAAATGGTCTTGCCGGCTGGAATGATCGTCGGGTTCAAGGCCGTGAACCCCAAAGCGGCTGGCTCAACCTTGGCAATCGCCCAAGCAACAAACAACTCGGCCAGACCCTAGTCAAAACCAAAGCCTGGAAAGCAGCCTAACAAAACTGTGGGGCAGTCTCAAAAAGGAGACAGCCCCACAGTGCTCTGTGGGTCTCTCCCATAATCCCAAGTGATGATTGGCGACTTTCGCGCTTCTCTGGGTGAGGCTCACCGCCTTTTAGGTGAGTTTCTGTCTAAAGACGCCAACATTGAGTCACTTGAGCAGATCGCCGGTCTGGTGACCCACACTTTCCGAGAACAAGGAAGAGTCTACGCCTGCGGGAACGGCGGTTCTCTCGCTGACGCCATGCACTTTGCAGAGGAATGGACTGGGCGCTTTCGATCCGACAGAATTCCCTACCCTGTCATCGCCTTTTCCGACCCAACCCACCTCACCTGCGTGGCCAACGACTACGGCTACGACCAGGTGTTCTCTCGCATGGTGGAAGCCCTTGGCAAACCAGGCGACGTACTCTTCTTGCTCACGACAAGCGGAAACTCACCCAACCTGCTTCGAGCTGCTGAAACTGCCAGGCAAAGAGGAGTCAAGACGGTCGGATTCCTCGGGAAAGGAGGCGGTTCTCTTAAATCTCTCTGCGATTTTCACCTCTTAGCGCCAGGCGAGACGAGTGACAGAATCCAGGAAATCCACATGGTCTGCCTTCATATCCTCATCGAAGTCGTGGAAAGGAGACTCGAAGGCAATGCGTGACCCAGCTTTGCTTTCCGCTGCGAACTCACTTGCCCCTCTCTCCATCCTCGTCGTAGGTGACCTGATGCTGGATGCCTACATACGGGGAACCGTCTCGCGCATCTCCCCGGAAGCACCAGTGATGGTTGTCGAACAACAAAGTGAAACGTGGGTGCCAGGAGGAGCAGCAAATGTCGCCAACAACCTCAAGGCACTCGGTGCTCGAGTGATGGTAGCTGGCGTGAGAGGGTACGACGAACCAGGCGACAAGTTAGAACGAGCCTTGCTAGAGGAAGGGGTGATCACCCAGGGGCTGATCATCGACGAAAGCCGTCCCACCACCGTGAAGACGCGCGTCATCACCCAAAACCAACAGGTGTTGCGGATTGACCGCGAAACCACCCACCTGCTCCAGCCCGAGGTCGAAGCCCAATTGATCGCGGAAATCACTCGCTTGTCAGGATCAATTCAAGCCCTCATCCTCAGCGACTATGCCAAAGGAAGCCTGACCCCCACCCTCATCAGGTCTGCTTTGGATTTTGCCGAGTCCCATCAGATCCTTTCTGCTGTGAATGCCAAGCCAGCCAACGGTTTTCTTTACCGCCGTGCCACGGTTGTGACGGTAAATAGTGCGGAAGCCTGCGCCCTCGGCTCGACTACCGCCTTCCAGCACGACAACGAGATCGAACGTGCCGCTCGTGCCCTGAGAGAAAGGATCGACTGCCAAAATCTTCTCGTCACCCGCGGGAGCAATGGGGTCACGGTTGCGACCGAGCGGGAGGTCTTCTCGATCCCTGCCTATCCGGTTGAAGTCTATGATGTTGCTGGCGCAGGCGACACAGTTGTCAGCACTTTCGCACTGGCTTTAGCCAGCGGATGTGACCCTCACCTCGCTGCTCGTCTGGCCATGAAAGCAGCTTCCCTGGTTGTGAGCAAAGCTGGCGTTGCAACCGTCACAAAGTCAGAACTCGAAGCGAGTCTGGTTTAGTTCAGCTCTCTCGACTGCCTAGGTCGGGTAGAGATATTTCCGTGGAACTCTCGACATGATACGAGTGACAATCTCGTGGGAATTCGTTCCGCTCACCTTTGCAAGTTCCGGCGGGCGGACATGGTCGCCGAGCAATTCCACCGTTTGGCCAATTTCCACTGTCGCTGCGTCCGTCACGTCAAGCATCATCTGATCCATGCAGACCAATCCGACAATGGGAGCCAAGGCATCATTGACCCAAACATGTCCTTTGTTGCTCAGGTTTCGAGGATAGCCATCCCCGTACCCTGCTCCGACCGTCGCGATCACGCTCGGTCTTTGGGTGACGAAGGTGCCACAGTAGCCAATCGGCGCGCCAGCCGGGAGCTTTCTGAGACTCGTAATGCGAGAAAACCAGTGCATCGCTGGTCGCGCGGTCCCCTCCAAAAGGTTAAGAGGGTCGATGCCGTAAGCCAAGATCCCGATGCGAACCAAGTTGCCGCGAGACTCAGGGAATGCCATGGTTCCGGCACTATTGGCCATGTGAATTCGCTCAAACTTCACCCCCAGGTCTCGACATTCGAACAGCACCTTGCGGAAGTCCTCCATCTGGTAGGGCTCGGCTTCAATGAGGCCGCGACTTGTTAGTCGCGGAAAGTGCGAATCACTAACCGACGATGTAAAGACTCGGCTGAGCTTCAATGAGGCCGCGACTTGTTAGTCGCGGAAAGC
>JALOLT010000169.1 GCA_025455775.1 Fimbriimonadaceae bacterium
GCTGAAGACCAGCAAGACAGCAGCCAAGAGGTTCAAGATCTCGGGGACGGGGAAAATCATGAGGCGTAAATCCTATAACAGCCACATGTTCTTCCACAAATCCGGGAGCCAAAAGAGGCGCCTCGATCAACCAGCTGTCTTGAGCAAGACAGAGTCCAAGCGCGTCAAGCGCCTTTTGGCCCTGTAGAGAGAAGTCGGGGGGAAGGAATTCCACCCGGATCGTCCCCTACCGCTACCTCCCCACGCCCAAAAGGCTCAGGATGGGAAACGGTCTGACCCCTGGGGTTCCCAGGAAAAAACGAGGAAAACTAGAAAATGGCAAGAGTAAAACGTGGTCTTATGCGCCACAAGCGCCACAAGAAGCTCCTGAGCAAAGCAAAGGGCTATTGGGGCAGAAAGAAGAACGTCTTTAAGCACGCGAACGAGCAGGTGATGAAGTCGGGGCAGTACGCCTTCCGCGACCGCAGAGCCAAGAAGCGTGATTTCCGTCGCCTTTGGATCACCCGTATCAACGCTGCCTGCGGTCAGTGTGGGGTTAAGTACAGCCAGCTCATCTATGGCCTGAACAGTAAGGGAATCTCAGTGAACCGCAAAATGCTGAGTGAACTCGCCATCGCCGACATGGATGCCTTTAAGAAGCTGGTTGAAACCGCTACAAAGTAGATTCGCTCTCCCCATACCCCCCTCCCCCGTAAAAATACGGGAGGGCGGCTTCGGAGAAGTCCCTTCCCTCCTCCTGGGGGGAAGGGATTTAGGGATGGGGGGCCAGCTTGTGGGAGAGGGGGCCGAGGAGCTTCCTCCGACGGAGTCCGAGGAAGAAGGTCAGTTGCCGCGCCCGACTCGATTTGTGAAGCCACCTACGATCTGGCCCTCGCGCACGTACATCCAGTCCAAGACGTCCTCGACCGAAGCAGTCACCTCATCTCCGAGCTTCAGGTGCTTCAGCACCAAGGGATCCGTGTCGAGCTTGCCTTTCACCAGGCCATGAGTTAGAGAAGAAATCAAGATCCACACGTTCTCTCTCGTTTCTCGGTCTTCACTGGCCAGAGAAATCTTTACGAAATACTGGTTCTCGTCGGCTTCGCCTTTCCGGAAGGCGGCCCGAAAGTTTTCAAACTGAGCCCTGGCTTCGGCAACCGCTTCTTCGTACGGCAGGCTCGGATCTTCCTCGTCGACAAGTTCGAGGGGATAGCCGGTTGCGAGGGCTTGGGTGACCTTGCCAACCCTGAAAGCGAGGATGTTTTCGAGCGTTAGTGGCATCAACACCATTCGGTTGGCGTCCAGAATTGCAACCCCGTCTTCGTCACACACGCTGGAGAGGAGTTGAACCAGCATCGCATTGGCGACTTGTTCGCCAAAAGGAACCTTGCTGCTGCTCCAAAAAGTAGCCGAGAGGGACGATTCTTGAACGCGGAGGATCTCAGCAAGGGCGATCGAGTCGAGGGAGTCGAGTTCCTTGGGAAGATAGGGGACATTGCTCTGGTGGAGGGAAATGTCTGCCCCTTGAAATCGAATGCGCATCTCCTCCCCGTCTACGTCAATCCGAACCTCCGGGCCGAGCTGCGAAAAGTGCTCGGCGAGGTCTCTCCAGGCCCAGGTCTCTTTCCCTGACCGGAGGAGGACGTAGGTGATGTCTTCTCGCTGGATGCCCAGCTTCTGACGGCGACGAGCCATCGCCAAGGTTGCAATGAGGAAGATCCCCATTGCGACAATGACCAGTTGGCCGATGACGCCAAACATTGCGAGTGACATAGTATCAAACATAGAATACGGTAATTAACCGAAGAATGCGACATCCACCGGGGCGAAATTTTCACCGCCGGACGCGATCAATCGCTTTTCCTACATTTTCGGCAACAAGTGACCGGGGGGCGAGTCGGAGACTCCATAGTTTGATCTGATCTGTTCGGCTGGGGATCGAGAGAACTTTACCGGCCAAAAGGTCTGCGACCCCTCTTTCTGCGACAAACTCTGACGTGACAAGGGGTTGGCTGGCTAAGCGGGATTCAGCCATCTTCGCCCTTTCCTGAAAGCCAGATTGAGTCGGGCCAGGGCAGAGGCAGGTGAAAGAAACCCCAGAGTTTTTGTACTCTTCCGCCAGGGCCTCGGTGAGACTCAAGACATAGGCCTTCGTGGCGAAGTAAACCGCCATCAGGGGGCCAGGGACAAAAGCGGCAGTGCTCGCAACGTTCATCACCTTCCCCGACTTGCGATCCAGCATGGAGGGAAGAAAGGAGTGAGTGAGCTGGGTGAGGGCAGAGACGTTCACCTGGATCATGTCGAGTTGCTCCGCCAAAGGAGTCTCGGCAAAGTCCCCGTAAGTTGCAAAGCCAGCATTGTTGACCAGGATATCCACCTGGGGAGACTCTGAGATCAGAGAGGCAATATCGGTCGCCAGACTCAGATCGCAGATTCTAATGGTGGCATTCGGGAGGGATTCTGCAACCAGCTCGAGTCGCTCCTTCTGACGTCCTGCGAGGACAAGGTGATAGCCTCTCTTGGCCAATTCTCTGGCGATTGCCTCACCAATCCCTCCGGACGCTCCCGTGACAAGAGCTGTTTGAGCCATTCTGAAACTCTACCCATGTGGAAAAGAAGCGCGACCCAATCTCGTCCAAAATAGGGGCATCCTGCTATATGTGTAACTCCTTCGTCCACCTTCACAACCACACGGAATACTCCTTGTTAGATGGGGCGAC
>JALOLT010000016.1 GCA_025455775.1 Fimbriimonadaceae bacterium
CTGGCATCTCCTTCTTCATCGTTCCAAAGGGGAGGGTGGCAGGGATGAGTCACAAACAAGGTGATGTCTGGCCTTGTAGCAAGAACTCCCGCATGGGCTGCGGCTGGATCCAGGGTGATCATTTGACAGCCAGGCTTGACCCTTGGTACGACCTGCTGGCTGACTGGACCAAGCAGGGTGTCCGGAAGAGCCAGGATCACAGAATCCGCCCGTTTGAGGGCTTCGTCTTCTTCCGTCGCCTTTTTACCAAGAGTAGCAAGATTGGCCCTTCCAGAGTCACTCGGTTCCACGAAAAGAGGCATATAGCGATCGGATTCGAGGAGGTTTCTGGCGATCCTCATTCCCATTTTGCCGCCTGCACCCATGAGAGCCACTGTTTTTGCCATAAGCTTTTGAAATCAGGATACGAGATGACGGCTGGGAGAACCCCGATTTGGAGGGCAACCCCAAAGAATTCGAGAAGGATCTTGCTCCCTCATCCTAGCCAGAATAAGGATTCATGTCGTCGCTGGTCATCTTAAACCCAAACTCTGGCAGAGGAGCAGGAGCAAAGGCGGAATCTACCATTCGGAAATCCCTCGATGCGGATCTTTGGCGTACCGAAGGCAGGGGTCATGCCCAAGACCTCGCTCAAAAGGCAATGGGTGCCGGATTTACCACGATCTATGCTGCCGGAGGCGATGGAACGGTGAACGAAGTCCTGAACGGGCTGGATCTCTCTCAAGCCACGCTCGGGATCCTGCCAGTCGGCACTGGCAATGACCTCTGCCGGCATCTCGGGATCACGACCTTGGAAGAAGGGATAAAGGTCGCTCTCGCAGGTCATACAACACTCGTGGATGTCGGAAAGCTCGTTTCGAGCAAGGGTGAGCGGCTTTTCCTGAACGTAGCAGGTTGTGGTTTTGACGCAGCTGTCGCAGAGGCGATCAACCGAGGCTACAAGTTCCTCAGTGGTCGCACTGCCTATATCGCTGCTCTTCTCGGACAGCTTGTCTCCTTTCGGAGCCCTGATTTAGTCGTCAAGGGTCAGGATCAGGTGATTTATCAGGGGCGCGGGATGCTGTGTTCTGTGGCGAACTCCTCTTCCTATGGCGGTGGCATGAAAGTCGCCCCTCTGGCAGATCTCACGGATGGCAGGCTAGATGCTGTGATTGTCCATCACTTGAGCAAGATCCGCTTTCTGCGAGAATTCCCTCAAGTTTTTGCCGGGTCGCACCTTGGGCTCGACGTCGTCACTTTCAGGCAAGATCAGGGCTTCACGGTTCAGACAACCCCCGAGATGCCAGTTTTGGTGGACGGAGAGATTTGGGGCTCTACCCCCGTCAGTTATTCCTTAATGCCCTCTGCTCTCACCCTTTTGGCGAAAAAAGACTTCACTGGCACACTATAATTCAGTGGTTCAAGCATGGCAGACGAACGAATCGGAGTTGACGAAAGTGGAAAGGGCGACTACTTTGGCCCCTTGGTCATCGCCGCTTGTTTTGTCGGGCCTTGGCACTTGGCAGAACTCGAAGGCGTGGCGGATAGCAAGAAGTTGACAGACCAGAAATGCCTGGCCTTGGACGGGAAAATCCGGGCCACATGCCCCCACACAGTCGTCGCGATCGGACCGAACAAATACAACGACCTCTACGCCAAGATCGGCAACCTGAACAAGCTCCTGGCCTGGGGTCACGCCAGGGCGATTGAAAATGTGTTAGAGAAACAGGCTTGCAACCTCGTCATAAGCGATCAGTTTGCCGACCCCCGGGGCCTGCAAAGAGCCCTGATGGAAAAGGGTCGCCAAGTCGAGCTGGTCAGCCGCGTTCGGGCCGAGAGTGACTTGGCCGTCGCGGCAGCCTCGGTCTTGGCACGGGCCGAGTTTCTGCGCCGCCTAAAGAGTCTGGGTGAAGAAATTGGTGTCCTCTTGCCAAAAGGCGCAGGACCCCAAGTGGATGAGGCAGCGAGAAAACTTGTGGCGAGCCAGGGCCGCGATGTCTTGCCCCGCGTGGCGAAGATGCACTTCAAAACGACAGAGAAAGTCTTGGGCTCTCTTCCGGGGCTCTGATCGGCGGAAAGTAAGACAGCCTTCTTTCTCGAATTCCTGTTTGATGTTCCGGTACGATGCAACTATGGGTTTTGAACCCCTCAAAACCGACGAAAAGATCCCGCCAACCAACAAGCCGAAGAGCGACTTCGAAGCACAGCTGATGTCGGGCTGCTCTGTGATCGTTGTCGTGGCTTTTCTCACTTACTTCCTCACGGCTTGGCCCTGGTTTGTCTTCCCTCTCTACACCTTAACCGGGCTTCAGACTGCCATTGTCGCTGGGTGTGGGACGTCTGTGGTTTTGGGGGGAATCTCCTGTTTCCGGTTCCGAATCGCAGGGGCTTCGGGATTCCTGGGGGGAGCCTTGGCAGCGGGAGTCTTTATCTTCTTGGTACTTAACGAGGTCGGCAAGGGCAGAGTCTCCCAAGACCTCCCCCGACCCGAGTATCCGGAAAGATGGCAGTGGATGGTGCCGCTGCTTTTTGTGGTCGCTTGTGTCCTGGTGGCGATTCTTCTGACCCGAAAGGAAAAGACTGAATCTCTAGCCGCCAACTGAACTTGCCGAGAATCTCTTTGAGGGATCTTCCTTCAAGGATTCATTTGAGTGGCTTACCCAAGGTCTTCGGTTGATCAGTATCGGCAAGCATCTGTGAACGGGGCCAGTCCCCTACAGCTTGTCGTGATGCTTTATGACGGTGCCTTACGCTTCATGCAAGCTGGTCGCGAAGCCATTTTGAGTGGTGATCTCTATGCTCAAAACACGAATTTGCAAAAGGCACAGAGGATCGTTGCCGAGCTCACCTCATGCCTCGATTTGCAACAGGGGGGCGAGATTGCTCAAAACCTCTTTGCTCTTTATGACTTTGTCTACAACCGCTTGATCGCTGCGAATGTAGAAGATAACCTTGCGGCATTGGATCAAGCAATGAAAGTCATGATTGATCTCCGGGAGAGCTGGGATCAGCTCGCGAGCCAGCCTCGGACGACTCCCCAGCTTGAGGTCGAGATCGGGGGCCACGACCGTGCCGCTTGACCCTGCGGATCTCAACCGGGCTCTGATTCTGAGCTACGCTGCCGCTCACTCGGCTGAGGCTGGCGACGATGTCGAATGCCTCGCCCTGATTGTGGAGCGGGGAACGGTTTTGACCCAACTGGAAGGAACAGCTCTTACCCCGGACATGCGGGCCGTTCTGATCCAGATCCAAGAAACGGATCGCAAGATCTCCTCGGCTCTGGCGGATCTGCAGTCGCAGCTTGCCGGTGAATTGGTTCGGGTGTTCTATGACAAGCGCGGGATTCGTGGCTATGGCCAGCCCGGCACCTCCGGGATCTTAGACAAGACAGGATAGCCTCTTGCCCTGGAAGATCTTCTTGCTAGAGGAAGGGGTGGCTGGTTCTGGGCCTCTAGCGTGAGAGTCTCGACGAAGACCACCAGTGGGTCATAGCCACGTGGCCAATCCCTTAAGAAAATGGAGGATCGACTTCCGACACCCAGAGCCTCCACCATGGCCAAGCGCTGGACCCCGGGGCTGGTGGAAGAGACAAGGCTATTGAAGGCGTCACAGTACCTCTTCGGCTAGCCGCTGTTGGGCAAGGCCAGAGGGTTGCGATTTACGGGCCTGAGTCCGTTGTTTTGATAGCTGGACACCCTTTCCTTTTTTCTGAGATTGCTGGCGTATCAGCAGCCCCAGATTGGCGAAGAACTGATCGGGAGACTTCACTCGCGGACTGATAAGGGTAAAGAAACGGAACTCGCGCCGCCCTGGCCCGCAGCCAAGCCTGAGTGGCAAAAAACCTGCCACCCCATCAGTCTGGCTTCCGGACCGTAATCTTCCAGCTGAACACAATCTCGCCTCCCTTCACTTCTTTCATCTGCTTATTGTCGAAGTACTTCAAATCCCTCGTTCCATTCCCAGCCAGAACCTTGCTGCCATCAGAATTCCGGGTCAAAGTAAAGGGAGTTTCGAAAATGCCTCGCGATCCTCGCGAGTCAGGAGTCGTGTCAGGGCGGATCCCTTCCAAAAATGTCATCTGTCGCTTGCCGCGGTTCACTCGGGTCTTCCCCCGCGAACGGACGGCTTGAACAAACTGCCCTTCATCCGCTGCTTGCAGGCTGAACGTTGCCATCCCTGTTTTTTCATTCGCCTCCATCGAGACAAAGAAGCGATTCGTATTGGCCTCAGCAAATGTATAAGACTGCACGACATTGTTCCAAAGGAAACTCTGGGATGGTTCAGCCTTGGTGTCGCAATCACCGAATCCGCGAGCGAAAGTCTCCGCCCGGTCATCTTTCAGAATTGAAATCTCACCGCCACTGAAGAGCCTCCCTGTGATCTTAGACTCGTCAGCCTGGTTCTCCTTGGCCATCTCGGCTTCCATGCGCCGACGGATGTCGGGCGGAAGATCCTTCAGAATCTTATCCAGATCCCTTTTCGCAGCCTCAGGGTCGAAGTACATCAGGCCGATCCCGGTTCCAGCCAACTTGCCACGCTGCGAGATGGCCTGTGAGCTATCTTGGGTGGATTGACGGTGGTAGCCGCTGTAGGTCAGGGTGAACTCGAGAACCGCTGGTGCCTCGATCACGTCTCGCACTTCCAAAGTGACTCTTCGACCGCCAAACCAGTTCATTCGGTAGGCGGTCTCCATCGCAGCTGTCACAGCCCCCACAATGATGACCGCTGGGCCACTGCTCAGTCCAGAAGCATTCGCCGCCTGACCGGAAACCCAACTGCGGAGCCCGGCAGCCCCCAAGACCGCATCGGTCAAATCCTGTTGGGGCGACGACTTGGGATCTCCCGTGTCCTTTACCTGAGGCGTCACAACGATCGGTACATACCGCATAATCGGCACGGTTTGTTTTGGATCGAGCCGCTTGCGACGAGGGGAACCCTCGACCGTGATCCGTGCCCAACCATCATCCCCCGGACGCAGTTTTGAAATATCAGATCTTGGTGTCACCAATCGAATCGCATGGTCTCGCGAAGAAAAGCGATCCTGAACGATATCCCAGTTTTGGTTTCCAGGAAGAGATTGGTTGCTCGGAGAGTCGAAATCCAACTGTCCGAAAGCCACAGTATTCGCCAAGAGTCGATTCTGCTTTAGAAAATCTTGAATCGCATTGCCATCGATGAAAAATCGAGCTTTCACTCTGCGCTCTTCCCCCCCATCCGTGGTCAAGGTTCGCTTGAGGGGGTTCCCTGGAGCTTCGATGATCAGCTCCCCTTTTAAATAGGAGTAAGTGCAGAGGAACTTGAAGATTGACGCAGCGATGTTAGCGATTTTCGCTTTTTCTTTGAACCCTGAGAAGTCCTTTCCGGAATGCTTCTCAATTTGGTCAAGGTACGCGCCAGCCGCCTCCCCAATTACTCCCGCCGCAGCATCTTCCGTCCACCCTTGGAAAATCGGCCCGTCTGGCTGGGGTCGCAAAGCAGCCAGGAGACTGCCCTCGTCAGCGACTTTTGCATAGGGCCAGAAAGGATGTGTTACAGCTTCGAGCAATACTCTGGTCAGAATCAAACCCTGAATGCCCCCCATTTTGGCCCCTGGCACAATTCCATAAGCCGTCAAGGGAATGTCGTTCTCCGAGGAGAGAGCCATAAGAAAAGTGTGGAGCGAACGGCCAGAAGGACTGCCCTTGTAGTTTCCTCTCGCCAGAAAGTCAAAGAGATAGGGGCGGAAGGAGAAGCCAGGGGCCGACTGCGTCATCGCTTGATCGAGAGCCGCGACAAAATCGTCCACCGAAACACGGATCCCAGCCGCGTGGGCAGTCGCGATTGCCTTGACCTCGATTTCAGTGAATGCAAGGCCGACCCCTTTGCCGTGGGCTGGGGCCTTGATTCTTTTGCCATTGTTATCCCACAAGTAAAAGCCAGCCAAGGGGAGAGCCTCACGCAACAGAGCTTCGACCTTTGCGCCAGGCTGATCTAGCTCCTGGGCGATCTCGATCAGGCGCTGATTTCGCTCAAATGCTCTTGGATCATCCTCTGGCACGACCCCCTCCGCGGTCCAACGGGGTAAGCCATCTGACTCGATCGACCCGAACCCATCTGACTCTGCCTTCTGAGGTTGGGCAGAAGGGTTTTGTGACTGGGTGGCGGGGGGCTTTGCCTCTTCCTTCGGTCGCACTGGCTCATCCATGGTTCCGAGAATGTCGCTGGCGTCATCGATCCTCGCGTGCAACGCGGCAGCGTCCCGAGACTGGAGGATTCCATAGATGAGCGACTCGGAATTGCTGATCGCAAAGAGAACCGCCGCAATCTTGCTGGCCCCTCGCGTGATCGTCCCGCCACGAGCGAAGACATCGATGCCCTCTTCCTTCGTGGCCTGGTCCTTAACGTCACTGGCGGTTCCGCCATCAAGCATCCTGCGCCAACGTCCCTCGATTGCTCCCCTAAGATCCCCCGGCCTTGGCACGAGCTCAATCGTGAATGTGACCTGGGAATTCCCTTGACCGTGAGTGAGAACAATCGCCTGGCCCCGTGGCGCAGCCTGCCAGCCGAGACTCGGCAGAACGGAAAACCTTTCGTTGCTCACCCTTTCTGGATTCTGGGGCCTCGCGATTGCGGCAGCACTTACCAGACAAATCCCAGCGAGGAGGAGCGTCGCGACACAGGTTTTGGCCATGCCTTTAGTGTATCGCTTGAGTGGTCTCGGGTCAAAGAGATTCTCTGTCTGATTTTGGACAGGCCTTGTCGTTGGCAAAGGATGGGGTCCGGATTTCGCGGGTCTTCTCCTTTGGCTCGGAGCTTGGCTGACCAGAGGAAACCCTCACGTCAGCTTCAAGGTGGGCCGAGATCAGGAGGTGTTCGCCGCGGCGGCCCAAGGCCACTCCCTCCTCGGGTCTCGCTCCGCTCGCCCCTCGTCTGCCCCGCCGCGGAGAACACCCCTCTCGCGAAATCTCTGCCAAGAGAACCGCTTCGAACGAACAGACTCAACAAGCAGACCAGATCCCCTTCCCGATCTGTTCACAAAGGGGCTGTCTCAAAAGTGTTAGGCTTCCTAGGACGCAGTCCGTTCGCGTCTTGGTGACTTCAGTCCCCAGTCTCCATTTCAAACTCACCTGCCCTGCCGAGGCGCAGCCCCGAAGCGCAAGCGGAGGGGAGGGCGTGGCCTCGGGGAGGCGGGGCAGGCAAAATCAAAAAAACGAATTCATCACTTTTTAGACAGCCCCATCACCCAAACTCACTCGCGAACGGGAGGAACCCGTACGTCGTCGGAGCCACCCCCTGGCAAACTCGTCGGGGCAGAACGCTCCGTCATTCCCTTCAAGGCAGTGACAATATCCACTCCCAGAATCTGCTTGGCTTGCTCATTCATCACATAGAGCTTTGCTGGGTCTAAGCCACCGAAGCCACCCCCATTGGAGCCACCCGTGATCGAACTGTCCATTACCGTGTACTTCTCGATCGTCGTTTCTCCGATCGTGTTGGTGATCTGTTCGATGATTGGTTCGATCTTTTGCATCAAGAAGATCTCACGGGCCTGAGGGCCGGCACTCGCCCAGCTAGCACTCAGCTTTCTCAGGGCTTCGGCTCTGGCACGTCCTTCTTCGATAATTGGGGCGGTCGTTGCCTTCGCTTTCTGTTCAGCCGCCTCACAGGCAGCCTTCGCCGGAGCGATCACGTCTGCTTCCAGTTGCTTTCTCACTTGCTCAAGCCGCGCCCGTTGGACTGCAACATCTGCCTTTGCCTTTGCGACGGCTTGGGCGACGGTTGCTTGCTCTTCGGCAACAACCGCAGCCCGTCGCGACAGGGCATCAGCCAAGGCTCTTTGCGCGTCAGCTTGGACAATCCTCGTCTCTGCAGCAATTCTCGCTTCAGTCTCGCGCTCAAGGTTTTCGCTCGTGCGAACCGAGGAGTCAGCCCTGGCGATTGCCTCCGCCACCCTCGCGGTGCTCACGATCTCAGCATTTCGAATTCGACCAATGGAGTCGAGATACTGAACGTCGTCGGTAATATTCTGGATCTTGAGTGTATCAACAGAAAGGCCGAGTGCAGTCATATCCTGCTCGACTTCTGCGACGAGTCGCTCAGCGAAGAGACTTCGGTCAACGTTCAACTCTTCCGGGGTCAAGGTAGCCAAAACGCCACGAAGAGACCCCTCGAGGGTCGACTTCGCGATCCCCATGATCTCCGCACGACCCTTGCCCAAAAACCGTTCGATCGCGTTGTTCAGAATCGGTTCGTGGCCAGCTATTTTGACGTTTGCAACGCCAACGACGTTGACCGGGACTCCTCCCTTGGCATAGGCATTCATCGCCTGAAGCTCAATGATCATGTTGGTCAGGTCGAGACTGTCCACTCGCTCGATAAAAGGCTTTCGGAAACCCATTCCACCTTTCACAACGCGATATCCATAGATTTGCCCCCCCATGCGGGCCCGTGATCCGCTAAAGATCAAAACTTGGTTGGCTTGGCAGATCTTAACGAGACTTTTGAGGCTGAGGAGCAGCAAAGCGGCAAAGGTCAGAAAAATTCCAATTAGAACGAAAACGATACTCACTTCTTCTCATCCTCCTTTCCAGAAATGACTCCTGGCACGTCAATTCCGACCGTCTTGTCAAGAGCTTCGAACACACTGCCGAGCATCGACGGATAAGAGCGGAAATAGTTGTTGAGAGATTGGCCGTCGCCGCCATCAACAACCTGAACCGCATCGACATGGATCTTTCCAACCCCTCGGTTTGCGGCACCCAAGATCGACTCGATGTTCTCGATCAAAACGATCTGCTTGGCATTGGGGCCAGCCTCCTGCCAGGCTTCGTAGAGAAGATCGAGGGCCAGCGCTGTGGCATTTCCTTTCTCTCGAATAACCGCTGCGTCACCTCGTGCTTGGTATTCGGAGGCAACTCTCGCTGCCTCGGCTGGCAAAACCCTTTCGACTTGAAGCCGGAGGGCCTCGAGCTCAGCGCGAACCTCTTGAAGTTCCTGTTCCGCCTTGGCTCGTGCCTCCTTAGCCGCTGCTGCCGTACGCTCTTCTTCTGCCTGAACCTTGGCGTTGAGTTCTGCCTTGATTTTCCGAAGCTCGTTGGTCATCTGAAGAACTTTTGCGTCAACCCCTGCCTTCATGACACCACTGCGACCAGAGTTGTCTGACTCGACCATCTCCGCTTCCTTTCGGCTATCCGATTCCGCCATTTCGGCAGTTTTTAAGACGTTGGCGATTGCTTTTCGTCCCGTGGCATCCAGGTAACCCACCTCGTCACTCACGTGGAGAATCTTCAGGGTGTCTAAATGAAGCCCCAATTTGCGCAAGTCTTCTTCCGTTTCCTTACTCAAATGATCAGCAAAAACCAATCGATCTTCGTTTACCTGTTCTGGGGTGAGGTTCGCAATGACGCCGCGAAGCTGACCTTCCAAGGTTTCCTTCGCCACGCGACGCACCTCGCTCATGTCGCGATTCAAAAAACGCTCAATGGCATTGCCAATCAAGTTCCGATCACTCGAAATCTTCACGTTCGCAATGGCCTCTACATTCATCGCGATCCCGCCTTTTGAATAAGCGTTTCGCGCAGCCACGGGAACCTCCATCGTCGTAAGGGAGATACGATCCACACGGGTAAAGAAGGGAATCGCTAGCTTCCTCCCCCCAATTACAACGTCAAATCCGCGAGCTCTCCCATCTGAAACTGAGCGAGAACGGAACCCTGTAATCACAAGGGCCTCGTTTGGTGGACAAATTCTCAGGAAAGTCCGAACGAACCACGCGAAGAAGATCACCAGGCCAAGCCCGATGATGCCTCCGATGATGACGCTTCCGAACGTTTCACCAAAGTTCTGAATGATTTCAAACATTTTTCTTTCCTCAACCTTACGATAACCTCACCGATCAAGGAGTTCGCTCGTTCTCACGACGCGCACCTTGTTTCCATCCACTCCCACCACCACGACTTCCTCACCAGAAACGATATCTTTTCCGTCGTCGCTGACTGCAAGCATATCAATAATATCACCCCGCAGAGTCATACGGACTTTCCCTGGTTCGGTTCCACGCAACGAGACCGTTGTCTGAGCAAGGCTTCCGAGCATGTCGTCTGTGGTGGCAGCAGAGCTAATCTGGTGGGTCGTCAAGAACCTCGTTACAAAGGCAGCGACCAATCCCATTACCAATCCAGAACCGAGGGAAACAAAGAGGGTAATCGGCTCGACCGATATGCGGAACAAGGAAAGAAGCAACCCTGTTACCCCAAAGACCCCCACAAAATAAGTCCAGAAACGCAGGCTCAGAAAGGGAAGCCAGAGATCGGAAGGGCCGCCTGAGTCGCTGTGGCCCGCATCGTGGCTCACATCGTGGCTCACATCGTGGCTTGCGTCGTGACTGATCTCGTGGTCACTTCCGACATCAGCGTCCCCATGGCCATGCCCGCCAATCCCCAACGCGCTGAGGAGAATCAATCCACCCCCCAAGATCGCCGTGAAAATGTAGAGTGCCTGCATGACTTTGCCCTATCATATACTACTGACCCATGGTTGACTTCGTTCTGTCTCTCCCAGCCCTTCTGGTTTTTGTCAAGACCGATTCCAGCTGAGAACTAAAACCAGGTTGACAACGTTACTTGAATTGGCGGAACCTTTCCCTAAGCGTTGGGGCCGACCGACGACCTAGGCCTTTATGACAAGTTCTTACTCCGGCTATCTCTTCATGGTACTGGTCGCTTATGCTTCTTTTTGCGGCCTGGCACTCAAGGATATTGGGGAAACGCTATTCCGCACCTTTTTGATCTTGAAGGGACGCCCGGTTGAACGAGCCCTGAAGGCTAAATCGCATAGCCTGATTTCAGTTTCTTGGCCGACAATTCCTCTCTTTTTTGTTTGTCTCCTCCTCATCAACTTTCCCATTACCTCTGGACTTTTACACCCTCTGGTAAATAGCTTCTTCACTTTCTTATCCGTTGCTTACCTAGCAAGACCTTTTCTTATCTTTGGTGCCCAGCAAGTTCGAGAAGCAAGACAAACATGGAGACTCAGACGGGAAGGCTTTCCTGCCATAAAAAAAGTCTTTCCGGCTCGATCAACTCTGGCCCTGGCCTCTATTGGGCTACTCTTCTCCACCGGCTCATTGAATAGTGAAAGTATATGGCCTTTCACTGTTCCGGCAGCCATGATCCTCTTGGTCTCTTGTGTGGTGCAAGATTGGCGCAGAGTTATGGCGACTCTTCCCCAGAGCCACCCTGTTACCAAGCTAACACAGGAAATCGCCTCCTCATTCGGATCCCAGCCTCCTCGGATCATCCTAAGCTCGTCATCGCTCGTGCCAAGCCCCTGCCGCGTGAATTCATGGGGCGACATCTTCGTTTCGCCAGACTATTTGCTAAAGTATTCCTACAAAGAGCAGGCAGTCCTTCTCATCCGTGCCATTTTTCTTACTCAGTTAATAGAATATCGTTTTTGGCAATGTTTTGGCTTTTTGTACCTTGGCTTCGTGTTTATGGCACTCACCCAAAAGTCTCTCTTCTTATTGCTCGGATTCAACCTTGGGGTTGCCATTTTATTAGGGGGGCTATTTGCCTTCGTCTTGTGCCTTGCTCGACGCCAGTATCGAGAAAAGGCTTGACCGTGCTGCTTTCCTGCTCACGGCAGATTTCGACTTGGTTAGCAACTCGCTAAAGAGGGCTGAGAGTGTTTCGAAAGAGAAGCACTTCATCACACTTAGGTCTGGCCCAAAATTGGCAAACCGCTTGGCGATCCTAAAGAGATATGCTCGCAAAGAGCCTGTATCATGGATTCTTCCCTCACTCAGAACTAAATCCCCAGTAATAGCCCCTATCGGTCAAGACCAAGTCAGCCAGCCTTGAGGGCTAGTTTTGCAGGCTAAACTTAAGGCGGAAAGATCCTAAAAATACTTGGCTCAAGAAGTCAGTGTCCCAGCGAAGTACAATGGAGGGATTGTGGCGCTTGCACCCCTCATCGGGCTCACCACTGAGCAGCTCGTGACCGTCGCTCAAGAAGCGGGGGCAGAGCCCTATCGCGGCAAGCAGCTGGCCAAATGGATCTACGGGAAGGCCGCAACCACTCTCGAGGAGATGAAGGACCTCCCCAGCAATTTCCGACAAAAGCTAGCCGAAAGCTATACTCTTAGCCCCCTCTCTGTCGCTGATCATAAGAAGAGCACCGACGGGGTCGACAAGCTCCTTGTCCATCACGGCGATCAACAAGTCTATGAATGCGTTCTGCTGCCTTACACAGATCGCGTGAGCTGTTGTCTCTCCAGCCAAGTAGGGTGCCCGATGGGATGCACTTTTTGCGCAACCGGACTCGGGGGCTTCGATCGGAACCTTACGACGAGTGAAATTGTTTCGCAATACCTCCTGCTCCAAAGCCTGTCACCCCGACGAATCAGCCACGTCGTCTTTATGGGGATGGGCGAGCCACTCCTGAATCTGGCCAGCCTTGTCCCAGCGATGAAGATTTTCCACGAAGAAATTGGCCTTAGCTACCGCCATCTCACTGTCTCTACTGTTGGGCTCGTACCCCAGATCCTCGAGTTGGCACAGCTGGAGCTCCCGATTCACCTCGCCCTCTCCCTCCATTCGCCCCACGACGAGATAAGGTCTCGACTGATGCCAGTCAATAACAAGTGGAACGTCCGCGAGACCTTTGAGGCGATGAAGGTTTATCAAAAGACAACCGGCCGAAAGATTACGATCGAATACCTGCTCATCGACCAATTGAATGACACCCAAAATCAGGCGGAGAGTCTCGCATCTCTCGTGAAAGGAGTTCCCTGCGTCGTGAACCTCATCCCCTTCAACTACGTCGACACGAGCCAGGGTTTTCGGCGGCCGATTCGTGAAAGAGTGCGAGCTTTTCGGCAAGTCCTTGAATCAAAAGGGGTGAACGTAACGGAACGAGTGGAGAGAGGCCATGACATAGCTGCCGCCTGCGGACAACTCGCCGGACAGCACACAGGCAAATTTGCCAGGAGGGACCTATCGAACCAAATCCCTCTTCTATCGTGAATCGGCTGTGGATGATCGCCGTCATTTTCGTCGGAACCTCAATGGTCGTTGGCTGTTCACGAGAACTTCCGGCCAGAAAACCTGACCAAAGCGATAGTTCTGCCCCTCGGGATTCGAAAGAACAAGCGAAGCCACGGGATATTGCGACGGGAGGAGTGACGATTACAGCGAGAGAAGACCAGGGGCAAACAGCATGGATCGTCAAGGCAGAGTCCAGCCGAACAACCCTCACCCAAGACCAGACAAGCATAGGAACATTGCGAAAAGTAACAGCTGACCTATTTGAAGATGGCAAGATTGCGAGCCGACTCTTTGCCGATGAGGCGGTCGCGAACCAATCCACAAAGGAGCTCTTCGCCAAGGGGAATGTGAGAATTGTCGCTGACCAACTCCCCAATAGCTCGACAACCCAAAGCCCAGAACCAACCGTGCTCACGGCAAACGAAATGGAGTGGGGACAAGATAAGTCCTTCGTGAGGGCAAAGGGTGCTGTCACAGTGAAGTCAAACGTCTTTATCTTGGGGCCCTTTCCGGAACTTTGGGCCACGCCCGATCTGACCAAATTTGGCACACCGAACCAGTTTAAGCCATGACCATTCGATTGATTTTCATCTGCGGCGCCTTGCTCGCCACCGGCACCCTGCTTGTCGCGCAATCGCGTCAGGCAAGCTCTTCCCCTGGTTTGCGTGACCCGAATGGTCGATGGGAAATTACCAACATCTCTTCGCTCCTGCTTGATGCAGTAAAAAGACCCAGGATCACGTTTGAGGCCTCTGGCCAGCCCTTGCGGGGTTCAAGCCGAGCCCAAAATCTGACCTTCTCGGCCCAATCTGCCACTGGGGCTTTTGTAGAAGAAAGGGGCGGCGGACTGCGTCTGATCGAAGCTCTCTTGACAGGAAATGTCAGGATGGAAGTCACAGGCAAGGATCGTTCCGGAGAACCAACAAGGAGTGATATCCAGACAGCAAGCGCAGAACTCAAGGCCAATGCAAACAGTGGAACAATCACTCTGCCGGACAGTTTTACCTTTGTGAACCAAGCCACGACGCAAGGGAAAAATCGGTCTGGATCAAGAAATTTCCAAATTGAGGGGCGCGGTGGCATTTTTGAGCTCAAGGGAGAGGCTCGTGGAACCCAGGAAATCACATCGGCCACCATCCGCGGGCCTGTGAGGCTAACACTCGATTCAACAACTCTTGTTGAGGGAGCCGACGGCAGCTCTGAACGGGAGGATACAAAGATCATTGCCACGGGGAATAGTCTCACTTATACCGCTTCAACTGGAACTTTTCTCATGACTGGCAATATCAAGATTGATGGGGATCGTCAGTCCGGCCAAGCGGGATACCTCGGAAGCCTCACCGGTGAAAGGCTGGAGATCAAAGTCGACAAGAGCTTTGATGTGATCTCCATGCGACTGAGCGCTGGCCAAGCCACAGTAGAACAAAAACCGACAAAAGAGACGCCAAAACGATGAAGATTGTTGCGACAAACCTCATCAAAAAGTATCGCCGAAGAGAAGTCGTTCGCGACGTCTCGATTGAGGTCAGCCAGGGTGAAGTGGTCGGTTTGCTTGGCCCAAACGGTGCAGGTAAGACAACGACGTTCTACATGGTGACTGGCCTGGTTCGGCCCACGCGAGGCAGGGTCTTCTTCGATGAAACAGAGGTGACGCGGTGGCCAATGTACAAGAGAGCGAGGGCCGGTGTGGGCTACCTTGCTCAAGAATCTTCTATTTTTCGTAAGCTCTCGGTCGAGGACAACATCAAGCTCGTCCTGGAGATGAACCGCGTTCCCAAAGCTATTGCGCAGCAAAGGATTGATCGTCTTGTCGAAGACCTCCATCTTCATAAGTTTATCGATAAGCCAGGGCAAGTTCTGAGCGGAGGCGAAAGGCGACGCGCCGAAATAGCTAGGGCTCTAGCAACCGAACCTAAATTTATCCTGCTAGATGAACCCTTCACTGGGATCGACCCTGTGACAATCGAAGAACTGCAAGCGATCATTCAGCGACTCAAGAGCCAAGGGATCGGAATCCTGATCACCGACCACAACGTCAGTGCAACCCTCAGCATCACAGATCGAAACTACATCCTCATTGATGGAGTCATCCAGGCACGAGGGAGCGAGGAGGAGATTCGGTCAGACGAACACGTCAAGCGCTACTACCTGGGTCAGGGATTTGACCGATTCCGAGAGCGAACGGCAGCGAACAACCCACCGGACGAACGAGACGCTGGCTTGAGTACAGAGGGGAAAGAGGAGTCTTAGTGAAGCGAATCGACCGACTCATCGTCGCTGAACTTCTTCCCTTTTGGGGATTCGGAGTCGCTATTTTCACAGTTTTGATAATGGCTGGCACCTATCTTTATACTTTCACAAGATTCTTGAGTCAGGGGGTTGGGCCACTGCTGGTCGGCGAACTCGCCATTCTTTTCCTCCCGGGCCTCATTGCCCAGACCTTTCCCATGGCGATGCTCCTCGCGACCCTTCTCGCCTTCGGGCGACTGAGTGGAGACAGTGAGATCGTGGCGCTCCGGGCGGGAGGGGTCAGCATCACCCGCATCATGGCTCCCGTGGCGATTTTTGCAGCCCTAGTCGCAGTCACGGCTTTTGGACTGACAGAATTTGTAGTACCTCAAGCAACAAAGCGGGCTATTTCGATGCAAGAAGATATCGAGAAGCACCTGAGCGGGGTGAGAAATCGCCGCACGACTCAGCCAATCATGGAAAACGGTCGGCTGGCTGGCTACCTCTTGGCGCGAGATTTCAACCTTTCCTCGGGGGTCTTAAGCGACTCAGTGATCGTCGGATTGAACGATCAACTTCAGCCCACGACGGTCCTTCAAGTCCCACGCTTGAGGTTCACTGACTTGGAGAACTGGCGAATCGAAGGTTCCGCGACCCTGTACTCATTGGTCGATCACTCCACGGTTCGATTCGAGGATGGAGTTTGGCCAGCAAGCCTGCCCAAACCAAACGTCACTCCAGACCGCCTCTTCGCAGCAAGCCTCCGCCAACTCGAAGCAGCCAGCATGAGTCAAATCAGCGAGCAAATCAAGGAGCTTCGCGAAGACCCAAATCCAGACAAGGCCCAAATAGCTAACTTAGAGTTCGGATACTGGAACAAAATCACACTGCCCTTGGCTGCCCTCGTCTTTGCCCTTGTGGGGGCACCCCTAGGAATCAGAAGCCACAGGACAAACGCTGCCACAGGATTCTGGCAATCCGTTATCATTATCTTTGGGTACATGATGTTGACAAATGCCCTCAGCATCATGTCGCAGGGTGGAGCAATTCCAAGCTGGGTGGCAAGCTTCTCCCCCATTGTGATTGGTCTCGGAGCGGCAGGCTTTTTGATCTTTAGGAAGAACGTGCAATAGATGGACACCCTCATTCCGATCGGATTCTTGGTCTTTATGGCTTTGGTGGGGGGCTTAGTTGCCACTGCCGGAGACCACATCGGCCGAAAGATCGGCAAGGCACGCCTCAAAGTCGGAAAGATGAGGCCGAAACACACGGCTGTTTTGGGTACCTTTTTATCAGGAATGCTGGTCACAGCGATTACTGTCTTATCGATTATTGCTTTCGTCGCCCCAGTTCGTGACCTCCTCTTCCAACGCGAAAGAATCGTGAGGGATCTTGCCGATACGCGTGCCTCACTCCAAGCAGCCAAGTCGGAACTGGCGACATCGCAGCAGGCACTTGCAGAACAATCTAAAAAAGCGGACTCTCTTCAGAATGAGGTCTCGACAACGCAAGCCACACTCCAGACGGAGCGAGAGAAGCTCGACCGGACAACCCAGAGTGCCACAGCCGCCCAAAGCCGTGCTCGGGAATTCCAGACCAGAGCCCAATCCCTCCTCCAGCGCACGAAGGATCTTCAGGGAAAAATCGGCCCTCTCTCGGGAACAGTGCAGAAACTCAGCCAGGAAGCCACCCAGCTAGAACGCGAAGTTGCGACCCTCTCCAGTGAGGGCCAAAGGATTTCGGGGGACAATAGCGACCTCCAGCGCAGAAACGACGAGCTCACTCGCAGAAATCTCGACCTGGATCGGGAAATCCGAAACGGTCGCGAAGCCATCACGAACCTTCAAAAAGAAATTGATGATCTCCGTAAGGCACAATCCACCCAAGCAGACTCATTTAACCAGCGGCAAGTAGAAAACCAGAGACTTTTGGAGCAAGCGGAACGAAGCCTGAGGCAGGCGGAGAATGACTTGTCGGCGTTGGAAGCAGAAAAGAGTCGGCTAGAGCAGTTTCTGCGCGAAAGTTCGGCCGCGGTCCGAACCGCCCCCTTGATGTTCAACCGCGAGGACGAGATTGTCAGAATATCGGTGGAACCAAACCTAAGCCTAACGGAAGCGCGAAATCTCGTGAACTCCCTCATTACACGCGCGAGTCTCGAAGCCAGGGACAGAGGCGCAACCGCACCCCCCGGAGGCCAAGCGGCGCGGCTCGTTCCTTTCACGGTGCGGGGCTCGCTCATCTCACCGGAAGAGCAGTTCGAAAAAGCCGCTCGGGAACTGGCAGGCAAAGGGCGTCCCCAGTTGATTCGCGCGATTGCCCCCTTTAACAGTTTCCGGGGCGAGACTGCCTCCATCGTCATTGACATTCGTCCAAATCCGGTCGTTTACGCCCAAAATGAGAGAATCATCGAGATGACTGTTGATGGCCGCTTGACCGAGGATCAGATCGCTGGCCAGATTATTGAGTTCGTCGGCACCAGACTGAGAGATCAGGTGATTCGCGATGGAATGTTGCCAGCCAAGGGCAAGGATGTTTCGATTGGAGAACTGACGCGAGACAAGCTACTGGAGATTCTCATCGAAGTGCGTCGCTATGGTCGCCCTGCGCGGCTACAATTTATTGCGGCGCAAGAGACAAGGGCTGGGGATACTCTCCGCCTGAGTTATCGCCTCAGACCCTAGCAGCCACGAGGTGCAAAAGGAATTGCTTTGAAAAAAGAACGAACTCTGCTCGCGATTGACCCAGGCTCCAGCAAGTCCGGATTGGCAGTCGTGCATCGAACCTCATCCGGCGGGATTGAACTGCGTTGGCGGGGGATCGTGCCCTCATCCAAGATCTCTCCAAAAGCCAAGGAGCTTCTTGACTTGTATGGGTTTCAGCAATTGGTTGTAGGATCAGGAACAGGGAGCAGAGCCATTGTTCAATCTCTGCGCGAGGGGATGCCTGGGATGGGGATCCTTTTGGTGGACGAGCGCGACACGACTCTCAAGGCCAGAGAGCGATACTGGGAACACAACCCCCGCAAAGGGTGGCGCAGACTATTGCCTGCGACTTTGCAGACTCCGCCCGAGCCGATAGATGACTTTGCCGCTTTAGTTTTGGCTGAGCGGGTTCTGATTGATTCGAACTAGAGAGTTTCGTTACCGATAGCGATAGGTAATTCGTGCCCTCGTGAGATCGTAGGGCGAGAGCTCCACCTTGACCCGATCTCCGGTCAGAATTCGAATCCAGTTCTTGCGCATTTTTCCACTCACGTAAGCGAGGATCTCCTGATCAGTCTCTTCGAGCTTGATTCTAAACTGCGCATTGGGAAGGTTCTCCAGGACGATGCCGTCCAGTTCGATACCCTCTTCCTTCGATTCGTCTTCTTTCTTTTTCGGTCTGAAATATCTATTTCTTGGCATATTGGAGTGGTTCTCTTGTTTGACCAGACGATCCTAATCATCCTCACGCGTCAGGATTTCTGGGCCAGAGGGAGTCACGGCAACCGTGTGTTCAAAGTGCGCACTTAGTTTACCGTCTGCTGTGACGATCGTCCAGCCATCCGACAGAGTGTCAACTTTGTACGTTCCCTGGTTGATCATTGGCTCAATGCACATCGTTGTCCCTGCTCTGAGCAGTTCGCCAGTTCCTTTGCGTCCAAAATTGGGCACGCTTGGTTCTTCGTGTAGGCTTTTACCGATTCCGTGGCCTACGAGGTCGCGGACAACACCGTAACCGTTCTTCTCGCAGTAAGACTGAACGGTGTAGGCAATGTCACCCACTTTTGCCCCGACTCTGGCCTTCGCGATTCCTTGCATCAGAGATTCTCGCGTCACGTTCAGGAGCCTCTGAGCCTCTTCGCTGATGGTGCCGACCGGAAAGGTCCAGGCAGAGTCTGTGTGATAGCCTTTGTAATAGACTCCGAAATCGAGCCCCACAATGTCCCCTTCCTGCAGGATTCTGTCGCTGGGAATGCCGTGGACAACCACTTCGTTCACACTGATGCAGATATTGTTTGGGAAGCCTTTATAGTTCAGAAAGCTGGGGGTTGCGCCTGCTTCTTCAATCAGTCTGCCAGCCAAGCGATCAAGTTCGAGCAGGTTGGTCTTGCCTGGCACGATGGCAGAACTCACTTCTCTCATGACCAACGCAAGGATTCTGCCTCCTTGTCGCATGATGTCCAATTCCTGTGGCTTTTTGAGCTTAATCAATCCCCAATCCCTCAACAATCATGCGATAGACGCCTTCGGAATCACCATCGGCTGGCACTTTGAGCAAGCAGCCAAGCGATTCGTAGTAGTCGATCACTGGCCGAGTCGTGTCGCGAAAGACAGTGAGCCTTTGGCGGATCGTCTCCGGCTTGTCGTCTTCTCGCACCACCAAGACTGAGTTACAGACATCACAGAAGCCTTCTCGCTTGGGTCGTTTGTTCACGCTGTGATAAATTTCTCCGCACTTGGTACAGCCAATTCTGCCTGCAAGGCGCCCGACGACGACGTCGTCCGCGACCTCAAGCGAGACGACCCCGTCAAGGTGGATCTCTTCGACTTTGAGTTCATCCGTCAGGGCTTCAGCTTGGCGAACGGTTCGAGGAAATCCATCGAGAACAAATCCGCGTCGCCGAACTTCTTCGGTTCGGAGCCTTTTCAGCATCATTTGGATCGTGACCCCGTTGGGGACCAGCTCTCCCCGATCAATGTAGGATTTCGCCAACTGTCCAAGATCCGTCTCGGCCTCGATTTCGGTTCGGAAGATGACTCCGGAGGAGAGGCCTTTGGCACCGAGCCGAGATTCCAGCAGGGCCGCCTGGGTGCCCTTTCCGACACCAGGCGGCCCCACGAGAATGATTCGGGCAGACACGGAGAGCTTAGCCCTCGTACTGCTTGGTCAAGAGGTTTGCCTCGATCTGTCTCATGGTTTCAAGTGCAACACTAACCATGATGAGAAGAGAGGTTCCTGCGATGAGGCTCAGGCTTTGAATATTCGCAATGAGCGGCATTAAGAATTGGGTAAGGGCAGCAAATGCCAAGAAGAGGGAGCCAACAAAGGTTACGCGGCTAATGACACCATCCAGAAATTCCTTCGTTTGTTTTCCTGGTCGGATGCCTTGGATATAGCTTCCTGCCCGGCGCAAATTGTCGGCGATATCGTCGACGTTGTACATCAGAGCAGTCCAGAAGTAGGTGAAGAAAAAGATCATCCCGGTGAAGAGAGCCACTCCCACGTAGCCTTCTGGGCGCGTGAAGTCTGGGACAAAGAGCCTTGCGATGAATTCGAGGGCTTGCGAGGGAGCTGATCCAGGCGGAAAAGCGGTTTGGAACATCGACGGCATAAAGAGCAGAGTGCTCGCGAAGATGATAGGGATCACCCCAGCCATATTCACCGAGACAGGCAGGTAGCTTGTCTGGCCACCATAACTCTTGGTTCCGACCTGCCTTCTTTGGTGCAGAATGGGAATTCGTCTTTGGGCGATGGTCATCATGACGACGAACCACGTCACAGAGAGGAAGACGAGGAGAATCAGAACGACTTGCCACCAGCCGATGGTGTTGCTTCGCAGGGCAGAACCAACCGTTGCAGCGATATTGGGCAAAGAGATGACGATTCCACAGAAGATGAGGATGGAAATACCGTTTCCGATGCCTCTCTCAGTGACTTGTTCACCCAACCAGAGCAGGAACATCGAACCTGCGGTCCAGAAGATGACGATCGCGATCGTCGCGAGGAAGTTTAGGCCGCCAGTGATCGTGGGGCCCATTGCTTGCAGGAGTCCGTAACCTTGGAAGGCACAAAGGGCGAGAGTCAGGAGGCGAGTCCGCTTGTTCTGTTGCTTGCGAGCGTACTCTCCTCCCTCCTTCATTTCCTGTTTCCAAGAAGGGATGCCATAGGTCATCACTTGCATGATGATCGAGGCACTGATGTAGGGGCCGAGGCCGAGGGCAAAGATTGAGACGCGCTTAAAGGCTCCGCCGCCAAAGGTGTTGATGAAGCTGAAGAATTGGTTTCCTTCGAGAAGGGCCGTCATTGCGGAGGGACTAAACCCAGGGATCGGCACAGGCACGTGGACACCAACCACATAGATTCCAAACACCATCAAGACAAAGATGAGCCTCGTGCGCAGATCTGGATCTGCCCACGCGAGTCTCAGGGTATCAGCGAGAGAGAGCTTTAGAGTTTTATCCCCTCCTGATCCTCCTTTGGCGTAGTTTGAGGCGACGGAGCCGAGTCTCACTGGGTGATTACCTCACCGCCAGCAGCCTTGATCTTTTCCTCGGCAGCACGGCTGAATTTGTTAGCCTTCACGACGAGCTTCTTGGTGATTTCACCAAAGGCGAGCACTTTTAGTCCGTCCTTATCTCCTCGGGCAAGTCCTTTGCTCACCAGGATTTCGAGCGTAACTTCTGCGCCTTTCTCGAAGTGCTTTTCGAGAGCCGACAGGTTGACGACATCATATTCCTTATGGTTGATGTTGCGGAAACCCTTCTTTACTGGCAATCTGCGGTGGATCGGGGTTTGGCCGCCTTCAAACCAGGCGGGAATTTGGCGTCGAGCCTTCTGGCCTTTGGTTCCTCGGCCAGCGGTCTTTCCGAGACCGCTTCCGATACCGCGGGCGATGCGGCGGCGACGCTTGGTACTGCCCTTTGACGGGCGAAGTTCATGCAAACTCATGGTTCTTTACTCCTCGGTCTTGGTCTTGGCCGACTTGGTTTTTTTTGGCTTCACTTCCGCCGCCACTTCAATTGGGGCAGCAACAGCTTTAGGGTTTCGGCGCTTCCGTGGGATCTCGTCCACTTCCACTTCTTCCACAGTGACGAGGTGTTTGATTTGGTGCACCATGCCAAGGATGGAAGGGGTTGGGTGGTTGAGGGTGCTTTGGCCGATCTTGCGGATGCCGAGCGCGTGAGCTGTTTTCACGTTCTTTGGCACTTGCGCGATCAGGCTTTTGGCGAGGGTGATTTTGATTGCCTTAGGCATGGTCAGCTTCCTCCTTTCTGGCCTTAGCGAGCCAGGGCATCAGTTCGTTCACATCGGCCCCTCGTCGTCCAGCCATTTCCTCTGGCGAGGCGAGTTGGCGGAATGCTTCTTCGGTCGCATAGGCGATATTGACCGCGTTGCGGCTGCCGAGACACTTCGAAAGAACGTCGTGAATTCCGACGGCCTCCAGACACTGGCGCACAGCGCTTCCCGCCTTGACACCGGTACCAGGCGAGGCAGGGCGAAGGATTACTTCGCTGGTGCCGTGCTTGGCGCGGACTTCGTGGGGAATGGTCGAGCCGATCATGTTCACCCGGAACATGTTCTTGCGCGCTGCTTCTTCTGCCTTTCGAATGGCGTCTGGGATGCCGCGGGCTTTGCCCATTCCGACACCCATCATGCCCTTGTTATCGCCAACAACGACCAAGACTGACCAAGAGGCAGTTTTACCGCCCTTGTGGGTCTTGAACACTTTGTTGCTGCGAATGACGCGAACGTCGAGCTGCGGCCCGGTATTTTCCCGGTTCTGATTCTGATTTTGTGGGCGTCGCCCAACGATGCGTGGTCCACCTCGTCCCATCTTAGAACTCCAACCCCGCTTCGCGTGCGCCGTCGGCAAGACTTGCCACGCAGCCGTGGTAGCGGAAACCACCTCGATCGAAGACCACTGCCTTGACACCCTTTTCGAGGGCTCGCTCGGCGAGAATCTTTCCTACTGTCTTGGCCCCATCGATATTGTCGAGGGCACCGATCGCCTTTTCTGCGGTTGAGGCAGCGGCGAGGGTGTGTCCCGTCGAGTCATCGATCACTTGGGCATAAATATGCTTTTGGCTGCGGAAGACGGAGAGGCGGGGCCTTTCAGCCGTGCCAGCCAAGTGCTTGCGCAAGCGGTTATGGCGCACAACGCGGAGCGCACTTCTGGTTTTGACACTCATTTCTTACTTACCTGCCCTCTTTCCTGGCCTGGTCTTGACGATTTCGCCCTTGTATCGAACGCCTTTACCCTTGTACGGATCTGGCTTTCGCACCTTGCGAATGTCTGCGGCAATCTGGCCGACTTGCGCCTTGTCGATTCCCTTGACGTTGATGCTGGTTTGGCGAGTCTTTTCGTCAGAGACAATCTCAAAAGTGATGCCTTCTGGAGCTTCAATCCGAACCGGGTGGCTATAGCCGAGGTTCAGGAGGAGGTTCTTGCCTTCCATCGAAGCCCGATAACCAACACCGACGATCTGAAGTGTCTTGCTGTGGCCATCGGTAACACCGACAACCATGTTGTTGAGCAGAGTTCGGGCGAGGCCGTGCTGGCTGCGGTTGCGGCGCTGATTGTTCGGTCGTCCCAGGCTCAAGTTTCCTTCTTCCTGGGTTAGGGTCAATTCTCTGGCAATCGGCTGAGCCAATTCGCCTTTCGGGCCCTTCACCTTCACGACACTATCTTCCACCGAGACAGTGACATTGGCGGGAACCTTGATCGGTTTTAATCCAATTCGAGACATGGTTCTTGCAGGGCTCCTTAATAGACCTCGCAGAGGATTTCGCCGCCGATATGGCGTCGTCTTGCCTCGCGGTCGGTCATGACACCTTGGCTAGTCGTCAGCACGCGGGTGGCAAGACCACTGCGCAAGGGGCGCAGCTCTTCGCTACCGCGATAGACTCGCAGACCTGGCTTGCTCACCCTCTTGAGTGAGTTGATGACTGGTTTGCGGCGGGAGTCATACTTCAGGTGAACGCGCAGGGAGGGAAACTTTCCTTCCGTGATGACTTCGTGGGACTTCAGGAAGCCTTCCGCTTCCAAGGCCTTCACGACTTCAACCTTGATCCTGCTATAGGGGCAATCCACGAACGGCATTCTGGCGTTAACGCCATTTCGAATCCGCGTGAGGAGGTCGGCAATAGGGTCACTATGCATCTTAAAAAACTTCCTTAAACGAAGGAGAAAGAGTCGAAAACACTGGGATCACCAGCTCGACTTCACAACCCCAGGGAGCAAGCCCTTGTGAGCCATTTCGCGGAACTGTTGTCGGCAGATTCCGAAGAATCGGATATTGCCCTTGGATCGTCCCGTGATGCTGCAGCGGTTGTAGCGGCGAGTCTTGAATTGACGATTCTTGACTCTCCGTTTGGTGAAAGCCTCGGCAGCTTCCTTTCGCTTATCTGCCGGAAGTTCTAAGATCGCCTTCTCTTCGGCGGACAACCGCTCCCAGAGGGCTTGCATCTTTTTATGCTTTTGTTTCAGACATTCTTTAGCCATTGATTTGTTTTGTTCCCGCCGTGATCAGATCGGTTTGCTCGGGTGGCCATTGTTTTTTCGACCGAACCCAAAACGGCTTCCCCAAGGAGAGAGTCGTTCCGAATGGCTCAATCGTCCTGAACGTTGCAGGATCTTTGTCCTCCGCACCTGGTCTGTGGCTAGATTGTTTTGCCCGCCAAAAACAGGCAGACGATCTGTAATGATACCTGTTGGCTTCGTGCCCCTGGGTCCATCGAAAGGGGTTGCTCGCCGTCCCCCCAGGACTCCTCCCGATTCTCTCCATTTTTGCTCTGTTTCTTCGACAAAACCACGAACGAACAAACCTCAGGCATAATAGCTTGTACACTCAATGTTGAATCATCGGGGATCCGCATATGCAGTCAGCTGAACATACTCTCGCCGAAGCCAAGGCCGCCACCGAAAAAGCACCAGGGAGCGCGATCGCCTGGGCCGCCTATGGTGCAGCACTCCTGGAAAACAACCAGCCAGAAGAAGCGGCGAAGGCTTACAAAGAATCGAACATGCTCAACGGAAAGCAGGCTGATGTCCTCTTTGGGCTCGGAAAAGCCCTGGCCCTCGCGGGAGACAACTATCACGCTGTGCCTGCCCTCGAAGAATCTGTCAAGATTGACCCCAAAAACCCAGAAGCCAGAGCCCTTTTGGTAAAAGAACTCATCCTGAGGGGCAACGAACTTAAAGACCAAGCCAACCTTTGGGGAGCGGAACAGTACTACGAAAAGGCTTTCAAGTACGACAGAAAGAACGATGAGGTCTATGACATCCTCACTGCGTTCTATGTCGATACAGGGCAGCAAGCCAAGATCGCCCAAATGGCTTACGAGGCTGGCAAAACGAACGTCATGCCTTCGATTCAAACTGGCGAAGCTTCAACCGTCGAGAAAATCGACCACTCGGGCGAGGTCGAGGCTGCAATTCTCAGCGGCGAAGGGTCCGAGTTCCTTAAGGCAGGCTACGCAGCGCTAGAAGCGAAGGACTATCCCAAAGCAGTCGAGGAATTCCGAAAAGCAAGCACCTGCATGGCGGGAAACATCCATCTTTCCTTAGGACTCGGCAAGGCCTACGCGGCAGTGGGTGACAACCAACATGCAGTCCACGCCCTGCAAGATGCTCTGGAACGCGACAGTCACAATCAGGAAGCCCGTGAACTCCTCAAAAAGGAACTCATCATCCGGGGCCATGAACTCAAAGCAGAAGCCAACCTGCTGGGAGCCGAACAGTATTACGAAAAGGCCCTCCACCTGGATCGACATGACCCCAATACGCTAAAGATCCTGGAAGACTACTATCAGATGACTGGCCAGCAAAATAAGATCCCAGGGATTCGACGCGAGGCGGGACTCGTGGCTGAGGAGTCTGCCGTCGCTCAGCCCACCAACTACGACGACCTGATTCTTCCCATGGGAACTCCCGAATCCGGCCCTGCAACACCAGCGGCAACTTCTGGCATCTCCCATGCCTCCTCTCACTCCCCCCTCTCAGGTCCGGCAAACCCTGGACTTCTGCAGAATCCTGGCCAACCCCATCCCCAGAGCAACCCCCTCACGCCAAACCCAGTGGTACGGCCAACCATCCCCTCTGGCCCAGGCCATGCGGCACCTGGCGTGAACATGATGCCTTGCGTGACCTGCAAGAAGCTGATCATCAACACAGCCGTCCTCTGTCCCTATTGCGGAGCCAGACAGAACTCTGCCTTTGCAAACAAAACCGTGAAGACGACCTGGCAGGAGGTGGCTTACCGCATCTTTGCCACGATCCTGATCTTGATGAACGTCGGGTCGATCGTTCTGGCTTTCTTGGGATCCCAGGGCAGCGTGAATGGGGTTGTCTTCATGGTGACTGTTTTCAGCGGCCTCGGCATCGCCCTGGGGGTGGGCCTGCTCCTGGAATGGGATATCGCCCAACAGATCGGCACCATCGTCTGCATTGCAGGATTCTTGTTCGCTGGAGTCTTGGGAGTTGTATCTGGCCTCATGCTCCTGGGGACGCCACTCTGGGTTTTGGGTGTCATCCAGCTGGTTCTCGGACTCGTTTCCGCGATCGTCTACGGAATGATGGTTTACCTGATTAGTTTTGTGCGCGACGGAGGCATCGTCTAGTTCTTCTCTGAGCGTCCAAGCCCATTGCTCGTACCGTTTCACCAAGACATCCTGGTTCCCTTTCCCCAGGGGATTCCAGTATGCTCCCTTGTACTGTGTATCAGTCCCTGAAAGATGTGCCCCTCTACTACGAAAGCCCTCGAAACGACGTGATGCCCTTCGTGCCGGAAGGGGTGAAGTCAGTTCTCGACATTGGGTGCGGCTCGGGCGGCTTCGGCGAAAATGTCAAGTTGGCACGGGGGGCCGAGGTCTGGGGGATCGAACAGGTTGCCCATGTGGCAGAGTTTGCACGGACAAGATTGGACAAAGTCCTCGTTGGTGATGCCATCGAAATGATGAAGACGATCCCGGAAAACACCTTTGATCTCATGACGGCAAACGATGTCTTGGAGCACCTCGCCTGGCCAGGCCTAGCCCTGCAAGAGGCTAAGCGCATCCTGAAACCTGGAGGCCGCGTCCAGGCAAGCTTGCCAAACATTCGCTTTTGGGACGCCTTTCGCGAACTCGCTTTTCGGGCCGATTTTCCCCAGTTAGACCAAGGAATCTATGATCGAACTCACCTTCGGTTCTTTACTGAGAAAAGCATGAAGCGATTCTTTGCCGAGAATGGCTACGAGATTGAGCGAATGCAAGGGGTGAACGCAACTCCGAGCCGCGTGCTTCGCCTGATCAACCTCTTCACTGGCGGCAAGTACAAAGATTGTCAATATCTCCAGTTCGTGATCGTAGCAAGGCCTCTATGAAGGTTTCAGTTATCGTCCCTTGCTATAACCACAGTGTCTTTATCGAGGATTGTCTGGCGAGTGTTGTCAAGCAAACGTTCAAGGATTTCGAGATCCTCCTTGTTGACGACCAAAGCCAGGACAACACTCTGGAGAAAGGAACGGAGCTGTTGATATCAACAGGTGTGGAGCACCGTGCCTGGAGAAATCCCCGGAATCTTGGCACCTATGGCACTCAGCAGGCAGCCCTCGAGAGAGCAGAGGGAGAATGGATCGCAGTTTTGAACTCTGATGACGTCTGGGAAGAGACCAAACTGGAGAAGCAACTTGCTCTTTTGGACAAGTCACACTCATTTTCCTGCACATTAGGCCACCAAATTGATGAGAATGGCAAAACGCTCCCAGTTGAGCAACATGGGGACTGGCCCAGGGGGCCTTCCCTTGGCTTTGCTGGCAGGCTCTTGCAGGAAAATCGGATTTTAGCTTCATCTGTTTTGTTTAGGAGAGAAGGATTGTCCTTTCATGCAGAATGTCGCTACAGTGGAGACTGGCTCGCCCTGGTTGAGGCGAGCCAGAGGGGGACTGCATCCCTGATCGAGGAGCCCTTAACCTTCTGGCGCATCCACACATCCAATGCCCACTTCCGCAGTGCGAAGCAGGTCGCGGAAGAGATTGCTGTGAGGGGTGCGATCTTGTCTCGGCTTGGTCACCTGGATCGACATTGGGCGAGTCGAAGTTGGATGGATGTTTCTGCCCTCCGGATCTTGCGCGGAGAAGTGAGGGAGGCAAGAAGGGCGGCCTTTGCAGCGTTTCGCCTCAATCCCGGGGCTCTCACTGCCAAACGGCTGGCTGTAACCCTCCTCCCCTTGGCGGATGCCCAGACCAGATTGTGGCCTGGTGAAAAACCACTTGAACCCCTTAGTTTACCGGAAATCCAAGCGCTTCGCGTGTGATATAGTGAGAACTCAACGGCCGGAGTTATTCGATGAGAAAGAGGAAAGAGGCAATCGCTGGATATCTGTTTGCTGCTCCTTGGTTCGTCGGCTTGGCTATCTTCCTCGTCTGGCCTCTTTTGCAGGCTTTGTACTTTAGCTTCTGCGATTATTCAATCCTTACGGAGCCGAGATGGATCGGTCTTGCGAACTACATAAATCTGTTCCAAGACGAGCTTTTTTATACAAGTCTCTTTAACACGTTTTTCATTGCCATCTTTGCTGTTCCTGGTGGGACGATCATGGCGTTAGTCCTTGCTATGCTTCTAAACAACAATGTAAAGGGGCAGTCGTTCTACCGGACATTTTTTTTCTTGCCAAGCCTTGTTCCCGCGGTTCCTCTGGCGATCCTCTGGGCCTGGCTCTTCAATGCAAACAATGGCGTGATAAATGAGCTGCTAAGGCTCGTGGGAATTCAGGGGCCAAACTGGCTTGGAGACCCGAATTTCAGCAAGCCAGTCATTATTTTAATGAGTATTTGGGGAGTTGGGAATGCGATGGTAATTTATCTTGCTGGATTGCAAGAAGTTCCGAGGCATCTTTACGAAGCAGCAGATCTGGACGGAGCGAACCCATGGCAAAAGACGCGGAACGTCACCTTGCCAATGTTATCTCCCGTCATTCTCTTTAACGTCGTGATGGGAATTATCGGTGGGCTCCAAATGTTCACCCAACCATTCATTCTCTTTCCAGGGGGAGCGCCGGCTCGCTCGACATATCTTTATACGGTTTATCTCTATGAACAGGCTTTCATCAGTTTACGCATGGGTTACGCCAGCGCCATGGGCTGGGTTATGTTCTTGATTATATTAGTGCTTACGCTTATCGCCCTAAAAATCGGGGAAAAACGCGTTCACTACGAGGGAGGCTAAGCGATCATGGCAAAAGGAACTCTTGAAAACCAACGGATTGCGAGCGTCGCAACGATTCACATCATTTTGATCATTCTGTCAGCGATCTTCTTGTTGCCTTTGGCCTGGATGATCTCCACATCTTTAAAACCTACTGAAGAAACCCTGCTTAGTCCTCCAACCTGGATTCCCTCACGTATTCTCATCGAGAACTTTGGGAAAGCCTGGAATTACAATGCAGATACCCTTGGCTACGTCCCTTTCTTAGTTTACGGCAGAAACACAATCATTATCTGTTTTCTGGTTGTCGCAGGAACAGTGATCAGTAACTCGATTGTGGGCTACTCATTTGCCAGACTGAAGTGGCCAGGGCGGGATCTTGCTTTCGCCTTAACTTTGGCCACGATGATGATTCCCTTCCCGATCCTCATGGTGCCACTCTTCGGACTGTTTAAAGAACTAGGCTGGATCGGAACATTCAGGCCCCTCTGGGTGGGGAGCTTCTTTGCTGGAGCCTTTAACATATTTTTGTTACGCCAGTTTTTCCGAACAATCCCCTTCGAACTCAGCGAAGCAGCTAAGCTGGACGGATGCAGTGAGTGGAATATCTTTACCCAAGTGATCTTGCCGCTGGCAAAGCCAGCCCTCGCAGTCGTTGCTCTCTTCAGTTTTCTGGGAACATGGAACGATTTTCTCGGCCCTCTTCTTTACTTACAATCTCAAGAAACCTTTACACTTGCCCTGGGGCTCCGCAGTTATCAAAGCCAGAACGGAGGCACAGATTGGAACCTCGTGATGGCTGCTTCTTGCATGGTCATCGCCCCAGTGATTATTCTGTTTTTCTTTGCCCAGAAAACGTTTATCCAAGGCATCGCTGCCACTGGATTGAAGGGGTAGTCTGGAGCGAGAAAGATGAATCTTCCCTTCCGGCTTGCCCAGGTTGCTCTTGTCGTTCATGATATCGATCAAGCGAGGCAGACTTGGGCCTCGGCCTTTGGATTAACCGAAGTTCCGCCAATCATGACAACCCAGCCAGGACTGGATACGAACATGGTGTACAAAGGCGAGCCGAGCAACGACCAAGCGAAGCTCTGCTTTTTTAACCTCGAGAACGACGTTCAAATTGAGTTGATCGAACCAATTGGGGAAAAGAGCAGCTGGGCGGAAGTATTGAGGAAGAACGGAGAAGGACTGCATCATATCGCCTTTTGGATCCCAGATGGGATTGACGCAGCCCCTCTTCTCGAACCATTCGGTTGTGAACTGCTGCACAGAGGTGACATGGGGCCTCAGGGGGAAGGTCAGTTCATCTATTTCACCCCCGGCAGGTTAGGCGCGATGGTTGAGCTTCTTCAGAGTAAGCGCTGAAGGGCCTTGAGGCAAGTGTGTCAGCGGTATCCTAGTAGCGAGTTTGACTCTATTTTGGAGTTGAGATTGTTTCCCAGAGGAGCTTTATGAGCCTAAAACTTGCCCCCGCCGTTTCACTTGTCGCGCTCTTGACCCTTTGCTCCGTTTCGGCTTATAGCCAAACAAGCACCTTGCGTGTTGCAACCTGGAACGTCTCCAACTACTCATCTGGTAGAGTCGATGCGATTCGCAACGCAGTCTACGGATCTTTTCAAGGGAGATCGTTCCGTCCAGACGTGGTGATGGCCCAGGAGATGGGCAGTGCGACAGCAGCGAACAACTTTTTGAACGCGCTCAACTGGTCCGGCGGCTACACCGACTGGAGAGTTGCCTTCGGGACTCCCCTCAACGGACCGAGCGGCACGAATGATACAGCCTTTTTCTACCGAAGCTCTCGAGTAACCTTTCTCGGCAGCAGCCTTGTGGCTCCTTCGGGCGGAGTCAACGGTCAACCCCGCGACACATGGCGGTTTGATGCTCAGATTGTCGGAAACGCAGCCTCCTCGGAAATTTTGGCTTTCTACAATAGTCACATGAAGTCGGGTGACGGATCCGATGACGTCGCCAGGCGCCTGATTGAAGCAAACAACATCCGCAACAACGCGAACTCACTTGCAAGCAATTACCAGATTGTTTTTGGGGCAGACACGAACACCCAAAGCTCGAATCAGAGTGCCTACCAGGCTCTTGTCGGTAGCCAATCTCAAAATCGAGGGAGATTCTTCGATCCGATTAGTTCTCCTGGCAGTTGGAACAATAACTCTAACTTCCGCTTCCTCCACACTCAAGACCCGAGCGGAACCGGCGGAATGGATGATCGGCACGACCAAATCCTGCTCGGCGGTGGCCTCGTGGACGGGGTTGGAACTGACTACGTCGGGGCGTTTGGAACAGCTTTTTCGACAACGACTTGGAATGATCTGAACCACAGCTACCGAACCTGGGGTAATGATGGAACTTCCTTTAACGATAGCCTCGCGATCTCCGGTAACCAAATGGTCGGGAGTTCCATCGCCCGATCACTCGTGGATGTCGCGACCATAAACGGCGGACACTTGCCTGTCTTCCTCGACCTGCGGTACCAGGTCGTCCCGGAACCCTTTACGATGTCAGTCTTGGGGCTCGGAGTTTTGGCTCTCGCCAGACGTCGCCGCAAGAAGTAAGGGCGAAAGGTGGCGACTCCGACGTGACTCGAACACGTGACCCACAGCTTAGAAGGCTGTTGCTCTATCCAACTGAGCTACGGAGCCGCTTGCCTTTCATTTTACCGACTGAGTGCTGAGCGCTTTGCGCCTTCGTGCCTGGTAGCGGTCTCCCCTTGTCTTTGCTACCTCATCCCAGATGAATCATCAGGCAGAAAAAAACAAGCCACCTGGCGCGCTAGGTGGCTTGAGAGGTAACCAACGAAGGGGATTGAGAAGCCTTATTTCGTAGCTTTAAGACGTCGGCACCTGAGGGCGGCGAGCAGCGAGAATCTGAAACAACGACCGTCTATCCGCTGTATGATACTCATGGGAATATGGTTGCGACGCTGAGCAAAATTGCGGCCGGCACTTCGTGGCATACCGGCAATCAGAGGTCGTATGACGTCTGGGGCGGGGTGCGCTCTGGCTCCGCAACCGGCGGGCCGAAGCAGAGGTACTGCGCAAACCTAGGCCATGTTCATGACGACGAGTCAGGGCTGATCTATATGAGGGCCCGCTACTACGAACCGGCCAGCGGGAGGTTTATCAGTGAAGATCCGGCGAGGTACGGGCACAACTGGTTCGTCTACTGCATGAATGATGGCTTGAACTATAACGATGAAACAGGTAATTCTCGTAATCTCGCTGCCATTGGTGCGGCCCTAGGCTTTGCCTTATTCTTTACATTCCTTTTCTTTAAAGATACGGATGGAAGCTCAGAAACACTTTTCCGTTTTGTTGTTGCCGGGCTAATTGGCTCTGGCGTCGCCTTTGCTGGCCCATATGTAGAGCCTTGGATTCTGCGAGCAACAAAACGGGTGGCCGCCATTCAACGACTGGATCAAATGAAGCACCCGAACCATCCGAGTATTAACCTCAGATACAGTCGAGCTCATGTTCAAGTGGCATTCTATGCAGGTTACTCTATGTTCTTAGCGATGATGATGGAGTACTTGCAAGATTGGGCTACCGGAGAGGCATAGCAATGACCAATTTGCCCTACGTAACTAGAGTTATGTTTTACTTAGTGTCTCCATTCTCACCTTCGCTTACAATAGAATCATTGCCAATACTCTTGGCTTTACTAAGCTCAATATTGTTTCTGATATTCGAAGATCGCAACAAGAAAACATCATGGCTGGTGATCCTACCGGTGCTCATCTCCGCTGCTTTTGTCATCATGCCATTACATATGATTGTTTTGACATTATCGTTAGTCATTGGACTAGACTATTTCACGATATGGCGCCCGCGAGTTCAAAAGCATGCAAGTAATTGATTGCGCAATATCTCGCCTGTGCTTAGTTACTGTCCAACGATTCAATTTCTGTCCCGAACCATAACGGATGGTTGTCCCAGTGACCGGTCTCCTTTTCTGTCTCACTCTAAGAACTAGAGGCGAGCTCCCTCATTTTGTCCGGAAAGGCCTTGGAAAGCAACCGGGGGTGTGATCCGGGAATGCCGAGTGCTGCTGCAGTCTGCCCCAAAAATGAAGACATTACAAACGCAGACATTAATACCGAATCCTCACAATCTCCTCAAGTTCAAGCCTGGTCGTCCTGCGATCATAAGGCTTGTTCGTTCGCCTCTCAGAGTATTTGGAGAGTTGTTGGGCTGTTTGCCCCTGTTTTCAAGTGGTCGCGGAAACGGGCGACGTGGAGTGTTTCCACCTGAGCAAAGACTCCTCGCCGCGCCTGCCCGAGCCAGACCCTCGACTTTTGCCTTGCAAAAGTCT
>JALOLT010000017.1 GCA_025455775.1 Fimbriimonadaceae bacterium
TAAGGTGGAAAAAACAATGGAGAATAGCCGGCGATAGTGACCGGTCCGCCCGACAGCCAGCAATCCGAAGAGTGCCGTGGTGCAGGCCCACAGCAACACCGAGCCCTCTTGACCAGACCAGACACCTGCGATTAAGTACTGCAGCTCGTGGTCTTTTGCCGAGTGCTTGAAGACGTATTCGTACTGGAACTGGTTGCGGACAAAGAGGGCAGCCAGACAGGCGAAAGATCCGAAGAAAGAGAGGTTTGCCGTGGTAAAGGCGAGCTTCCCAACCTTTTCCAGGGCCTCACCCCTCTTGCCACTGGCTCTCGGCTGCATCAACCAGGCAACGATTGCAACGAGTGAGGCAAGCAAGGCCAGGAAGATCAGGAGTCGGCCCAGATCACCGGCAAGGATCGACCACGGCTGGGCGACTGCCGCGGTCGAGGGATCCAGTTGGATTCTCACTGCCGAATGACCTCAGCCTTTCCTGTGAGGGAAACCGTCGATTCGCCGTAAGCCCTCTCGGCCCCTTGGCTTGAGGCAGGTTTGATTTTGTCAACTTGGATTTCACCCTCGTACTTGCTCGGACATTTCAGAAGGAGATTCTCAGCCTCAAATACGCCATTCTTCATGCCCCCCACCGCGACCAGTCTGGTCGCGGTGCCCATGTTGGCCGGTGGAATTCCGTTGTAGACGACATCCAAGATGTTTCCGTCATCCCCGCGCATCTTAAACCGAACCTGCTGGCTCGCTGCGCTGACCTTCACAGTTTCTTTCAGGAGGTCACCTGGGACGTGAAGGTTGTTCCCCCTCATAGATTTTGCCTCAGAGGCAGAGACGTAGGGGCTCGCATTCGTAAGAAATGCTGTAACGACGACGGTCAGTCCGACTCCCGAGAGGACTATTGCGAGGATTGCGCCAAGTTTCATTTCTGGCTGAAATTTAATGATACCGAACTCGGCTGAATCTGGGGAAGATTCGGGACTCAAATCTTATCCGGAACGTTCCAGAGCGTGGTTGCGTTAGGGAGTTCGGGAGTGGATGTCGCGAAAACCCTGGTCTTCCGGGCCATAATCAAACGCGCATTCCGGTTCCCCACTGAAAGCAAGCTATATTTGTGAGACACTCCTGATGATTGCCCGTCCTCTCTCCGTCCTTGCCTGCGTTGGCGCTCTGGTTGGCTTACCCCTTGCCCAGTCTCAGGCTCCCCAGCCAGTTGCTACGACCCCAACTCCCAGAAGCGATTTTGGCACCATCAACGTTCAATCAAACCTTGGGAGCTTCCGCTTGATCGACGGCGAAGGCAGAGTCGAAGTCTCCTTCAAGGGGACGATCCTGATTTCCCGGCTCGTGGGTGAAGCAATCCCTACCGGCAACATCAAGCTTGAGCACGAGACTCCCGATAAGCAGCGCCGACTCTACTCTGGCCAGGGCACCTTTGTGATCAGTGGCAAGTGGCGAGCAGTTCAGTGGTTTGGGAGCGACATGAGACTTCGTTGGAATGGGAAAGGAATCATCCGCATCACCGGCGAATTCGACCGAAATCTGGAAACTGGTCGCTACTGGTACGACGAGCCGGACAAGTGGCAGCCTCTTCCCAGCACCAGCATGATCACCCTAACTGTTCCCCAGCAGAGGTTGACCCCCAACGTCACCCCCAGGGAAAGACCCTCCGGCGGCTAGACTGGAGTCGAGTGCTCACCCAAACTTTTATTCACGTGCCTGGCCTCGGTGGGGCGACAGAAAGAGGTCTCTGGGGCCAAGGCTGCGATTCGTGGCAGGCCTTTCTGAATGACCCGGATCGATGGAAAGTCGGTTCTTCAACCAGAAAGTCAATGGCTGAGACTCTAGCTGAGTCTGTCGTTGCCCTTGACCACAAAAACGCAAGTTACTTTAAGAGTCAGTTGGGGGCAAAAGAGGCCTGGCGTGCTTGGCCAGAGTTCCAGAGCGATTGTTGCTACCTGGATATCGAAACCGACGGGGGCATGAGTGGCTCTTCGGTCACAACCATTGGCCTCTACGACGGCAATCGCTTCACCTGCCTTGTTCGTGGGCAAGATCTCGAAATCTTCCCCGATTACATCTCGCGCTTTAAGTACTTGGTGACCTTCTATGGCACTGGGTTCGATCTTCCGATGCTTCAGAAGGCCTTTCCCGGCCTCAGATTTCCCCAAATCCACTTGGATCTTTGTTTCGCCCTTAAGCGGCTTGGCTACCGAGGTGGACTGAAACGCATCGAAAAGCAACTGGGTATCTCACGTGGGGACGAAACAGATGGACTGAGCGGACTGGATGCGATTCGCTTGTGGCGTGAGTATCAACTAGGGCGCGAAGAGTCTCTCCGCACCCTTATCGAATACAACCAGGAAGACGTCGTCAATCTTGAGATTCTGGCTCAGCTCGCGTTTGATCAGCTCAAAGAGGCGACCTTGAGTGGTTCGAAGTTACGCTGAGCGGTTAGTTGGGAAGAAACGATAAGCCAGGTTTTCAAAAAAGCCCCACTAGATTAACAAAAATGCCTACAGGCAAAAGAAGGGAACCCCAACCCTCACTTACCGAGGGCTGGGGTATCAAGTTGAAGAGTCGTTCTAACTGCTAAGGTAGCTGTCTGGTCTCGCTGGTCGGAACCATCGGCTGGCTCATGCGAGCTTCGACCGGCTTCGCCTCATCCTTCTTTTCAAAGATGGGGTTGAAGAACCCGAAGAGTGCAACCCAGCCGAAGAGAGTCAACACCACGAAGGCGGCAAAGCCAACTTTGGCCATCGCCATCTGGGCTTTCTCGCTAACAGTGATTCCCCATCGAATGCAGAAGTTCCAAAGTCCATAACCCAGATGGTATGTGCAGACCAAGATTCCGAGCATGTAGACCACAAGGATCAGGTAGGTATCAACCCCGCCAATCGTTGGCCCCGCGAGCTTCGATGCCCACTGGTCGTAGGCAATCGTCTGTTCCACTCCCCAGATTTTCGCTGCCACCGACGTCGTGAACATGTGGTAGCAAAGGAAGAAGAAGGCAAAGATGCCGCTCCAGCGTTGCCATGTGTAGTAGCGATTTTCGCGGTACTTATAGGCCTTTTCAGAGTAATTCCCCTCGGCGCGAGAAATGATGAAGATCCCGTAGACAGCGTGGAAGATCAAGGGGATCCAGATCGCCACAATCTTGAGTGCCAAGAGAAAGTGAGTGGGCATCCCTTCGAAGAATCCGATGACGCCGTTGAATCTGCTTGCCCCCGCCAAGCTGAAAGTATTGAGAAGAAGGTGCTGCGCAAGGTAATAGCCAACTGGAACGATGCCAGTCAGTGAGTGGACTTTGTGCCAGAAATAGTCTTCCCGCACCAAACGGACGAGCATGTTCTGGTTCCTCTGTTCAATCATGTCTGATCTCAATTCAAGAATACACCTTTTAGCAATCGAGAGTCAGCGGGGGGTCCCCATCGCTTGGGGCTGATTGGGTTAACCTGAAAAGGGCATCACTGCAACACCCAGGAAGAAACACCATGTCACTCATTATCGCCATCAATGCACGAGAAATTTTGGATAGCCGAGGCAACCCCACGGTCGAAGTGGACGTCACCCTCGAAGACGGGAGCTTTGGCCGTGCCGCCGTTCCGAGCGGAGCCAGCACTGGCGCCTTCGAAGCGGTCGAGCTCCGGGACGGAGACGCTGCCCGCTACATGGGAAAGGGCGTTTTGCAGGCTGTCGAGAACGTAAATGACAAGATCGCCCCTGCCCTGGAGGGATTCGAGTCCTCTGATCAAACTGCCATCGACGAGTTCCTGCTGGAGCTTGACGGCTCTGACAACAAGGCAAATCTTGGCGCAAACGCGATCCTGGGAGTCAGCCTCGCTATCGCCAAAGCCTCTGCCCAAAGCGCAGGACTTCCCCTCTACCGCTACGTCGGAGGAGTCAATGCAAATGTCCTCCCTGTCCCAATGATGAACATCCTGAACGGTGGAAAGCACGCGGATTCTAACGTAGATTTCCAAGAATTCATGGTGCTCCCGGTGAAATTCGATAGTTTTAGCGAGGCATTGCAAGCAGGGGCAGAGGTCTTTCACCACCTCAAGAAGGTTTTGAGCGGCAAAGGGCTCTCAACCGGCGTCGGTGACGAAGGCGGATTCGCACCAAACCTCGAAAGCCAAGAGCTCGCACTCGATTACATCAGCGAGGCAATCGAAAAGGCCGGATACACGCCAGGAGACCAAATGTGGCTCGGGCTCGACTGCGCTGCCACAGAGTTCTTCGAAGGAGGCTTCTACCACTATAAGAACGGCAAGAAGCTCAATGGCGACGAGCAAGCTGCATATCTCGCCTCTTTGGCTGACAAGTACCCCATCATCTCCATCGAAGACGGTTGCAACGAAGAAGACTGGGATACCTGGAAGAAGGTTACAGACTTGATCGGAGATCGAGTCCAGCTCGTTGGCGACGACCTCTTTGTCACGAACGTCACCCGCTTGGCCAGAGGGATCGAAACGAGCACTGCCAACTCGATTCTGATCAAGGTCAACCAAATCGGCTCTCTCACCGAAACGCTCAACGCAGTCAGCATGGCGGATCGGGCAGGCTACACCAGCGTGATGAGCCACAGAAGCGGCGAAACAGAGGACGTGACGATCAGCCAACTCGCCGTCGCCACCAACTGTGGACAAATCAAGACGGGAGCTCCCAACCGAACCGACCGAGTTGCCAAGTACAACGAACTCCTCCGCATCGAGGAACACCTCGGCAGTTCCGCTATCTATGGTGGCCCTTCTGCCTTCGGCAAGATTGCCGGTCGATTCGCCTGATGGAAATCACACCGCAGGAGCTCAAAGCCAGGATGGATGCAGGGGAAACTTTCACCCTGCTCGATGTCCGCGAACCTCACGAACTGGCAATCAGTCGTTTGGACGGAATTGTCTCCATCCCAATGGGACAAGTGCCAAGCCGACTGGAGGAAATCCGGTCGGCTCCTGCTCCCCTCGTCGTCATTTGTCGCACAGGAGGGAGAAGTGGTCAGGTCTGCGACTTCCTGGCAGAAAAGGGGATTTCAGCGAGCAACCTACTCAGTGGCATGAATGGCTGGGCCACAACAGTGGATCCTTCCCTGCCGACCTACTAATTGCGGCTTTGACCAGAAAAATCCCGGGGCTGTCTCAAAAGAGGCAGCCCTGCTTTTGTTACCCTTTGATCACACCCAAATCACCAAGCCAAACCAGGGCTTGATCAGATAACCTATCACTCAATGAGATATCGAAGACTCGGCTCCAGTAGTGTCAAGGTGAGTGAGGTAGCCCTTGGCGGATGGCTGACCCAAGGACGAAAGCTCGACGCCCACGCCACAACGAAACTCGTCCACGCTGCTTTCGATGTCGGGATCAACTTTTTTGACACAGCCGATGTCTACGCGAACGGCGAAGCTGAAAAGGCCTTGGGGGTCGCGATCCGAAGCCTAAAGCGCGAAGACCTTTTCATCGCCACAAAGTGCTTCTTCCCGATGTCAGACAGCCCAAACGATCAGGGCCTCAGCCGGAAGCATATCGTCGAGTCAGTGAACCATTCTCTCAAGCGACTCGGGATCGAGACGATCGACCTGATGCAGTTTCACCGCTTTGATCCGGAAACACCTTTTGAGGAAATCGTGCGAGCCATCGATGATCTCGTGAGGGCAGGGAAAGTCCATTACTGGGGAGTCAGTTGCTGGACAGGGGGCCAAATCAAGGAGATTTGTGACACTGCAAAGGATTGGCTCTGTACCAAGCCGATCAGCAACCAGCCTCCCTACAACATGCTGGATCGACACATCGAGCAAGAGATCATCCCGACTTCCCTTTCTTGCGGCGTCAGCCAAGTCGTCTTCTCGCCCCTGGCTCAAGGGGTTCTGACCGGAAAGTATAAGCCAGGTGAACCACTTCCCGAAGGCTCGCGAGGTTCGGATAGTTCATCCAACCAATGGATGGGACGACTCTTGAGCGAAGCCAACCTCGTGAAGGTGCAAAAGATCGGAGCTATAGCATCCGAGTTTGGCTGTACAACTGGCCAATTTGCCCTCGCTTGGTGTCTCCGTCAGCCTAACGTCAGCAGCGTGATTATGGGGGCGAGCACGGCGGAACAGGTGAAGGAGAATGCTGTCGCTGGCGTGGTCGAAATCCCAGAGAGCGCTTGGCAAAGAGTCGAAGAAATTCTCGCTTCATAAACCTTGGCCGGGAGGGGCTACTATCGAGGATAGCCCCAGGCATCCCACCCCCCCAGCCTCATAATCAACGTTGGAATGGACTTCACCCTTGAATCCGGCGACCGACCGGATGAGCTAGCTGGGCAACCTTTTCGGAAGGCCCTCAGCGATCCGGAACAGGATCTGCCTCCCCAAGTGGAAACGGAGTTTGAGAAGGCCAGAGGCATTCACCTCGTTGAACAGCGAACAGGGCTGAGCCGGGTTCATGTTGTGAATCTCGCCGAGCCCCTCATGGCTTCTCGGCTTAATGTTCTCAAGATGGTCGCAGAAGCAAAGGTCTCGATCGACTTCCTTAAATTCACTCCCGATGGCATCACTTTCATCGTGAGCGACACCCATACCTCCACGGTTGAGGCTTGCCTGAAGGCGCTAGACGTGGAGCACTCCATTTTGAGAGATCGTTCCGTTGTCCTCGCCCATGCGGCGAATCTGCGGGATGAAGAAGGCCTGATCGCCCAACTCGTCAGTGAAGCGATTGACTCGGTTCAAGAGATCGATCACCTGGGGGACATGCACGACCGTCTCCTCTTTGTCGTGAAGGCGAGCCATGCACCAGAACTGACTGCCCGCATCAAAGAGCGATTTATGGAGAAGATTCTGTGAAGATCAAGGTGATGAAGTTCGGCGGAACCAGCGTCCGCACGAAGGAAGCGAGAGCCCTCGCCGCTCTCAAGGTCGTCAGTGCCAAGGAGCAGGGCTTCTCCCCAGTCGTGGTGGTGAGTGCCATCGGAAGGCGCGGGGAGCCCTACGCGACCGATACCCTCATTAACCTTGTCCGGGAGGTCGATCCCACCATCGCTCCCGACGATCGTGAACTCGACCTGATTATGAGCTGCGGCGAGGTACTAAGCAGCGTGATCTTTGCCCAAACGTTACGGGCTCTCGGCCACCCTTCCATGTCACTCCGCGGAGGTCAAGCCGGGATTCGAACTGACGGCATTTACGGCTCAGCCCGGATTCTGGGAGTCAACCCAATCGGGGTGATTGAGGTGCTCAAACGGGGTTCGATCCCTGTCGTCTGCGGCTTTCAGGGCGTATGGGTACAGGGAGGTTTGCCAGGAGCGGAACTTACCACCCTGGGCCGTGGCGGGAGCGATACGACTGCTTCTGCCCTGGGTGCTGCTCTCCGGGCAAACGCGGTCGAGATCTTTACTGATGTAGATGGGGTCAAAACCGCTGACCCTGATTTCGTTCCAGGAGCCCCGACCCTTCGGAGAGTGGCCTACGACGAGGTCGCAGAGATTGCCCACTTAGGAGCGAAAGTGCTCCACCCTCGCGCTGCAGAAATCGCAATGAGATTTCAAATTCCTTTGTGGGTCAAGAGCACCTTCACCGACGACCCAGGAACAGAGATTGTTTCCAAAGAAGGGTTGCCACCCCGCCGCATGACCGGTGTGAGTCACACCGGGAAGCTGGTGTACATTCAAGTGGATTTGGATGATGTCGTGCCTCACCACCGAAAGGCCTTCGAAGCACGAGTATACGAGGCGCTGGCGCAATTCGGCATCAATCTCTTTATGATCAACATGTCGCCCGATTCGATCGGCTTCGCCGTGTCTCGCGAGCAATTCCCCGAGGTGCAAGACATGTTTGATGCCCTTGTCTTGCCTGTCGATGAATCTGGGAAGACGATCTACCTGATTCAATCAGGTGAGGAAGCAAGCCGAGCCTTCTCGACCCAGCTCAAGCTCCTGTCTGCCCTTGGCAATACTCAAGTCATCAAGCTCCGCATCACGGAGGGCTGTACGATGGTTTCGGTTGTGGGGCAAAGCACGATGCAGCAGCCAGGGTTGTTCTACAAGGTTTTGAGCGCTCTCACAGAAGCACAAATCGCAGTGTTGCAAACAAGCGACAGCGACTACAGTCTGAGTTGCTTGATCCCGGAGAGTGAACTCCGCCGCGCTGTCTCGCTCCTTCATTCCCTCTTTAGCCTCGACCAGGCGAGCTAAGTGCTTTTTGGGTCTAAGCCTCCAGGCTTCAAGCGGGAGAGAGGGGCTTTCGGAGAAGCCCTTTGATGCAAAGGGACTTAGAAAGGAGACATGGAACCATTCTCTCCGAAAATATCGGGGGGAGGAATCGGAGAACGAGCGCGACATTCCCGCCCTTAGGACCTGGTATTTGCTCTTGGAACTTTCTTGGGCCTCAAACAGTTGTATGAGATGTTGGTCTTCGGACTAAACGGAGTGAAAAATGACTGCAACACTATCCCCCGAACAAGAAATCAGATTCCAGGAGCTATCCCAGGCAACCTATTCCAAGGTGTTCAATCTGGCCTATCGCCTGTCTGGGGATAGAGCCGACGCGGAAGATTTGACCCAGGAAGCATTCTATCGGGCTTACCGGGGATTCGATGGATTCGAAGGAGACAGGCCGTTTGAAAACTGGATTTTCCGCATCCTGACCAGACTCTTCTTGGACATGAAGCGCGCGAGGAGCAGACGAGTTCAAACAGTGAGTTCAGATGCCCCCATCCGCGCCGAAGGACGAGACGACACGGTGCAGTTCGAAGTGGCCGACGCCAGGCCAGGTCCGGAAGACGAGCTGATGAAAGGGATTGTCTCCCCCGAGCTTGAGAAGTCTTTGCTCAAACTCAGCGAGGATCAGAGGCGTCTCGTCTGGCTCGCAGACGTAGAGGGAGTTCCCTACGCGGAGATTGCGACGATGATGGACACACCGGTGGGAACAGTCAGATCCAGACTCCACCGCGCCCACAAGCAACTGCGCGCCATGATCGAAAAGATGAAGTCCCAACCGGGCGAGCCTTGCCTGGCCTGCTAAACGACTTATCTTAGCAAAAGAAGACCGCTTGCCTCGGATCCAACGAGGACAAGCGGCTTCGTTTTTGCAGTCTGCCGAGCGGTTGCCCGGCGTGGATTTGCCATTTAGCCAGCCAGTGGCATCAGCACCTTTGACGACTCTGGCCGCGTCAAGATCGGATCGACGGGAGGTCGAGGCAGACGAGCCCCCATTCCTCCATCTGAGTCCTGGTCTTTGGATTTCGGTAGGTCGTCGACTCTGGCGTTCATAGCAAAGGAAAGTTGAGTGTAGTGAGCCGTTGTCCAATCATCGCGATCCGGATTCAACCGCTCCACAACAGCGAGTTTCGCTTCTGGGGGCAGAGCGTTGAAAACTGCCGCAGCGCGCTGGGCCAGGCCAGTCCTGCGAATCGGTTTGACATACAGAAGCTGGGCCTGAGAAGGACAACCCAGCACAGCCAACTCTACCAAGGAATCCCGGTAGGTGAAGGCATGAGCTCGGATTTCTCCAAAACGGTCGGACACCAGAAAAATACAGGTTTGAAAGAGGTTAGCCACCATTGCATCACCAATTCCGAAAACTTATTATCCAGCACAAATACTAGAAACTGAAAGGGGAAATGATATGTTTTTCCAGCCGTTTCTCAAGTTTTCTCATCCTAGTTCAACGCGCCAAAAGTTATTCCAGAAGCGAAGTCTGGCCATCGCGAGGCTTTAGTCCCAAGTGCTGGTAGGCAGAAGCAGTCGCGATTCTGCCCCTCGGTGTTCTGGCAATCAATCCCCTCTGCAAGAGGTAGGGCTCGCAGACGTCTTCGAGCGTTCCGGAATCTTCCCCTGTGCTGGCAGCGAGGGTCTCGAGCCCGACGGGACCGCCATCGTACTTCTTGATGATGGTTTCGAGCAACGAACGATCCAGCCGGTCGAGCCCCAGGTCATCCACCCCAATAATCGCCAAAGCTCTTTTGGCAGAGGTGGCTGAGATGACCTCCTCCCCATCCACCTGGGCAAAGTCTCGTACTCGGCGCAAGAGACGGTTAGCGATTCGCGGCGTCCCTCTGGCCCTGCGAGCGATCTCCCTCCCGCCCGACTCCGAGAGCTCGAACCCCAGAATCTTGGCAGATCGACGCACAATCTCGTAAAGAGGATCTTCTCCATAAAATCCAAGGGTGAGATGAATCCCAAACCGATCCCTCAGGGGGCTGGTGAGGAGCCCTTGGCGGGTGGTAGCCCCGACGACCGTGAAAGGCGGGAGATCGATCCGGACGGAACGAGCCGCTGGCCCTTGGCCAATCATGATATCGACTTTGGAATCCTCCATTGCAGGGTAGAGGTATTCCTCGACAGCCCTCGCGAGACGGTGGATCTCGTCAATGAACAAGATGGCGTAGGGTTCAAGCCCGGTCAGGATTCCCAGAAGATCGCCCGGCTTGGAAATGGCAGGGCCGCTCGTGACGTGGACATTCACCTCCATCTCGTTCGCCACGATGTGGGCAAGGGTCGTCTTCCCCAACCCTGGAGGGCCGTAGAGCAGGATGTGATCGATAGCTTCGCTCCTTTGCTTGGCGGCTGTGACGAAAACGTTCAGGTTTTCCTTCACCTCTTCCTGCCCAATGAACTCTCTCAACCTCCTTGGCCTCAGGCTTAGCTCTGGCGAGAGATCTTCTGGCTGAGCAAGAGGCCCGAGATCTTCGTTTCGATTCATCGCGAAAGACTCCTGAGGGCAAAGCGGAGGCGATCCTCAAAGCTGCCATCCTGCTCGGAAGCAAGTTGAGCCGCAGATTCCGCCTCTGGCCTTCGATACCCCAACGAAACGAGAGCCTCAACCAAATCCTGATTTGGTTGAGATTGCGTCGGATTCGGCCCCTGGCTCGCTGCCAGAGAAGCCAAATGAAGGCCTCCGACTTTATCCTTCAACTCGACAATGATTCGCTCCGCGAGCCTCGCCCCGATCCCTGGGGTCAGAGCCAGAGCCTTGGCATCTTGGCGGGCAATCGCTTCGACAGTTCCCCGTTCGCCTAGAGTGCCGATCGCATTCAAGCTGATACGGCTCCCACAGCCCTTTACCTCCCGAAGAAGGTCAAACAAAGCTCTCTGCTCTTTGTTTTGAAATCCATACAGGGAAAGGTCATCTTCTCGGACGATCTGGCGGACGAAGAGGTCGATCTTCGCACCGACAATCCCCATCTCTGCGAGAACAGACTCAGGAACAACGACCTCGTAGCCGACTCCCGCGCAATCGACTACGAGGGAGTTGCCCCAAGATTCCAGAACTTCTCCCCGAAGGCGAGCGATCATATGGCGAGTATGTTACCTTCTGTCTACAGGATTTTGAACTCCGTATTTTGGGCCGACCTGTGTTGACCGAAACGAAGAAAAGGGTAACAAGAAGCCACGTCATGAAAACCCTGCCCATCGTCCGACCTTATCACCACCAAAAAGATCAAGAATCTGTGGTCGAGGCAGTAAAGGCGGTTTACTTCGAGTACGGCTTCACCTGGGATCCAGAGGACTACCACTCAGACCTCTTCAATATTCCTGGCGAGTATCTCGACACAGGCGGCGACTTCTGGGTGGCAGAGATCGCGGGAGAGGTCGTCGGCTGCGTCGGCCTGGTTCCCCATGCTGAGATCCCTGGCGCACCAGGAACAACCACTCTCCACGAGGGCAAAATCCGCGTCAGTGCCACTCAGGGGGAACTTGTCCGTCTTTATGTCCATCCAAATGGAAGAGGCCACGGCCTAGGAATTGCCCTAACCCAAACAGTGATGACCAGAGCAAAAGAACGAGGATTGAAGAGCCTGGAACTCTGGAGCGACAAGCATTTCACCCACGCCCATGCCGTCTATCGACAGCTGGGAGCGGTCATTGTCGGAGAGCGAATTTGCGACGATCCGGACGAGGCCCCCGAGTGGGGGATGAAGCTAGACCTGTTATAAATACTGGCCGATGATTTAATATCGAATGTTATGGGTGGCCCCAAAAATGTGTCTTACTCGTATAGCCAGACTCAAAAGTGCATATTCGTTTCCTACACATCTGTTCGCCTCTAAACCATCTCATGCTCAGGTTCTTGGTTTTCGTCCAGCTTCCTGCGAGAAAACACCGAGACACCTGCTTGTAAGGTAATTGAAACAAGCCAGGCAACAAAGGCTCCAACCCCCCACCCAAAAAGGACTTGGTAGGGAAAGTGCACCCCGTTATAGATACGACTGATCCCAGTCAGCAGGGCAATGACAAGCCAACAGCAAAAGAGCCCTTTGTGGCCAAAGACTCCGAAGACAATTGCGATCGCCATCATGTTGGCGGAGTGGGCAGAGGCAGTGCCGTTCCCCATCCCCCCTTCCACCCGGTGCATCACATCTGAGAGGGCGACAGGAGGGCGGGGCATTGGCCAAGTTGCCTTGATGACATCGGTGCAGGCGTTAGCCACTGGCCAAGCCAGCATGGCGGCAAATCCTGCGAGCCTTGTCTTTTGCCTGACCAGCAAGAAAACAACGAATCCCAAAAGAAGCAACCGAACTGGCCACCAACCGTAACCATCACTCAGGAGCCTGAAGAGGGGATCCAGTTCATCGGGCCATCGATTGATCCATCGGAACAGGCTGAGATCCCAATTCTGCACTTTGGTATTCTACTGGAGCGCGAGGAGAGCCAAGGGCGACCACTACTACTATGTCTGACCTCATCCAACCTGCCGTTTGGGGCAGTGTGATTGGCGCAACTCTTGGAGCACCCCGCAAGGGTCGCTCTGGGTTTGCCCGTCCCAACTTTTACGAGCCAGTCCCAGCCAGGATGGCACCCTCTGCTTCGCTGGATGCCTGGTGCGTATGGGCAGCTCATCTTAAGCAGGGTCGCTCTGTGCATCACCTTAGCCAGAGCCTTCTCGCCCACTGGGGTTATGATGGAGGAGAGTCTGCTTTTGGACTCCTAAACCTCCGACTCGGTCTTGGCTCGCCTGTTTCTGGTTCTGCCTCGAATCCCCTGTTTTGTGGCCCATCCGGGATTGCCCGCAGTCTGTTCTGGGGCCTTGTCTTTCCCCAACAGCCAGAGAAGGCAGGAGAGTTTGCCTTCTACGATGCTTCCATCGACCACGCGGGGGAAGGGGTCTGGCTCGCAGTGGCTTTTGCCTGCCTCGCCTCCATCTGGTCACCTAAATTGACGACTCACGAGGCGATTTCATTCTTAACCTCGGTGATCCCAAAGGAGTCTGGGTTTTTTTCAGATCTCCCAATTCTCCTCAAGCTAGTGGGAGATCCTGAAGGGGCGAGGCAACTCTCGATCGGAGCCAGGTGTTTTACCGATGATCCTGGGTCCGCAACTACGACGGGACTCTCTGTTTTGGCGGGACTCGTTTTCGGGGGCCAAAAATTCAGCGACACGATTCGCGCTACTGTCGCCTATGGAGGATCGGCCGAGGCTAGCACCCTTGTGGCAGGAGCCCTCGCTGGAATGACTCTGGGGAAAATCGACAAAGAGTGGGCCGATCCTCTTGGTGAGGCCTACGTCGCTGGTTCTGGGTTAAAGGGGATGGATCCTCCCAAAACGATTGACGACTTCTGTGCTCTTGTGTCCCAATCTGTGCAGGAAAAGTCGATCGTCGTCGCGGTGGCCGAGGTTCCGGCTGATCCGCAACCCTCTCCAGCCCTTGAAGAGTCGCTCGAAACGCCAGAGTCTGAACCTCAGGAAACACCATCCGAACCAGTCGTACCGAATGAACCAGTGGTAGCGGCAAAGCCAAAACCAAACCTTGGTAACTTGACCCAACTCCTCTCCTGCCAGGCGAATTGGACGATGGTCGAAGTCGGGGACATCCTGGTCAAGGTCACTTATCTCGAATCACCCTACGCAACCCTCGGCATTCCTTTTAAGCTGCAAATTAGCCTATCCACCACCAAAAGCGAACCCCAAGTCGTGGCTGCTTCAATCTCCGCTGGGTCGGATGATGAAGTCGCGACGAGAATCACAGACGTTCGCCTCGATCCAGGCCAAGAAACCCACTTCCCAACCGTGATTCGCTTCAAGAGCAAGATCACGCAACCCCGCCTGAAAGTCAACGGCTTGGAACTCCTTGTGCCTCTCCTGACCGCAGATCCCTGGATGACGGTTGGACCTTTTGTGAACCACGATGGGATGGGATACGAAAGATCTTTCATGCCAGAGAGCGCGCAGCTCCGCTCTTCACCCTTTAGTGGCAGGAGCGAAATGCCTGTCCGTTGGCAGGAGTCGAGCTTCAACGGCCCAGTTCTGAACGTTGAACCACTTTTTAAGCTCGGACCTGGCACTGTGTATCTCTGGCGCAAGGTTCGTTTTGCCAAGGCTGGTCAGTATCAGATCGTCGTTTCGCTTCCTACCAGTGCGATCGCCTGGGCAGACGGACAAAGGGTTCTTTGGTACAACGGAATTGAGCGGCTCACAGCCTCGCCGGTTCCCCCCTTCGTCGGAACCTTCTCAACCACTGGTCTCACCACAATCTTGATCAAGATTCTGCGAGGCAAGACACCGGTTGGCCCTCTGACTGTCTATTTTCTTGATGAGACCGGCAAAGTCGTGCAACCCCTAGAAGACGTGCCGATGGAGCCTTAAAGGGATTCCCCATGCGCCACGACCTCAGCACTCTTTGGGCAAGGGGAATCTGGGCAGCAATGCTATGGGTGATGAGACGCCCACCTATTCGCCGCCTGCAAAGGATGTCTGTGCAGTGGCTCCCGGAGGAAAGGCAAGAGAGGGCCTGGCAAAACCTGGTGAAACAGGAGCGGTGGGCAAGGCGCTATGGGCTCAAACTCATTACCTTCACCCTAAAGCTCTTCCTCTTGAGCGTCGCCCTGACAGTCACCTTTATGGCAGCCCTCCAGGCCCACGAAAGGGGCTGGCTCCCGTTTCCCACGGATCGAACAACTGGCCAAGCTGCTAGTCAATCCCGAACAAGCTAGAGCGATGACGGGTCAAGATCTTGCGTTGGGGAGCAGAGAGAGGCATGGCAAGAACTTCTTCCCAGGTTTTGGCGGAGTGTATCGGCGTTTTTTCTGAGGGGATCGCTCGGTACAGAGTCAGAGAGATCTTGTGGTGGGTCACAACGTGATTGATCGTAAGGAGCTCTTCGGCTCGCACCGCATGAGTTCTTGCCGAGAGTTCTTCTGTTCCTGATTCACTGTTGATCGCGCGCGGAACTTGCCAGAGCCCTTCCCACCATTCCCCCTTTGGGACTTGCTCGATGAGCAGTTTCCCGTCAGAAACAATCAGCCAGGCTTGGTGAGAGAGATGCTTCCACTCCCGTTTGGGGGCTTTTTGCGGTAGCTGATCAATCTGGCCCCTTTCTCTTGCCCGACAAGCCCATTGAACCGGACAGGCATGGCACTGAGGAGATTGGGGAGTGCAGACCGTCGCCCCAAGCTCCATCAAGGCCTGGTTCCAATCTCCTGGCCGATCTTTGGCAAGGGTCTGTTTTGCCCAGTCCCAAGCATTCTTTTTCAGAGTTTGACCGACGGAGAAGTCTGCCATCAGACGGGAATAAACTCGTTCCACATTTCCATCTACAAGGGGAACTGGCAGCCCCTGGGCGATGCTCGCGATGGCTCCACTCGTGTAGTCGCCGATGCCAGGGATCTGTTTCCACCCTTCCGCTGAGGTAGGCAGTCCCTCTTCGACGACCTGCCTCGCCCCCTTTTGCAGATTTCTTGCCCGGGAGTAGTAGCCGAGGCCTTGCCAATGGCCCAGCACTTCCTGCTCATCGGCTGTTGCTAAGGACTCGACGGTCGGAAAGCGTTCCATCCACTTATGCCAAAAGGGAATCACCGTCGCGACGGTGGTCTGCTGGAGCATAATCTCACTCACCCAAATGGCGTAGGGGTCAGAAGTCCGCCGCCAAGGGAGGTCTCGCTTGTTTGCCTCGTACCAAGCTAGGAGCGAAGCCAAAAACTCAGGCGACGTCACTGGTGAAACCTAGTCTGGCTAAGGCCTGCAATGGGTCAGCAGCGGAAGTCAGGGCTCTGCCGATCACCAAGTAGTCGGCTCCATCCTTCAGGGCTTCCTGGGCAGTTCCAACTCGTCTCTGGTCATCCGCATCTCCCTCGACTGGGCGAATCCCTGGGACAACGATGACAGAGTGACCAATCTCCGGGCGGATCGCAGAAATCTCGTGAGCAGAACACACAACCCCATCAAGGCCATTTTCGATCCCCAACCGACTCAAGGAGACCATCTGATCAACCAGGCTTCGATTGACAGCAAGGTGGTCGTGCAAATCCTTTTCGGTGAGGGAGGTCAAGACAGAAACTCCTACAACCATGGGTGCCCTTTCGACAGAATATGACTTCGCTTCCTCTGCGGCAGCAGCGAGCATCGCTGGCCCACCGGAAAGATGAACGGTCACCATCCAAACCCCGCGCTTGGCCGCCTCTCGAACCGCTAGAGCCACGGAGTTCGGAATGTCGTGAAACTTTAGGTCGAGGAATACTCGCTCCGCCCCTGCCTCTCGCAAACGAGAGATCACATCCAGACCACTTGGCAAAGTCAAAGCGTGGCCAATCTTAAAGGCACCCACAATTCCCTTAAGCTTTTGCACCGTGGCCAGCGCTTCATCCAAGTTGCTGGTATCGAGCGCGCAGATTATTTTTCGCTTCATACCAGGTCATCAGTCTACCTTAGATATTAGGTCGCCAGACAAAATAAGAATGTCATGCACCGCGAACTCCTGATCGGTGGCCACTTCTTTGGAGGCCCATGTGACCAAAGCATCGGCAAGGATCTCTCGACGAATCCATTCGATGGCTCCTTGGTCGGTACCGTAGCCGAGGCAGGCTGGGCGGAAGTTGACTCTGCTCTCCACTTTGCCCAAAAAGCATTCGAAGACTATCGATTCTCACCGAGGAGCCAAAGGCAATTCCTTCTGCGCAAAATCGCTGCTTCGGTACGCGAACGCCGCCAAGAACTCGCAGAGCTCGTAATGAAGGAGGTCGGAAAGCCGATCACCTTGGCACTCGCGGAAGTGGATCGGACTGCCATCACCTTTGACCTCGCGGGAGACCTGCTCACAGCTCCCTGTGGATCCCTCCTCCCGGTTGATCAGGATCCACGCGGTACTGGTTACCGCTGCTTCACCGAGCGAGTCCCTCTTGGACCTGTCTTGGCGATCATCCCAAGCAACTGGCCCCTTAACCTGGCAGCACACAAGCTAGCTCCTGCCCTCGCGGCTGGAGCAACGGTGGTGGTTAAAGCCCCAGGGACTGCCCCCCTTGCAACCCTCACCCTCGCAAGAATTATTCACGAAGCCGGATGTCCGGATGGAGTTGTGAACGCCGTGCACTGCGTCCCAGCTCTTGCTCAGAAGGCAGTGCTCGACCCACGGATCAAGGTTTTGAGCTTCACCGGAAGCGAGGCGGTCGGATGGATGCTCAAGTCCCTCGTTCCTGAAAAGAAGGTGATTCTGGAACTCGGGGGAGATGCCTCGGTGGTCTTTTTCGACGGAAACCTGGAATGGGCTTGCCAAAGGATGGTTGCGGGAGCGTTTGGCTATGCTGGCCAGGTCTGCATCAGTGTCCAGCACGCTCGCATCCACCAAGACTCACTCCCTGAAGCGAGGGAGAGATTGATCCATCTCACCGATACCTTCCCCACTGGCGACCCCTCCGACCCTTCCGTTCTGTGCGGCCCGATGATCACTGATGAGGCGGCAGACAAGGTCATGGATTTTCTTGATGAAGCGGTGAATGGCGGGGCATCGATTCTGGCAGGAGGAAATCGCATCGGACGGATGATCGAACCAACCTTGATCGAAAACGTCCCGGCTCAATGCCGCCTTGCCAAGGAAGAAGTCTTTGGACCAGTCCTGACCTTGTCCTCTTTCGAGACTGCCGAAGAGGCTCTTCGCCAAGTCAACCAGAGTCGCTATGGAATCCAGCTGGGAATTTTCACCGAAAGCATGAAGCTCGCGGAGAAGATCTACAGAGAAGCCCAGGTGGGGGGAGTCGTGGTGAACGACTTCCCCACCCTTCGATTCGACGTGATGCCCTACGGCGGGGTGAAACGATCAGGATTCGGCCGAGAAGGGGTCGCGTCTGGTTACCTTGAGCTCACCGAAGACAAGGTTATGATTTCTCGACTGGTTGACTAGGGATTCTCACTGCCCCTTTAAATCCATCCATCGTCGGAATAAGGTTGCCTGCGGCGAGGCGTTGTTCGGCAGCCGAGATCGCAGTGGCATATTGCGGGAGATACTCCTTGCCTGCCACGAGCATCTCGTCCACCATTTGCCAAACCTCTGGTGGGTTGCAGACCGCTCCTGTGAGAGGATCGAGTAGGAAGGCTTGACGCAGAAGTTGATCGTCGCCCGTCACAGCAGCGTGGACTGCCAGGCGCTGAACCGAAATCGATTGGCTACAAACGGCCGCGCAACCGAGCGGCAAATCGCCAACGATCGCCATGCTAATTCCGTTCCGGTCGGCATATCCCGGTGCTTCGATGATCGCATCTGCCGGAAGGTTTGAGATCGTACCTGTGTTCTTTCGATTGAAGTGGCCTCGATAAACGCGACCGGTTTCGAGCCCTTCGATGATATAGCTTCCATGTTCATCGCTGCGTTGCTCCGGGTCAATGGCGCGAGGCGGCTCCTTCATCAGGTCGTCAAAGTAAGTCATCGAATGGTCGCGCCACTCTCGGCAAACCCTCAGGTAGCCGCCTGTCTCACCGTGAATCCAGTAGCTGAGATCAACCCACTTCTCAATTTCGCTCAGTCGCTTTCGGTACCAGGGGAGGTACTCACTCAGGTGACCGTTTGACTCTGTGCTGTAGTAGCCGAAGCGACGCATGACATCGATTCGAACCTTCTCTGTCTTGCTGTACTCTTCGTGATTTTCGAACGCCTCCAGCAAGCCAGGAATGAGGTCTCGCTTTCCGTGTCTGGCTTGGATGTACCACGTTTGGTGGTTGATACCAGCGCAGATGATGTCCACATCCTTTTTCTCCAGCCCGTAGACCTTGGCAATCTGGCGATGGCCGTGTTGAACCCCGTGACACAACCCAACGACATTGACCCCGCCGAACTCGGCACAGGCCCAGGTGAGGATCGCCATAGGGTTGCTGTAGTTCAGGAGGAGGGCGTCTGGTGCTGCAACCTCACGGATATCTTTGCAGATGCTAAGCAGGACCGGGATCCCCCTTTGGCCATACATGATGCCTCCTGGCCCGAGGGTGTCTCCGACGCACTGATCAACTCCGTACTTGAGAGGAATTTCGACGTCTGTCTCGAACATGGAAAGGCCCCCGACCCTCACAAAGCACATGACATAGTTCGCGTCTTGGATCGCTTCTCTCTGGCTCCCCGCTGGGATGATCTTGGCAGGAAGCTTTGCCTCCGAGACATCTCTGCCCACGAGCTGAACAGCGTGATCCAGATACTCGGCATCGATATCCCAGAGGTGAAACTCTGTCTCTCGGAACTCTGGAACGCACAGAAGATCTGTGACGAGCGTCCTGGTGAACGTGAGGCTGCCAGCCCCGATGATGGCTACTTTTATGCTCATAAACTACCTACTCGGTTCTTAAAACTTTGTCGTGATCTCGAGCAGGCACCAAGGTGACCTCCGAGCCGTCTGTTCCATCTACCCAGACCCCACAGGTATCGCCAGCTTCGCCTGGCTCAAGACTAATCTGAGTCCCATCCATGCGAAATGCCGGGAAATAGCCTTTCGCAACATGACTACAGTCGCCAGTGACGTAGTGGCCAATCAGGGCCCGGCGGAAAAGATCTTGACTGGTATTTGGCAAGCTCCCATGAATGACTGACCCGTTGAAGAAAAGAACGTCCCCTGCCTTCATCCGAGCAGGGACGATCTCAGCATCATCTGGAACTGGGACCGTCACGTCTGTGAAACTCTGGCTTGAATCAGCTTCCACAGTGCAAAGGATGGGAAGATCTTGAGATCCTTTCATCAACATCATGCAGCCGTTTTCTTCGCTGCAATCATCCAAGGCTAGCCAGGCAGCGATGCAGGTGCCAGGGTGGGCGCGCAAATAAAAGTTATCTTGGTGAAGAGCTTGGCCCCTTGCCCCAGGTGGTTTGAAGTACACCATGGTCTGAACGGCATAGGGTGATGAGCCTGTGAGTTGGGTCAAGATCTGATCGAGCCGCTGATCAATCAGCCAATCAAAAGCCACTTGATCATAGCGGTGGGGCTGCATCAAGCGGGGGTAGCGACGAAGAGGATCTTGGTGATTTGGCTCTGGTGGGCGGTCATCCAGCGGACGAGATTCTTGCCGGAGATCCATGAAGTGGTCTCTCAGAGCCTCGACCTCATCTTCCGAAAAAAGCTGGGGAACGAGGGTGAAGCCGTTTTGCTCGAAATCCTTAACCTTGGTTTGCACTAACGCTTGCTCAAGCACGATCAAGGCTTATGATATGCGAAAGGAGCTCCGAAGAGTCCATTTAATGAGCCGGTTTTGCTTCCGGTTTTCTCTCACATTTCTCCCCCTCGGAGCGAGTTTGGGTTCGTGAGGTCGCTAGGCGACTTTTCCTTCCGATGCGAGCTCGTGCAGATAGTTGACCCAGAGATCCGAAACCACTCGGCCATTTGCCTCGAGGATCACCCCATATTCGATGACGTCCGATTCCGGTGCCTGCTTTGCCCGAACCACCTTACAATTCAGGGCAACCTGGATCCCTGTCTCCACGAGGCGGACAGAAATTCGACTCCCAACCGGAATCCGATCAAATGCTGCGAATGCAATACCAGATCTGGAGACGTTGGTTAGCTTGCCAGAAAATCGATCTGACCCAGCTGTCACGTCCACAAGCATGCCATAGACTCCAACTCGTGGCTCCCTTTCTTGACTCGTACTCATGTGGCTATCGGTGAGCCAGCACTGCACCATATCCCCACTTACGTTCACCACTTGAAAGACTTGCCGGAGCTGGATACCGCCGTCGATCATCGTACATCTGAGGAATTCGCCTGGCACAAGGCTGTCCTGCCTATTGATCCGAATCATGAGCCGTGGGGACTTCCAACCCTCGACAAGGGCATGAATGATTCCCTTCGATCCCGCTCGAGTAAACGTTGCCCGATTAAACATTTCTTGTGTAATTCGCTGAAAAGGAATCCCTGTTCATTTATTGGCTCACATCAAGCCATTCTTTCGGGCATCAAAAAGCAAAAGTTCCGCAATTTTTGCTTGTTGTAGCTACAGGGCAACCGTTCGCAGAGCTTTTTGACGAAACTCCGCCGGAGTGAGGCCAGTGAGGGAGGCAAACCTGCGGTGAAAATCACCAGCAGTGCCAAATCCGACCCTCCGGCAAATCTCTTCAACGGTGAGATCCGTCTTGCGAAGAAGTTCCATGGCTGCCTCGACTCGAATCCTCGCCACGAGCGAACTCGGAGTAGTCTGGTAAATCTTTTGAACGCTCCTCGCCAGATGGGCATCCGTTACCTGGGCAGCGCGCCTCATCGCTCCGATCCCTTCGAGAAGACCTTGGGGAGTCCGGACTGCGTCAATGGCGTTCTGCAACCAGGCAGGAGCCACGATCGCTGGAAGCGAGGCCACTGACTCATCCAGGGCGGCAAAAAGACTCAAGAGGTGGCGGCCATTGTTGCGCTGATCCACGTGAGCCAGACACTCCTCAAACAGTCTGCGAAGATGCAAGAGATCCTTACCGCCAAAGTGGTGGCTCAAGATCGTGCCCTCCTCGTGGAGGGGCGAAAAAACCGAACTCTCAGGGAGCAAAGATTTCAGAGATTTCGTCGTTTCTTGGGTAATCGCGACATTGACCATCCTAAAAGGTTCGCTTTTAGCAAGAGTGAACCGATGGGAGTGATCCGGGCTGATCATGCGCAGATCACCCCGACGAAGAATTTCTTGACGAGACATCAAATCGTGTTCACAAGTTCCCTCGAGAACAAGAAACACTTCCGTGAAATCGTGCCGATGCATGACCCCCATTGGCCGCATGCTACTTGCGTCAAGCAGTGCGGCATGGTATTGCCCCGGAACGTGCAGATCATCGAAGAGGAGTACCATTGAATATCAAATAATGTGACAATATTGATGGTGACTGATATGCAATTCACTTTCAAGCCGTGAAAAATAAGGACATGGGAAAGAGCTTAGGTAACTACCTTAGTTTCCAGGAAGTTCAGAATTTCCAAAAATAGGGCTTCATTAGTTACAGCAAGCACGTCTTTTCGCCAGAAAAATTCAGCCGTTTTAAAGATATTTTTGAAGAATATCTTGCTCTTTACGGAGAAGATGAGCTCGATGTTATCCACTTCAAAGATTCAAAATTGCTAGAATTCCTTCTCCATAATTCTGTGCACGATCTTGTGGAATCCTTAGTCGGTCCGGACATCGGATTATGGTCGAGTCACTTCATTTCGAAGCCCCCGAGAACCGGTAAAAAGACCCCCTGGCACGAGGATTCGGCCTATTGGGCGGGACGTATTTCGACAATGGAGAACGTCGTGACGGTTTGGCTCGCCAGGGGGCGAAACCTCGCCGGGAACCAGTACGAAAACGAGTAAGCAAAAACTCCCTTCTGCCAGTTTTCATCTGGGAGAAGGGAGTTTTTGGATGGCGGAGGCCAGCCACTAAACGGTCTTGATTTCGATGTCGACGCCGCTCGGCAAGTCGAGTCTCATCAAGCTATCGATCGTCTTGTTCGTCGGCTCATTGATGTCGATGAGTCGGTTGTGGATGCGAAGCTCGAAGTGCTCCATCGACTCTTTGTCGATGTGGGGGCCGCGAATGACGCAAAATCGTCGGATTCTGGTTGGAAGGGGGATCGGGCCTGCGATCTTCGCGCCGGTTCGCTTGGCAGTATCGGTGATCTTAGAAGCAGATTGATCCAGAATGCGGTGATCGTAGGCGCGCAGTCGGATTCGGATGCGGACATTAGCTGACATAGTCTTTCCTTCGTTGTGTCGAAAGCACCTGGGAGGATCTGTTTGTTAACTTCCTTCAAGGGGCTGCAAATTCCAGGCTTTCGTCAACACAAAAGCCCCCACCTTGCAGCACTCCGAAAGATACCCAAGTTAAGAACCATTCCCTCGGCCCTTAGGCCGAAAACGGGGCCATGACCCTGCGGCTTTAGTTTGATTTCCAACTATGGATCGGACTATGGCTTAATCGTGAGTTTGTCGACGACCTTCTCCACCCCTTTGGTTTCCCTGGCTATCTCCAGCACCAGGGCCTTCTCCTTGGCAGTACGGACGTGACCAGAGACAGTGATCGTTCCCCCCTCGCTTTCGACCCTTAGGCCAGTCATATCAACACCCTTCCTCAAACCAAGGGCTGTATTCACCTTAACGGCGAGGCTGGCATTCACAAGAGATCTGGTGCCGCTCTCGGCAAGTTGGCCAGCGTCTTGGGTCAGCTCTTTAGCATCGGTCGGATTGCAGGCCACGAGCCCCAGACCTAAACCAACGACAACCACGGATAAAGTCAAGAAGCTTTTCATTTCAGTATTTGTTGGACGAGAATGGCGAACCAGTGGTTGTAAAGGACCTACTGAAAGTGAGCCAAGACCTTGCAACCAACGCAAGGGGAGCCGGCCAAAAAAAGTTTCACCTGCCCCAAGGGACAGGTGAAACTGAGTCGCTGACGACCGAGGTCTTACGCGTAGACCTTGGTGATCGTGCCAGCACCGACGGTGCGGCCGCCTTCGCGGATCGCGAACTTCGAACCCTCTTCCATAGCGATCGGGTTGATGAGTTCAACGGTCATCACGATGTTCTCGCCAGGCATAACCATTTCGACACCGGTTGGCAGGTTGAGCGTTCCGGTAACGTCAGTTGTGCGGAAGTAGAACTGAGGTCGGTATCCGTTGGTGAACGGCGTATGGCGACCGCCTTCTTCCTTGGAAAGGACGTAAACCTGGGCATCAAACTTCGTGTGGGGCTTGATGGATCCTGGCTTGCAGATAACCATGCCTCGCTCGATGTCGGTTCGGCCGATACCACGGAGGAGCAAACCGACGTTGTCGCCAGCTTGGCACTCATCCAGCAGCTTTCGGAACATTTCGACTCCGGTACAGGTGGTCTTGCGAGTCTCGCGAATTCCGACGATTTCGACTTCAGTGTTAACCTGGAGTCTGCCTCGCTCAACGCGGCCGGTGGCAACCGTACCACGACCAGTGATGGTGAAGACGTCTTCCACCGCGCAGAGGAACGGCTTGTCGACATCTCGCTCTGGGTTAGGAATGAAGCTGTCCACAGCATCCATCAGGTCAGTGATCGACTTCACGTTGTCGTCTTCGTAGTTCACCGTTCCGGCTTCGACTTGGTCGAGAGCCTTTCGGGCGGAACCCTTTACGATCGGTGTGGCGTCGCCATCGAAACCGTAGGTGGTGAGAAGCTCGCGAATCTCCATCTCGACAAGCTCAATCAGTTCTGCGTCATCCACGAGGTCAGTCTTGTTGACATAAACCACGATGTAAGGGACACCGACCTGGCGGGCGAGCAGGATGTGCTCTCGCGTCTGGGGCATAGGGCCGTCAGTAGCAGACACAACCAGAATCGCACCGTCCATTTGGGCGGCGCCAGTGATCATGTTCTTGATGAAGTCAGCGTGGCCAGGGCAGTCGACGTGGGCATAGTGCCTTGTGTCGGTCTCGTACTCCTGGTGCGAAATGTTGATCGTAATACCGCGTGCCTTCTCTTCAGGCGCCGAGTCGATTTCATCGTATCGGCGGGCTTGGGCGAGGCCCTTGGTTTGTAAGACGCCGGTGATAGCGGCGGTCAGGGTGGTCTTTCCGTGGTCGACGTGGCCAATGGTACCAACGTTGACGTGCGGCTTTTTCCTTTCGAACTTAGCTCGTGCCATGTTGTTTGTCCTTTTTTCGTCCGGTTTTTACTGCTCAGGGCCAGAGGCCTTCGCAGAGCCACCATGGTCAAAGTGAACCAAGGCCGGAGATCGATGCTCATGCGCTTTATTGAGTTCGCTACGCTCCGCACAAGCACTGTATATTGTCACTTCAAAGGGGTCGCCTTCAACCTGGCCTAGGGCTATGGATCAATTGAGCGGGTCTTCCAGCGGTTCGTGGGGCGGTCGTCGTTCATTTCGAATCTCTCCATAGATATCTGTGATCCTTTGGTTGACCTAGCTCAGAACGACCTGCCCGCCTCCCAGAGTCAACGTTCTTGCCTCCGGTAGCGCTCCGGGACTGCGCCTTGGTTGGCAGATCCCCGTGGATCGGTGGGGTCTCCCTGGGAGTTGAGGGCGAGGGTGGCAACCGGTCAGCAGAGTCGGAACGCCCTGTCTCCGAGGCCCGCAGGAATCAACCCGCGAAGGCTGGCTTTTTTCGGTGAAAAGGGTGGCCTTGGGCCATAAAGGGGCTTGGTTAACTGGGACGAGGAAAAAACTGCAAAGAGGGAAAACCTACTCCTTTTGCTCATCAAAGGGGTTTGAGCGCCCGGGGGCGGCCCGGAGACCAAGATTGGAACCTGGTTCCCTGGTCTTTTCCGGGCGGGGAGGCCGCGGGCCAGGGCGCGCAAACCCGAAAAAAAGATCCCCCGCTCAGAAGCAAGACCCCTGGTCACGGCCGTGGAAACTCACCGCGAATGGCCCCTATCGTTGGCACTCTAGTCCTAAGTCTGCTAAAACCTCCCCGCCAAGGACGTACAATATTTAGCAATCAAAGGCAGCGACTGCTAAAGTTGCAGCCCTCACCAGACTGGAGAAAAAACACTATGGCCAATATTCGCCCCTTAGGAGACAAGGTCGTCGTCGAGCTGATGGAAGCCGAAGAGAAGACCGCCGGCGGCATCCTGCTGCCCGATTCTGCAAAGAAGAAGCCGACCGAAGGAAAGATCGTCGCAGTAGGAGCAGGTCGAGTCCTCGAAACCGGCGAGCGCAATGCCCTCACCGTGAAGGTCGGAGATAAGGTGCTCTTTAGCAAGTACGGCGGAAATGAAGTGACCGTCGACGGCAAAGAGTACACGATCCTCGACGAAGACCAAATCTACGCCATCGTCAACTAAATCCTCTCAGACACACACTAGTAGGAAAACAGAAGAACCATGCCAGCAAAGAACCTTATTTTTGATGAAACAGCCCGTCGCGCCCTTGAGCGAGGCGTCAATAAAGTCGCTGATGCCGTGAAGGTCACCCTCGGCCCCAAGGGTCGAAACGTTGTCCTCGACAAGAAGTGGGGCAGCCCCACGATCACCAAGGACGGCGTGACAGTCGCTAAGGAAATCGAACTCGAAGATCCCTACGAGAACATGGGTGCCCAACTCTGCAAGGAAGTTGCCAGTAAAACCAATGACGTTGCCGGAGACGGAACCACTACCGCTACCGTGCTTGCCCAAGCCATCGTGAACGAAGGACTTCGCTACGTCGCAGCCGGTGGAAACCCCATCGCTGTTAAGCGAGGCATTGACCGAGCCGTCGAAGCAGTCATCAACGAAATCAAGGCTATCTCCAAGCCAATCAAGGACAAGGAGCAAGTCGAGTTCGTCGCCACCATCGCCGGTAACGATGCCGAGATCGGAAAGCAAGTCGCAGAAGCCATGGACAAAGTCGGAAAGGATGGAGTCATCACTGTCGAAGAGTCCAAGGGTCGCGAAACCACCGTCGAAATCGTCGAGGGCATGCAGTTCGATCGTGGCTACATCAGCCCCTACTTCGTCACGGATCCGGAGCGAATGGAGGCAGTGCTCGAAAAGCCTCTGATCCTCATCCACGAAAAGAAGATCTCCAGTGCCCAAGACCTCCTTCCCTTCCTGGAAAAGGCTGCCCAAGCCAGACGCCCAATCCTCATCATTGCTGAGGACATCGAAGGCGACGCCCTGGCCACCATCGTTCTCAACAAGATCCGAGGCATCCTGAACATCGCTGCCGTGAAGGCCCCTGGCTTTGGTGAGCGACGCAAGGCAATGCTCGAAGATATCTCAGTCCTTACCGCAGGCCAATTCATCAGTGAAGACCTCGGAACCAAGCTCGAGAACGTCTCGATGGAGATGCTCGGAAAGGCCAATAAGGTTGTCATCACCAAAGAAGAGACCACAATCATCGAAGGCGCAGGCACCAAGGACGCTGTACTCGGACGAATCGCCCAAATCAAGGGTCAAATCGAGAATACCGACAGCAACTATGACCGCGAAAAGCTGCAAGAGCGCTTGGCTAAGCTGAGTGGCGGCGTCGCAGTCATCAAGGTCGGTGCCAGCACCGAAACCGAACTCAAGGAAAAGAAGCACCGCTACGAGGACGCCCTCAGCGCCACCCGAGCTGCGGTTGAAGAAGGAATCGTCCCTGGCGGCGGTACCACACTCCTCCGCGCTTCCCAGGCCCTCGAAAAGGTTAAGGCAGAAGGAGACGAACTCACAGGCGTGAACATTGTCCGCAAGGCTCTGGAAGCTCCTCTGCGACAAATCGCCGAGAACGCAGGCCTCGAAGGCAGTGTCATCGTCGAGCACGTCCGCAACGCCAAGGTCGGAATCGGCCTGAACGCTGCCAATGGTGAAATGGTCGATATGGTCAAGACAGGCATCGTCGATCCTGCCAAGGTCACCCGATCCACCATCCAAAACGCTGCCTCGATCGCCGGCCTCGTGCTCACCACCGAAGCCCTTGTGGTGGAAAAGCCAGAACCAAAGAAGGCTGCTCCTGCCGGCGCACCCGGCATGGGCGACATGGACTTCTAAAAGTCAGGTCACGCAAAATCAAGGCCTCCGGCAGTAGCCGGAGGCCTTTTTTACTGGGTCGATCTCACAGACCAGAGCCGTTGCTCCTGGACCCCTTAACCACCCACCCTTAAGAAACGAAAAACGCTCTCGTTTGAGAGCGTCATCGATTGACTCTTTCGAACCATTTTATCGTTGCCCCGGAGGGCATGTCCTACGGTTTTTCTACCTTGTTGAGAAAGAACTCCCGCAAGCTCTGATCTGATAATATTCAGTTTGGCACGACGACGTGCAAAAGTCAAGGGTAAGTCATGAAATACGAAATCGGACTCGATCTCGGAACGTCTTCCGTAGGTTGGGCAGTCATCCAAGTTAACGACGACATGGAACCAGTCGACCTCGTCGATCTCGGCTCGCGCCACTTCGAGGAAGTGCTAGAAAGCAAAGGAAAGAAGCTGAAGAACGAAAAGCGGAGACAGATGCGGGCTCTGCGCCGCAACATAGCACGACGGAGAGCCCGGAAAAGGGCCGTCCGTCATGTGCTGGTTGATGCCAAACTCCTTCCCTCAATCGACGATCCATTTACACAGTCTGAGACCACGCTCGAACCCTACGAACTCCGAGTGAAAGGGCTCACTGAACTCCTCACACCCTACGAATTCTCGCGAGCCATCTACCACCTCGCACAGCGCCGTGGCTACAAGTCGAACCGAGGGGCGAAACTGGCATCCCTCGCCACAGAACCCGAGCTGAGAGAACTCCTCGCCAATGACTTGGAAGAAGACTCAGAACCAGCCGAGACAAGTCAAAAAGACTCTGCTAAAGAAGAAGACACAGGAAAAATCCTCGCTGCCATCAAAAGCTTAGCTGCTGAGCTAGAAGGTAAAACACTCGGTCAGTTTTTTCTGAGTGAGCTACAAGCGGGAAAAAAAGTACGTCGCCGCTACACCCTGCGGTCTATGTACGAGGAAGAATTCGATCGAATCTTCTCGGCACAACAAAAGTTCAACCCTGGTCTTACAGACGATTTACGGGCAAAACTCTTCCAGGCACTGTTCTTTCAACGCCCGCTTAAAGCGCAGAAGTTTCTTGTCGGCAAGTGCAAGCTGGAACCGACGAAGAAGCGAGCTCAGCTCGGCACATTGGTCGCCCAGAGGTTCCGGATCTGGCAGGATCTGGCAAATCTCCAACTGACCGATACTGCAACGGGCGAAAAGCGGTTTCTGACTCTAAATGAAAAGGAAGGCCTTGCGGACCAACTCGAAAAAGTCGCTTCTCTCTCCTGGATCGCCGTTGCCAAGTTGCTCGGCTATAAGAACACAAAGCAAGTTGAATTCAATTTGCAAACAACATATAAAGAAGGCCTGAGTGGAAACTCAACCGTCAACAAGATCGAGCGCAGAGCACCGGGACTCCTTCCAAGCCTCAATCAAGCCGAGCAGCAAAGTCTTGTGGAAACCATCCTCACGGCTGAAGACCGAGGCACACTCTACCGAACGCTCCGAAGCAAGTACAAGCTAGACGTTCAACCTGCCTATCAACTCGCAATCGTAGAACTGGCTCCCGGTTACGTGCGCCTCAGCAGCAAGGCAATGGAAAAGATGCTTGACCAAATGAGGCAAGGACTCCGACGTACCGATGCACAAGTTGCTTGCGGGTACGAACCATGGTCAGAAGAAATCCAGAAGGAAACCGAAATCATCGAACCACCGCGCCGGGAGGAAATCACGAGCCCCAGAGTTAGAAAGGCACTCAACCAAACGCGTCGAATCGTCAACGCCATCATACGTAAAATGGGCGGAGTCCGCCCAACCACCATCCGGATCGAGATGGCCAGAAGCATGAGCCTTAACAAAAAGGAAAAGGCAAGCCTGGAGAAAGCCCAATCCCTAGGCAAAAAGGAAAATGATGAGGCAAAGAAGGCACTCCAGAAAATGGGGATTCAAGAGCCGACCTCCTCTGACATCCGCTGGTACCGCCTTGCGAAACAGGTGAACTGGGAATGCCCTTATTCAGGCGCAACGATTCCCCAAGCTCCCTCTTCGATGAGCCTCTTTCAAGTGGAGCACATTATCCCTCGCGAGATCTCCTTCGATGACTCGTTCAATAATCTCACCCTCTGCCGACAGGATTACAACCTGAAGAAAGGGATGAAAACTCCGTTCCAAGCCTTCGGTGGCACTCCAGAGTGGCCAGCCATCGCGGAGAGGATCAACAGATTGACAGGATATGGCTCGGGTCATAAAAAGCGGCTCTTCCTCGACGAAAGAAATCCAGAACCGAACCAGATGATTGAAAGACAATTGGTTGAAACGCGCTGGATCGTGAAAGAGACAGCCCAGTTCCTGAGGCCTCTTACCGATAACATCGAGTGCACTAGAGGAGGAACCACCAAGATACTCCGCACAGAGTGGGGCTTAATGGAGGCGCTCTACGGCATCAACGAAAAGCGGCGGGACGATCTTCGCCACCATGCAGTTGACGCAGTCGCCATCGCCTTTACAACCAGAAGCCTCTTCATGAAGATGACCACGGAAAGGAAGAAGGAGATCACTGGGCCTCGACCAACTGTTCTTCCTCCTACCCCAACTTGGCTAGTGCCGAAGCTAAAGCGAATGCTGGCAAACCTTGTCGTCAGCCACGAAACGACGCGCCAAATCGCAGGGGCTCTTCATGAAGAGACAGTCTATGGCAAGCGTGGACCGGGTGAATATCACTACCGAAGGCCTCTGGTGAACTTGAAGGCAACGGATCTTGAAAAAGTCATAGATCCTAGCCTCCGGAAGCTCATGAAGCAGGCAAAGGAAGCTGCCAGAGCTAGAGGCGAGAATCATGAAGACTTCACAAAGCTCTTTGCAGATGGTCTTCCCTACGGAAAGACGATCGCTCGCCGAGCAAGAATTTTGTCCCGAATCACCTCTGCCAAGCAGCTTAATCCGATCAAGCACGTCGTTTTGGGAAATAACCACCATGTTGCAATTTGGATGAACCCAGAAGATGGGAAGAGAGTTGGAGTTTTCAAGTCAATGATGGAGGCAGCCAAGGCAGTGAGGCCAGAACGAAACCACACAGAGTCGAAAAAGAAATCCTGTCCCGTTGACCTTACTCCCCCATTTCCGGGAGCCAGGTTCGTAATGTGGCTTGCCATCAACGACACGATCGAGTTCCAGGGAAAAATCTATCGTGTGCAACAACTCGACTCGACAAACGACCGCCTCTGCCTGCGAGAGATTCAGGCAGCTACTGTCAACGACAACAGTCAGAGGGTGCTCAAGAGTATTAACCTCTTGGATTGTCAAAAGCTAGAAGTCGATCTCCTCGGTCAAGTCAGGATCTACCCAGAAGGCAAGTTATGAGCCTAAGGGTGCTCTCTCTCGTTGGGCCAGGTTTTCTGGCCCTGCAAGATCTGGCAGTGACTTTCTCCCGTCAGAACGAGCTCGTGGCAAAGATTGCCCTAGAAGACCTTGCGATGATCGTCGTAGACGGGCCTGATCTTGTAATGAGCCACTCTCTTCTCTCTGCCTGTGCCGAATCGAAGGTGGTTCTTGTCACCAGCAACGAAAAGCACCTCCCCAGCGGCGTCCTGCTCCCTCTTGCTGGCCACACGACCCACACTGCTATCCTGAGACAGCAGATTCAGGCGACGAAGCCATCTATTAAGCGAACTTGGCAGACCCTGGTTCGCATGAAAATCCTTGCCCAGGCAGGCCATGTCGCTTTCCAAGGTGGCGATCCAACCAGACTTTGTTCCCTCGCTGCCCAAGTGCGGAGCGGAGACCCTGACAATCGCGAAGCAGTGGCGGCAGCTCTCTACTTTGAACTCATTTTCGGGGAGGATTTTCAAAGGGAACGTGATGCCGAAGGGGTTAACGGACTCCTTAACTATGGCTACGCGGTTCTGCGGGCGGCAGTTGCCAGGGCGATTGTTGGGGCAGGACTCCATCCCGCTCTCGGGGTTCATCATCAAAATCAGTACAACTCGCTTTGCCTGGCCGATGATGCCATGGAGCCCCTTCGACCCCTTATTGATCAGGTGTCGCGGCGCATCTTAGACGAACAGGGGGAATCGACTAGTGTAAATCCCCACACCAAGCGACTCCTGATCCAGAGTTTGGGTCGAAAAGTGACTTTTGAGGATCAGTCCTATCCTCTTCTTGTCGCCCTCGACCGCTTTGGGGCAAGCCTGCGGCGCGCTATCTGTGAAGGACAAGACCTTCAAGTGCCGAGAATCATCTTTGAGGAATAGTGATTCCTGGCTACCGACTCATGTGGCTCATGGTCACCTTTGATCTCCCTGTCGCAACCAAACAGAACAAGAGAGATTACCGACGCTTCGTGGACTTCCTCGAAGACGATGGCTATTCGCGTCTTCAGTACAGCATCTACGTACGTCCGACGGCGACACTGGAAAACACTGATGTCCATGCAAAGCGAGTCGCGGACAACATTCCCCCCCTCGGAGAAGTGCGAGTCTTTAGACTCACAGATAAACAGTGGGCGAGAACAGATTGCTACCATCACGCCAAACTTGGCAAGCCGGAACTTCCTCCAGAACAGTTCACGTTTTTCGATGAGGCAGATGAGGTGATTCCCTATCCCCCTGTCGCGGTAGACGGTCTTGATTTGATCGACCTTGAGGTTCCGATTTCCATGGTGGCCGAGACACGAATGCCCTATCCTGCCCACGGAATTTCAAAAACAGTCAAGAGATCCAAAAAGAAAGCTGCTCCTGATCGCCAGGCGCAGCTGTTTTCTGATTAGCGAAATTCTAAAAAAACGCTTTGGACTGTATCCAAAAACGGGAATTGAGCCAATTTTTGCTCTGTCCCCCCGCCTCAAAAGAGTCGGGAGGAGTATATCAGATCAGAGCTTGCGAGCCTTTCCCAGCATATCTCTAGTGAGAGAGTAATCC
>JALOLT010000107.1 GCA_025455775.1 Fimbriimonadaceae bacterium
TTTCGAGGTGAGCAAATGAAAACGTCGCCGCTTCCTCCCACCTTCTCGGCGAACCGAGGTCGAACCCGTGCTTTAGCAGGATGCGAGCGATTTCGTCCAGACTCGCCATCACCGACCTCCTCGGGCGTTGAGGATCCCAACGAGGAGACGCTGCGCCGCAATCCCCCGATTGAACCGAGCCTCGAAGGCGAGATCCCTGTCAAGATGAGCAAGATTCTTCGTGCTCTCGATCAAGCTCTCGATTTCGCCCTCGGCCCCTTGCGTCAGTGGCTCCCCTTTCCAGGTGACGAACGTCGGGATGTATTTTCCCCTCTGGTCTGGCTGCATGTCGAAGGAGAGTTGTCGCCATTGGGACAAGATATCCTTGGCTTCCCCGTCAGATTCAAGGCCTTCGAGTTCGAAGCCCTGGAGGATCAGAAACCGTTCCAATCGCTCCATTCCGAGCCGCATAAAGGCATCGAGTTGCTGCCCATAGTCTCCCTCGGCGAGTGCCATCTCACCTTGGATGGCCTTCAATTCTGGCTGCTCGTCGGAAGGGAATCCCCTAATCGTCGTGACCAGATCCCTCACTGCCCAACTTCCTGGTGGAATGCTCGCCAAGGGATCCCGTGCCCTGGTTGAGCTCACGGAGGGGGTCGGGTGGGTTTGGGACTGAGTCGATCCTTTTGCCACTGACTGCGTTTGAGAGTTGCGATATACTGGTTCTGTCCTGACCCAAGAACCAGCCTGGGAAGCCTGTGCCTCAGGAGCAGGAATCTCACCTTTTTTTCTCGACCGGACAAGAGGTACTGAGGGCCCTGCCTCCTTCTTTGTTGGTCGGTTGAAGAGTGATTTGATCCAGTCTAACATGCCCATGGTTGAATCTCCGTTTCGTTGACGAGTCCTACGAATTTGATGAGAGCAAGGGTGGCATCCTCGGAAGCACCTGATGCTCCGACCAGGAAAAGTCCAGGGTCGCCAAAGGACTGAACCCAGCCTTTGTGATAGATGAGCGACCTTTCGACACGATCCAGCTGGAGCCAGGCTTCATGAGTGGCCAAATCATCGGCCCACGTGCCTTCTGATCCCAAGAAGTCTTTGGAAGGCTCTGCGTAAAACTCGACCAGAGTTCGTTTCACCATATGGTGAAAGAAGGTTGCGCTTGCCACCTCATTTTGCTCTCCCTGAAAGTAGAGGACAGGGACCTCTAACTTCGATCCAGTCAGGGCAAGACTTCTTGCATCCTGGGCAGTGAGCCCGGTGCGGAGCATCTCGGCAAAGTTCTTGCGATCCGGCTCGCACACAGTCCAGCTCGTCGCCGCTTGTTCGATTGCTTCCTCCAGGAAGTATTTCATGTTTGGAAAGGAGCGGCTCAACTTTGGTGTTCTGGGCCCTTGGGCCCAGTGGCTCTTCGGGTTCTGGTCTGGGATGGTGTCAAACCGACGGACAGGCTTGACTACCGAACTCGTTTTTTGCGATGAGTCCATCACTGCCGAGCCTCGAAACAAATCTTCGTCTCTATCAAGGCTTCCCTGATGCTTAAGGTTTGCCTGCCATCCGAATGTTGCGAAATCGCGTCTAGGAGTCTCCACCAACTTTATGATAAGGGAACGGGTTTCGCAACTCCCTCTTTCCGAATCGCGTCCAGTAATCTCCACCATACTTTAATTCCGGTGTTCACCGTTTACATTCTCCAATCAGAACCCTGTGGCAGATTCTATATTGGTCATACAGAACACCTAGAAGATAGGCAGGCTGTTTCCGGCGAGGAGGAAATCAAGGCTTGGCAGTCAGCACTCAGAATTCGAGCACTTCTTCAGCCAGAGTTACCAGGCATATCGCAGAGTAAAATCCAGAGAGGGTAGTCCTTCGCAAAGTCATCCTGATGGAAACCACTGCTACACCACCTTCCCTGAAGCCTGAAGATGGCTACGAACTGTGGTTGCGGTACCGCCTGCTGCCATCACACGATCAGTTTAAGATTAGCCAGATTGTTTGTAACGAGTCTTCAGATCCCCTGTTGAGTGCTGCCGTAGCGGAACTCCAGCGTGGCCTGGAGGCCATGCTCGGTCATCGACCTGAGTTCTCTCCGGTGGTTACTCAGGATCATGCTCTCCTGCTTCAACCGTCTCAGGTCTACCCTGGAGCACTGGCTCACCTCACCCTTAACCACGAGGCCTTCGCGTACCTGCCCAAAAGGGCTGAGGAAAGACAGAGCCACACAATCTCAGCATCGAGCTCCCGGGGCGTACTTTACGGCGCCTTCTGGTTTCTTCGTCAGCTACAAATGGGGACGGCTTTTCCTCAAACTCTCACTGTTTCTGCGCCTTCCTACAGTCTGAGAATGGTCAATCACTGGGACAATTTGAACCGAACCGTTGAACGTGGCTATGCCGGTCAGTCCATTTGGGATTGGCACAAGCTTCCAGACTACATTGATCCAAGAATCATTGACTATGCCAGGGCCAATGCATCAATCGGCATCAACAGTGTTGTCCTCACAAACGTCAACGCCAATTCAATGGTTCTGAGATCTGACACGATCGTCAAGACAAGGGCGATAGCAGATGTGCTCCGGCCCTATGGAATCAAAGTCTTTCTCACGTCGCGGTTTTCCGCCCCTGAGGAACTTGGAAATTTGACAACATCTGACCCTCGGGTTCCCGACGTGCAGCAATGGTGGTGTAAAAAGGTTTCGGAGATCTATGACCAAATCCCTGACTTTGGTGGCTTTCTAGTCAAGGCTAACTCCGAAGGTCAGCCAGGTCCACAAAGTTACGGACTGTCCCACGCAGAAGGAGCTCGTGTCATCGCTGACGCTTTAGCACCCTTCGGCGGAGTATTGCTCTGGCGCGCCTTTGTCTACGATGATCAGATTCCAGTAGATCGTGCCGCCCAGGCATATGCCGAGTTCAAACCGCTCGATGGGTTGTTTCAGGAAAACGTGTTCGTTCAAGTCAAGAATGGGCCGATTGACTTTCAACCGCGCGAGCCTTTTAGCCCTCTCTTTGGGGCAGTAGACGAAACTTCCTTGGTGATGGAGGTTCAAGCGACGAAGGAGTATCTCGGTTTTGCTAGCCATCTCGCATACCTGGGAACAATGTGGGAAGAGGTTCTGAAAACTCCCACCCAGCAGCGACCAGCAGAGCTGGTGCTCCATACGATCAAGGGTGTGGCAGGCGTCTCCAACATCGGTTCTGACCGCAACTGGTGCGGATCCCACTTTGATCAGTCGAATTGGTATGCACTGGGGCGGCTATCGTGGGATCCCACCCAGGAGGCGCGAGAGATCGCCAATGAATGGGTAAGCTTGACTTTTGGATCAGACGTTACCGACCCAATCGTCTCGATCATGATGAGATCCCGAGAAGCGGTTGTGGACTACACAGGTCCCCTCGGTCTAACCCACCTTATGGCAACCGGCCACCACTACGGGCCAGGCCCTTGGGTTAATGACTTAGACCGAGCTGACTGGAATCCAACCTATTTTCATCGCGCGAACAAAGACGGGATCGGTTTTGATCGGGTCGCCTCTGGCACGATTCAGCAATATGCAGCCGGATGGCAGATTCTTTGGGGAGATCCAAAGACCACCCCTGAGAACCTGCTTCTTTGGTTCCATCATTTGCCCTGGAGTTACGAGTTAAAATCAGGCAGGTCTGTTTGGGAGGAGCTGGTGTATCGGTACTCTCGGGGTGTGGCTGAAGTAAAGGCCATCCGACAAGAATGGAGTCACCTGACTTCCAAAGTCGATCCTGACCGATTTACACAAGTGGCTGAGTTTCTCAAGATTCAAGAAAAGGAGGCACTCTGGTGGCGCGATGCATCGCTAGCCTACTGGCAAAGCCTGAATGGCCTCCCCTATCCAGAAGGCTTTGATCCGCCGCAAATGCCCTTGGAATACTATCAGGGCATCACTCATCCCTTTGCGCCGGGAAACACCCACACTGGCTAGCATTCGAAAGAGACCTGATCAAGAGCAGTTAGCCGCCCTTCAGACCAAAATCGGGATAGAAATCAGAGCCTAAGTCTTGCGGAATTTGGCAAGTATCTCTTCGCCAGGTCGATCGGAGGGGTGGAAGGCCAAAAGCTCCGGCTCGATGGAAACCGAGTTCCAGCCGTTCCTTCGCGCTTCTTCCGTTCGACCTGCTTCCAAAACCTCATAGCCTTGAGCTGCCAAAAAGGCTCGACATTGCTCATGCAGTTGGGCGGAATGAGTGGCAATCAAGAGACGAACGGGACGAGTGACCAGTGCCCCGATGGCCCCGCGCAAGAGGTCAAGTTCCGCCCCCTCAACGTCCATTTTGATAAAATCTGGCCCGACAGCTTCCCCAGTTGAGACGATCTCGTCCACTGTGCGAACAATTACGGAAATCTCGCGGCCCCCGTCAATGTGACCAAGTGACCCTGTGCCTGACCCCCTCAGGACGAATGTTGCTTCCCCCACCTCACCGGCCAGAGCACATGGAAAAACTGTCGCATTGGAGATCCCATTCCATTCAATATGGCTGCGGAGATACCAAAGGTTTTCGGGATTCGGTTCGAAAGCGAAGACCTTTCCCCGGTCTCCTACGCGCCTACAGGCCAGAAGAACCGTATAACCACAATGAGCTCCCACGTCCCAAACGATCATTCCGGGGAGAATCAGGTCACTCAAGATTTGGCATCGAACGGCTTCGTAGCGACCCTTAATGAAAGTTGATCGCGTCGCAAGGCTCCAACGAGACCCTTTGTTTGGCCCGGCTGCAATCCGCACTCTGATCTTTCGAGTCAGAGACCTCAGACGCAGGAGATCCTTGAATCGCATCTTTTCGACTATACCGCTAGATGAGACTGGTATATTCATCTTGGGCGGTGCAGACCTGGGTGACAGATTGAGAATTCTAATGGTCGTTTCCAGCGCCGCTGAATCAGGAGCGGAGCGACACTCCCTTCTATTAGCCAGCAGTCTCCAAAGTCTGGGAGTGCAAACTCACGTCGTTTGTCCCCCGAGCCCCTGGATGGAGAACTATTGCCGAGCCCATCAACTCCCCATCAGCACATTTTCGATTCGCGAAAAGGGAGCCTTTCGAACCGCAGGCTTTCTCAGGACACTCCACCGCGACCAGCCCTTTGACCTGATTCACGCCCACCTCACAAGAGCTGCCTACGCTGCTCTCATCGCCCAACTTGCTATCAAAGTCCCAGCCGTCGCCTCGGTTCACGTCGTCACAAAAGACCCGGTCTACCAGTGGTTTGCCCGCAAAGCGAGCAACCGCTTGATTGCCGTGAGTGGTTTTATCGCCGATCTGCTGCGGGAAAGTGGAATTAACCACCAAAAGGTTGAAATCGTCCACAATGGCACGAATTTTCGAACTCTTGCAATGGAGCGGAACCTGACTCGAGCCGACCTTGGACTTCCCGAAAACAAAGTCCTCATCGGTTTGGTAGGCAGAGTCGCGGAAGCCAAAGGCCATCGTCACGCTCTCCAAGCCCTCAAACTCATTCAACCAACCGCGCCAAATGCCCATCTTGTGTTTCTGGGACGAGAAGAAGGGCCGTTCCCCCAGGAGCTTCGTCAAGAGGTAGCGGTGCTCGGCTTGAACCAGAGTGTGACCTTTCTAGGCTCACGACCAGACGTCGCCCAGGTGCTCGACCTGCTTGACTTTACAACCCTGCCTAGCCTGAATGAATCCTTTGGTATGGTCGCCATTGAATCTATGGCTCGAGGGAAACCAGTGGTGGCCTTTCAAACAGGTGGGCTTGTGGAGGTCATCGAAGATGGCCGAAGTGGCCTCCTGACCTCTCAAACAAGCGAAGACCTTGCCCTGGGCTGGACTAAACTTGTGAAAGATTCTGCCCTCCGAAGCCAGATGGGAGAGGAAGCGATGAAGCGAGTTGAAGAGAATTTCTCGTCCGAAGCGATGGCCAGCAAAGTGTTGCGGCTCTACCAAACACTTAAGAACATCCCTGTTGGGGGCACAAAGAAATGATGGTTCAAACAGGCCTTGACCAAATGGTTAAAACTCGCTTTGAGCGGTTCATGGGAAAATCAGTCGGGCTGGTTTGTCACCAAGCCTCAGTCTGCCATAACTGCCAGCTCATCTTGGATCATCTTCTGCCTTTCCACTATGAAGAGCGACTTGAGATCAAAGCTGTGTTTGGACCTCAGCATGGGATCTGGGGACACACGCAAGACAATATGATCGAATGGGAGGGATATCGGGATGTGCGAACTGGCCTCCGATTTCTCTCTCTCTATGGGGAGTGGCGGGAACCGACCGATACCATGCTCCAGGGGATCGACGAGCTCATTTTTGATGTCCAAGATGTCGGGGCCAGATACTACACCTTCATTTGGACCATGGCCAACTGCATGAAGGCCTGCGAGCGACTTGGCATTCCTGTCACTGTCCTTGACCGGCCGAACCCCATCGGAGGGCTCGAAATCGAGGGGCCTGGTCACGATCCAGCTTTCGCCAGTTTTGTGGGGCTCTACCCCTTGCCAGCAAGACACGGGCTCACTGTCGGTGAGGTCGCGCTGTACCTGAAGAACCATTATTTCCCGGAAGTGGAGTTAGACGTTGTGAAAATGGCAGGTTGGCAACGACACATGCACTTTGCCGACACTGGTTTGCCTTGGGCGATGCCTTCCCCCAACATGCCAACTCCTGCGACAGCCCTTGTTTACCCAGGTCAATGTTTGCTCGAAGGCACCAAACTCAGCGAAGGCAGGGGAACCACCATGCCTTTCGAAATGTGGGGGGCACCGAACCTAGATGGTTGGGATTTAGCCCATAGTCTGAATGAAATCGGGCTTCCGGGAGTTATCTTCCGCCCCGTTCAGTTCCAGCCGACTTTTCAAAAGTTTAAGGGAGAAGTTTGTCAGGGCTGCTTCATCCATGTGACCCAGGCCAGAGACTTTAGGCCAGTTCTCACAACGGTTGCTATTCTTCGGCAAGTGGCGCAAGACTATCCCGCAGCCTTGCAGTGGCAGGATCCGCCTTATGAGTATGAGGCAGAGAAGCTGCCCTTCGACATCCTCGCTGGCTCGGACTGGATCCGCTTGGCACTCGAGAATTCTGTCAGTCTTGGCGAGATCCAGGACAGGATGGCAACAGATTCCGCCTCGCTTGAACCACTGTTACGTGAAGTTTGGATCTACTAAAACTAGCTACATCAGCTCGATTTGGCCAGAACCCCAGGCATAAGACTTAGCTTTGGAGTTTTCCTCCCCGCATTTGGGCCCAAAGTATCCCATGAAGGCTGGGAATTGTTAAGCTTTTTGGGTTAACTCCATCGGTACATTGGGCCCAAACCGCGAACCGCGCGGGGTCGGCATCGGTCGGACATCTCGGAGTCATTCCATGAAAAAGGCATTTACCCTCATCGAGCTGCTGGTTGTGATTGCGATCATTGCAATCCTCGCCGCGATCCTCTTCCCAGTCTTCGCCCAAGCCAAGACTGCCGCCAAGAAAACCGCTGCCCTGAGCAATCAAAAGCAGATCAGCACTGGCTTCCTGCTCTACATGGCAGACAATGAAGATCGCTACCCGATGAGAAGTGGCTGCGAGCTCAATAGCTCCATCAATTCACGCTTGAATGACGGCGTGCTCCGCTGCAGCAGTGGCACAGGATTTGGCCACTCGATGACATGGCAGACATGGCAAAAGTACATTCAGCCCTACATCAAGAACGTCGATCTCTTTGTTCACCCCTTGCGCACCCGCGACAACACTCAGTGGAACACCAACGGTCAAATTCTGAACTCTTTTGCCATCAACCTGGCTGTCACGGGAGCTTCTGTTACTGGGTTCAACTCTACTCCCTGGTTTGGCGGAAGCCAAACTGGCCTCGCTGCCCCTTCGCAGACTATGCTTTTGATGGAACTGCCCCATAGCTACGCAGCCCCCTTCGCTGTTTCGGCGACCATGCCTGCCGGAGAGCAGACGGTTTATCCCATGGCGATCCGCGAATATTGGCGAGCCATCTTCCTGCGCAACGCTGGCGGATGCAACACCACGGAAGAAATTGATCCAGTAGCTGCCCCAGCCGGCGGCTTGACCGTCGGATTCGCTGATGGCAGCGCAAAGTTCTTGCAAGTCCGAAACTTCTTGGGTCAAACCCCGACCCTGAACGAGTATGTTCCTGGTGCTGCTCTCCCTGGACCCATGGGATCGAACTGCCGAAACGCTCGCTCGGCCTACAACTACACTGGCGGCCCATCAACTCCAAACATTAACCTGAACGCTCCTCTCTGGGGCTTGGTGAATCAATAATGAAGTTCGGGATTCTTGCGCTCTCAGCTCTTGTGGCCTCCGCCTTTTTGGTAGGCTGCGCCTCTGGCACAGTGGAGACCAAAGATGTCGAACGCTGGCAGAACGAGGGACGTGCCGCAGGTGACAAGCCCACCGATCCAAATGGTGGACGAGCGGCAGAAGATCGACCCGACCGGTGACGTCAGTCACTTGTCCCACAGCTCTGGCTTTCTCACCCACGAGGAAGCCAGAGCTTTTTTCGTGAAAGAGCATTAGGCGAGTGAAGGCTGCCGCGGACAGACCAAAACACACCTTGGGGATTAGGATTCTGTAAAGAAAAGGCCAGAATCCAACAAAGTGCCTAAATCTTAATCTTGCCTTAAACTGCGATCAATAACTTACAGGATGCAAAAGAGGCAGCTTCTGCCTCTAGTTGGATCCCATGAAGAAAGCGTTTACCCTAATCGAACTCCTGGTCGTGATTGCAATTATCGCGATCCTAGCCGCCATTCTTTTCCCTGTTTTCGCCCAGGCAAAGTCTGCTGCCAAGAAGACCAGTGCCATCAGCAATCAAAAGAACATTTCGACATCGATCTTCCTCTACACGAGCGACTACGATGATATCTATCCCCGCAGCGACGGATGTGAGCTGAACTCCTCGCTCAACCCCCGATTGAACGGAGCTCCTGCTGGAACCGACCCTCAGACCAGGTGCCAGTTCTCCAGCGGCTCCTTTGCTTGGAGAACCAACCACTTCTCCTGGCAAAAGTGGGTTCAACCCTACATCAAGAACGTTGATATCTTCTGGCACCCAGGAAAGTCGCGAAATGATGCCACCGACAGCAACGGTCGCCGTCAGTGGAGCGACTTCGGTCAAATCGCTGCCTCCTTCGCCCTGAACACTGCCATCACTGGTGGGCTCAACACAGGCGACATCCCCATGGCCAGCGCCCGCGTCTTCCGCAACTCTTGGACAGGTGGCACCCAAACGGCTCTCATTAGCCCAGCCGAAACAATCCTCCTGGCAGAGTCCATGAACCCAACCTCTGGAATCCTGCCCATGTCGATTCTGAGCACCGAGTGGAGTGCGGCAAACGTGACGGCCTATCCTGGTATCGTCCGCGAGGTCCTCATCAACGACGTTCAGAATAAGTTCGCCAACGGCGGAACTGGTGCTTGCAACGGTGTGAACGATGGCGGCGCAGTGCGCAACCCACTGATCTTCAGCAATGGGATGACCGTGGGATTCGCTGACGGTTCAGCCAAGTTCCTCCAAATGAACGCGATCATCTCACGCACCCCAACCGCTGCTGAACTCTTCCCAGGATTCAGCCCAGCTGGTCGCTGCTTTGTGCCAGGTTCCACCCAACAAGTCGGAACCACGGTCAATCTGAACATCAACTATCCGCTCTGGGGTTTGAGCGCTCAATGAAGCAACTGACACTTTGGCTTGCTGCTGCCCTCCTCTTGAGCATCAGTCTTGTCGGTTGCTCCGAGCCAGGAGATGCGGCATCGGCGCAAGATCAGGTCAAGCTGAGAGACGAGTACAAGAAGGCAAACCCCGACGATAAGTCCTACTAAACACTCTGCGACGAGGGAGCCCTGCAACCAAACAAGGAAGCAGGGCTCCCTCGTTCGCTCGATGGTTTTCCCAACCCCGCTTGTATAATGGGAAGACTATGAAGCTCGTCGTCTGTGTTGTTCACAACCGTGACAAGTCGAAAATGACCGAGAGCTTGATCCGGGCAGGATTCAAGTTTACGGTTATCGGATCGACCGGGGGGTTCTTGAGAGAAGGCAATACCACTATGCTGATCGGGGTGAGTGAAGACGAACTTCCCGCACTCAAGGAAGTAATCCGAGAGAATTGTGAGACTCGCGACCAGATGGTAAACGTGATGCCCTTCGAAGCAGCCCCGCCAGGGGCCTTCATTCCCTCACCTGTCAAGGTTCAAGTCGGTGGAGCCGTAGCCTTTGTAATGAACGTCGATGAGTTCTATCGCGTTTGAGCCAAAACCGATTGCCGGTCTGAAGCGAGCGGACAAAACGGTTGATCAGATTTTGAAGACCGATTTTTCAGTCCAGTCAGTGCTCGTTTATGGCCCACCGGGAACGGGAGCGACCTATCTGGTGAAGAGACTCATTGGCTCTTGGCTTTGCAAAACTCCGAATGAGGGCCAGGCTTGCGGGAGCTGTTCGATCTGTCGTTCGTTCGAAAATGGAAGGGCTGTCGACTTGCTCCACGTCAAACCTATCGGGGCGGGACGCCTGATCAGGGTTTCCTGCATCAAAGATCCAGGAACACAAGATAAGGAAGTGGATCACCCGCCGGTTCTGGAGTTCCTTCGCTCAGCCCCCCTCATGGCTCGCTCCAAAGTTGTGTGGATCGACAAGGCAGATCGTTTAGTTGACACAGCATCTCACTCCTTGCTGAAGTTGCTGGAAGAACTTCCCCCCTATGCCAGAGTCGTTCTCAGCACGAACCATATCGGTGGAATCCTGGACACCATTCGTTCCCGCTGCCTGATCGTGGCATGCGACCTCGCCACACAGGATGAGCTAGACCAGGCGGCAGGAGGCTTATCAGAGCTAGAACGAGTTTTCGCAAAGAGCCCTGGAGATCTAGCCGAGATGAGATCGGATCCTGCCCGCTTCATCGAGCTGGCCAGACTGCTTTCCCGCGCTCAGTCACTCAAACCTGGGGCAGCTCTTCGCTTGAGTGAAGACTTGCGAAACTTGGCCCCAAAATTTCCGGGGGTCGATGACTCCGTCCGCAGCCACAACGTCGCCCTGCTGGAAGCAATCGCCCAGTGGCTGATTTCAACCCAAAAGGAGAAGTCTCATCTCGCCATCGCAGCTGGAGATGCCGCAAAGCTGATCAACGGGAACGGAAACCCAGGGCTGATTTTTGACGCTTTTTGCGCCAAGCTTATCCTAGAAATGTCACGTTGAAGAAGATTGCCATCTGGCCTACAGCCAAGAATCGTTTATAATTCAATGGAACTGATCCCAGAGGGGATGCAGTATGGTAGTCAGTCGTGGTAGCAGATTGGGTCAAATCATTAACACAGCCTAAGGTGGATCGCAAGGTTCTCTTTGAGAGGCTCATGCA
>JALOLT010000170.1 GCA_025455775.1 Fimbriimonadaceae bacterium
AGCCCTGATCAAGCTCTCCAGCGCTCCCTTGTTCAATCCATGAGATCGCAGCCTTTCGGTAAAATCCCAAACGTTCAGGTAGGGCCCAGACTGTCTCTCAGAGATAATCGCCTGGACAAGCCCTTCGCCGACTCCCTTGATCGCCCCCAAACCGAAGCGAATGGCAGGCTTTGACTTATGGCGTTCAATGGTGAAATCCAGGCAGGATGTATTTAAGTCAGGTGGAAGAACTGGAATCTTTTGGCGGCGTGATTCCTCAATGAAAGTCGTGATCTTGTCTTCTTTACCCCGGTACACAGCCAGAAGAGCAGCGAGGTATTCCACAGGATAATTGGCCTTTAAGTAAGCAGTTTGGTAGGCCAGAATTGCGTAGCAAACGGCATGAGCCTTATTGAAAGCATAGCCAGCAAACGGCAAGAGAAGCTCCCAAACCTGGGACGCGATTTCTGCTTCGACTCCGTTCTCAATGGCTCCCTTCAAAAACTCGGCCTGCATCGAGTCCATGATCTTCTTGTCTTTCTTCCCCATGGCCCGCCGCAGGATGTCTGCTTTACCAAGCGAGAATCCTGCCAGAGCCTGGACAAGTTTCAGGACTTGATCCTGATAGACGATGATGCCGTAGGTCTCCCCCAGGATCGGCTCCATTTTCTCGTGCAGGTAGTGGGGTTCGGTTCGACCAAACTTGTTGCTGACAAATTCTGGGATGTGCTCCATCGGCCCCGGCCGATAGAGTGCGACCATCGCAGCCAGTTCCCTGACATCTTTGGGCTTGAGCTCGATGATGTTGCGCCTCATCCCCCCTGATTCCAACTGGAACACTCCAACCGTCTCCCCCCGAGAGAGCATTTCGTAGGTTTTCTGGTCGTCGAGAGGAATTCCCGTGTGGCCATCCCGCAAAACAGGGTGATCGGCAAGGAGTTTTTCATCCGGCTCGTCGCGGTGAGTTTGGCGAATGTTCTCGATCGTCTTGGAAAGCACGGTGAGGTTACTCAGACCCAAAAAGTCCATCTTGAGAAGGCCAATCTTCTCCAATATCCCCATCTCGTAGGCAGTCACTGGCATCCCTTCATTCGAGCGATAGAGAGGCACATACTCGCTCAAGGGTTCCTTTGCGATAACCACCCCTGCTGCATGGACACCAGCATTGCGAGCGAGGCCTTCAATCGACTTCGCGGTCAGAATGAGATTCTGAATCCTGGGATCGGAATCCCGAATCGCCCGGAATTCTGCGATCTCCTCCTCTGCCTTCTTGATCGACCAGCCTGGCCCGTTTGGGATCGTTTTTGCCACTTTATCCGCCTCAATTGGCAAAAATCCCATCACCCGAGCCGAGTCTCGAATGGCAGCCTTTGCCCCGAGAGTGCCAAACGTGATGATCTGGGCCACCCGATCTTCGCCGTACCGTTGCTGCACCCACCGGATGACCTCGTCGCGCCTGGCGTCCTCGAAGTCCATATCGATATCAGGCATCGAGACACGCTCTGGGTTCAAAAATCGCTCAAACGTCAGGTCATACTCGATCGGGTTCACGTCAGTTATCCCGATGGTAAAAGACACCAGCGAACCAGCCGCCGACCCGCGAACGCCAAACATGATCCCTTGCCCCCTGGTGAACTGGGCAAACTCGCGCACGAGCAGGAAGTAAGTGTCGTATTGAGTTCGCCCGATAACACTCAGCTCGTACTCAAGCCTTTGCCATGCCTCATCCGGCGCATTCGGCATCCGTTCCCGCAATCCCTTTTCGGCAAGTTCTCTCAAAAAACTCTGATCTGTGTGGCCAGGCCCCAGCTTCGCCTCTGGCATGATGGCCCTGCTATTCCCCAGATCCAGATCCTCCACCATGTCGGCAAAGAAAAGAGAATTCTCAATCGCCTCAGGATGCTGGGGAAAGAGGGCTGCCATCTCGTCCGGAGTCTTTACGTAAAACTCTTGTCCCGTGAATTTCAGGCGGTTTGGGTCATCTTTGCGGTCACCCGTCCCGATACAGAGCAAGACATCGTGGGGCTCACTGTGCTCTCGGCAAAGGTAATGGGCATCATTCGTCGCCACAATCGGCAGCTTTAGCTCCTTCGCGATCTTCAGGAGCATTTCGTTGCATTCCCGTTGCTCTGGGATTCCGTGGTCTTGTAACTCGACAAAATAGCACCCGGGATCAAAGATCTCCCGATACATCGCTGCCCGATTCTTTGCCCCCTCATAGTCCCCTTGCATCAAAAGCTGGTTGACTTCGCTCCCCAAACAAGTGGTGCTGCTGATGAGTCCCTTTGAGTGGTCGCGCAGGAGGTCGTGATCAATGCGCGGATTGTAGTAGAAGCCCTGCAACGCTGCCACTGTGTGGAGTTTGCAGAGGTTGCGGTAGCCCTCCATGTTTCGCGCCAAGAGCAAGAGGTGACAAGGCTTGTTGGCTCCACGGTGATCGCGGTTTTCAATCCCCTTTGGCGCAACATAGGCTTCCATTCCCAGGATCGGCTTGATCCCCTGGTACTTGCATTCGAAGTAGAACTCCATGCACCCAAACATCACACCGTGGTCTGTGATCGCCAGAGACCCCATGCCATG
>JALOLT010000108.1 GCA_025455775.1 Fimbriimonadaceae bacterium
ACCGATACTCTTGATCTTTTATGAAGTTGTCACGAATCGCTTTCTTATAGGAGTCTGCCTCTTGCTGATAAGCCTCGGCCCCGAAAAGACTTGCGGCATATTCTGTGACCAGGGGTTCTGTTCCAATCGAGGGGCCGAACCCTTTTCTACCGCGGAGCATTGTGCAATGGAACGGCGTACCAAACTCCACCGCCACGTAGGGCATATCTGCGGTTTTGGCCCAGTGGCTTAGCCACTCTTCTCGATCTTGCAAGGGTAGGAGGTTAAGATAGGTATTGGCCGTGTAGATGTCACTGATGGCACCTCCTTGGTGAGCCATGAAGGGTCTGGTTGGGTCGAATTGGCGAATCGCGGCAAAGACCTGATCGCCTCGGTTGTGGTGGCTCGTCCACCTGGCGTTCTCGTTATTCCAGATCGGATTCTTTCGCGATTGCCCGATCCGAACTGGGGCTTGGTCGTCGTTGTGCCCAAAGTTGTTACCACTATTTGCCCAAACCAGGATCGAGGGGGAGTTGCGGAATCTTTTCATCGTCCGCTCGAAGGTGGCTAACCATTTGGTTCGTGCCTCTGGGTCGCTCCACTTTTCTGGGCTCCACCAGCTCACCACGGGATCCATGTGGGTGCTTGGCCCCATGAGTGGCCAGCCCAGCTCGTCTGCTACCTCAACATGGTGGCTCCAGTGTTGGGCATAGCCGCGAACTTCGTCGTTGTTGGGCCAGATTTCTTGGATATTGAGGCCTCTGGCCAGGAAGGTTTTAATCTCACGTTCGGAGCGAAGGCGAACTCCTCCATCATAGCCAAGGGTGGGGCGGAATCGGAACAGGGTGCCGTTTAAGTAAAAATCACGTCCTTGAACCCAAAACTCCCGAAATCCGAACCGTTGAAGGGCAGTGTCAGTGATGCCACCCCCGCTCGCCGAGAGTCTGACTGTGTAGAGGTTCGGTTGGGCCAAGTCCCAGAGTCGGGGATTTGGCCAGGCCCAGGTCAGGCGCACCTTGTTCTTAGGGCCAGCCGGAATGACTTGCTGGGTGCGGAAAGTTTGCTCAACTTCTCCTTTCTCGTTTAGCATTTCGGCAGTGAAATTCACCGTGCCATCTCGTTGAACATTGGCAAGCTCGACATCGAGGGTCACTTCGCTCTTTCGTGTCGAAGTTTGGACAAAGATGTCGTCGATGACTCCACCCATCGGGCGGGAAAGGAGAATCACGTCGTCCATGATTCCTCGCCATTGCAAATCGGCTCTTGTCGTGCTCACTTGCCCGACACCCATCAAAACCGCGACTTCTTTCTCTTCCGGAGTAGCGATGACCTGGAGCCTGAGTTGTTGGTCTACTCCAGGCTTGGCTTTGGCTGTAAGATCGACCACGCCAGTGGGCCAGGAGATTTTTCCGACGGAGCTTCCGTCGAGAAAGACTTCTGCGTCGGTGGAGACACGTCGAAGGTCAAGCAAGACTCTTCGCCCTCGCCACTCGGTTGGAATGCGAATCGTTCGTTCATACCAGGCCTTCCCCAGTTGGTTCCGATCTGTTTGCCAGGCGGTACTTGTACCTTCTCGGACGATTGTCGGGGCGTCACCGGAGTCTTTTCTCCAGTCGCCAGGAACCCAGATTAAGCCCATATCTTGCCCTGGCCCTGTCTGACCAGAGGTGGCAGGAACAAAGCGCCAGATCCCATTCAAGACGATTTCGCCTCGAGTCGGCGTCGCGTTCACGATGGGGCCCTGTGGAGTAGGGTTAAGTGTTTGACCAGAGAAGAGGATGGCGAGGATGGGAGTGGCTAACATGGCAGCTTTTGGGTGGCGAGGTCGGGATTTGGGCGAGAAGAAGAGGGAGGGTCAAAAAAGAGGGCTGGGCTTCATGTTGATACAATCTGCCCAGCCAATCTTACGAGTTATTTTCCTGGGGCTGGTGAAGCTCCGTCGGGCTTTTCCTTGGCCTGTTCTTGCTGTTTCAGCATTTCGATAGCCGAGGCTTTTCTCTCCTCCGAGAGGTTCGGGTCATCTTGGATGCGCTCAATTTTTCCCTCGAGGGTGGCTGGTGGCGCTTCCAAGGTTTCCGATGGAGTATCGGTCGCACCGCAGCCCGTCAAACCGAGGAGCAGGGCAAGGGGAGCGATGAGGCATATGAGTTTTTTCAAGGTTACTTTAGTTCCTTTTGATCACTTTTTCTGGTTAACTAGTCACCAGCTTTGATGGTCCACATGCCTTCTGGCAAGCAGGAATCGTTGCCATTTGACTTTCCGACGGTTGCCTGTGGGCTGATAACCTTGACATGGCTATCGGCGAAGGAATAGACCCACTTTCCTCGGTGAGGTGCTTCCTTGTGAATGACAGCCGTGTTGCCTTGCCAGTCCTTCAGGTCTTGGCCAGTGTAATCCCACGCGCACCAAGCGGTGGTTTTGGTAAAGGCTTTGTTAACCATGAAGCCTGAGCCATCGCCGAGGCGGTTTTCAGTCATAAAGTACTCGGTGATGAGTCCGGTTCCGGCTGGATCTTCGAACTCGCCCATGTTGCGTCCTGGCCATCCCCACGCCATGGGGTTTCCACCCAGGTTGTTGGGTACGTATCTTTTCCAGGCTCCAATATCTTCCCAGATATTGAAGTTGCTCATTACGGCATAGGAGCGTCGGCTGACTTTTTCCGTTGGGTTCGAGGATTTTCGGGACACGCCGTCGGCAGGCGATTCGAGCAAGGCAGGGTTTCCGCCCTTGTTGACTCTTTGTCCGAGATAGGGTTGGACAGACAGATCCCAGGTTCCGCCCTCTGGCGTTGGCCAGATGTTCCAGAATGCGGGAGGTGTGATATCGTCATTGTCTGCCACATAGATGTGCATCCCTGTGGCTAACTGGCGAAGGTTACTGACGGAGCCGGTGGTCTTTGCTGCGGCTTTCGCTTGGGCGAAAACCGGAAAGAGAATGGCGGCGAGGATCGCGATGATGGCGATCACGACGAGTAGCTCAATCAGAGTAAAGGCTCTGAGTTCCTTTGTGTGGGTTACGCGCTTCATTGCATGTTCCTAGCGTCGAATGGGCGCTAATGGAAGAAGAAAATCTCATTTCACCACCGCTCTTTCCGGTTCGATTAGATCGTGGAGCCAGCGGAAGCTGTTCTCACCGGAGGAATGCATGGCTTGAGCCCAGCCACTTCGCGAAGTGAGGCTTGGCATCAATTGGGGGGTGACTCGCAGGACTCGGGGCGTTTCGGAGCTCGTATCTGGCTGGAGGAGCGTTTCCGCAGCTGCCTTTCCGAGGGCACAATAGTCAAGATAGATCGAGGACATGTTGACCAGTTCGGCCACATCAGAGTCCTGGAAGCAGACGATCGCTGGCCAAGCGACGCGGGGCAACCTGGCTTCTTCGAGCCCCAGGAGAAAACCAGCCGCGACAAGGCTGTTAACTGCGATGACTGCTGTGCAGCCAGGAGTATCGAGGACTCTTTGGGCTGCAAGGCGACCCACTTCCATGTCGTCGGTTCCTGGCATCGTCGTGTTTCGGATATTCAGTCCGGTCGTAGCAAAACCAGCGTCAACAAGGGCGGTAGACCATCCTTCACAGCGTTCCTTGGACCAGTCGAGAGAAACTTTTCCATCTGGGTAGTGCATTCCCAGGAAAGCGATCCTTTTGTGGCCAGTGGAAATCAGGTGCTTCGTCGCCCAATATCCCCCTACATAGTCATCAAAAGCGACTGTATTCCAGGTGGCGGAACCCAGACCGTAGAATCCGACTGTCGGGGCATCAATCAAGGGAATCGACTGACCGTCTGGCGTATAGTTCAGACTCAAGACTCCGGCGATATGGGGTGCATTGCCTTGAACCTGCCATCGTTCGACGTCTGCCTGACTCACGATCACGCTGGGAAGTCCGAATTCCGCAACCTTTGTTCGAAAGCCTTCGAAAAGTTGGCTATCGCGCAGGGAATGGCTCAGGTTTGTGATGACCGCGAAAAAGCCGACCTCGTTTCTGGCACCGGCGGAAAAGACCCCTACCCCTCGCTCGGAGGTAAGCACTCCTTCTGCGACGAGGCTTTGGATGACCGAAAAGACGGAAAAGGTGGAGAGCTCGTATTTCTCCGCGAGATCTCTATTAGAAGAGAGAAGCCCGCCTGCCAGAGCGTCTGGCTGCTTGGCCCAATCGCGCAGCCATTTTTCAAGCTGCAACTTCCTTTGTGCTGTTTCTTTTCGGGTAGCCATTTCCAATCACATTATATCACTACATAAAGTAGTCCAGTCAAGAATGATTTTAGCATTCCGGCCTTCCTACTTGGGAGATGCCGGAGGTTTGTCTGAGGAATTCGTCGAGAGACGCTTCTCCATGGTGAGACAGGTGGTTCAAGATCCCTGGCTTGAGTCGGCTTTGACCACTTGCGCGTTCCAGATCATGTTCAGCGAAATGTTACGGAATCGGTCACCAAATCGCCAGGTAATTTTGATGGGTTTTCCTTTCTGTGTGATTTTTCGTAGTATTTTAGGGATCGTTTGTAATATGATCCCGATCGTAGGAAAGCACGTCTGGTGCCAGGGATTCTGTTGCAGCGTGCTCTTCACTTGACAAAGGTGTTTAAATGACTCAACTACAGAGGACTTTTCTCGTCGCGGCAGCCGCTCTTGGAATGGTGCTGCCCTCGACCGCTCAACTTATCGCCTACGAGGGTTTTGACTACAATTCTGGTCTTGATCTTGCCGGACTCAGTGGTGGAACTGGATGGACCAACAACTGGTCCTTCTCGACTTCTCCAACGGCAACTGTAAAGACCCAGGCGAATTCTGTTCTGACGGGAGGAGCTTTCACCGGTGGAAGTGCCTTCGCCAGTAGCGGACGACTGTCTAACTTCAGCCGCGAATTCACTCCTTCAACCGGTCGCGTGTGGGCTTCCATTGCGATCCGCTTTACGGAAATCTTGAATAACAGCGTTCTGGAATTCAACCTTTCTCCTGCTGGTCAAAACGGTGGCGCGACGAAGGCCGAAATTAGAACGAATGGCTCGGGAGTCACAACGCTTCAGACCTTCCACGACTTCCCAGGAGCTGGCGTTACTTCTTCCTTCACTCCGGTCATCGGCCAAGTCTATACCTTCGTCATGACCTATAACACAGGCGGCGCTGCTCCCACGGGAATCTATGTCAACCCTGTTTATGGTGCCAGCGATCCAAGCGGTGCGACCCACTCCGCCGTGTTCACTGGTGGCAACTGGGGTGCAGCGAACCTCGGCCGATTCCGAGCATTTTATGACAGAGTTGCATTTGATATCGATGAGATCCGCATCGGTAACACTTACCAGGACGTAACTCCTGTGCCAGAGCCGATGACGATGAGTCTCCTCGCGCTCGGTGCAGCAGCCGTTGCAGCACGACGAAAGAGAAAACAAACTCGATAACGGAAGCAAGCTGGCCCTCCTCTGCCGATAAGGCAGGGAGGGCCCTTTTTTTCTTGCTTTAGGCGAAAGGTTCGCGTCCTGAGAGGGATTCCTTCCGAGCCCTAAATTGGGCGATGATCTCCCTTTCTTCTGCCTCTGATGTGACTTCGAATCTGACGACTGTGTTAATAGGATCTGGCCGAGTTAAGGAACCACTTGTCGGATATCCGATATTGAAGAAGATATCCTCCGGCTCATCAAAGTGTTGAACAGGAATGTTCCAAAAGTCAACAATCGGGGCCTCGCCACCAGTTTTAAGAACCACCCCATTCTTCACTTTTCCCCTCAAGCCAGGAAGATGAATGTTTCCTAGTGTCGGCTGGGTAAGGTGGGCGTAGAGATACTTTCCTCTCCTTGTCCACCAGCCCCATTCTGGTTTCGGAAGATCTGCATCTTTTGCCCCAAAAACTGCTTCGCCATTTGCGCTGAGCCAATCGCCAACTTCCGTCAAAATTCCAGCCGAGAGATCATCGATGGAACCATCTGGCAAAGGTGAGAGATTAAGAAGAAGATTTCCTCCCTTGCTGACACTATTCACCAGAGCCAGAATCACATCTTTCGCTGTCTTATATTGATGATCTCCTGCATGATATCCCCAGGAATTGTTGAGCGGACACCAGACTTCAAATGGAACACGTTCTTTCGCTGAATTTACCGGGGGAGTTCGGGGAATGTTGAGTTCCGGACTATCGTAGTCACCAACCCAGGGGAGAGGACTCCCCTTAATGTCTCCCCCCAGGCGATCATTAAAAACCATCTGAGGTTGATGGCGTCGGATCATCTCGACAATCTTTGTCGCTCCCCATTTCTCTCCCTCAAATTCCCAGTAGGAAAAGTCGAAAACCATCTGGTCGAGAGGGCCAAATTGGGTGAGCAGCTCTTCGATCTGGCGATGCATGACACTCCGGTAGTTTTCCCAGTTATGAGTCGCATCTTTCCACTCAGGATTGAATCTCATTGGGTGTTGGCGGTCCCCAAAATGAGGGTAGTCGGGATGATGCCAATCTACGAGAGAATAGTACAGACCCACTCTGAGCCCAGCTTCGCGGAAGGCATCCACGTATTCCCGAATCAGATCCCGCCCGGCCGGGGTATTCGTTACTTTGTATTCTGTCGTTTCTGTGTCCCAAAGGCAGAATCCATCATGGTGTTTTGCCGTCAGAACGCCATACTTAGCCCCTGAAGCCTTGACGAGTTCCGCCCATTCTTTGGGCCGGTAAGCATCTGCGGTAAATTGTTCCAAAAAAGGACGATAGTCTTCAACCGAGAGTTTTTCGATTGAGCGAACCCATTCGCCCCTTTGCAAAAGGGAATAGATACCCCAGTGAAACGAGATGCCAAACCTGGAATCGAGGAATGGTTCGAGCCGAGCGCGAGAAAGAGCGTCCATAATTAGCAAGAAAAAGTCTACACCTTTTCTGCAATAGTGCCTTTCAAAAGACTAGTCATGGCTTAGAAAGTGGCTAAATTGCCAACAAAGCAACAATGGTACAATTTCCTCGTTCATCGGCACAGGTGACTCATGATCTTTAACACAAGTGATAAGTTGTTGTTCATTGGTGATTCTATTACTGATTGTTACCGGAGCGGCTCTGGCGAAGCCCTCCCCTGGGAACCTCACTATGGGGTGGGGTTGGGTTTTGTCTCTCAGATCTTCGCTATCGTGACTGCCACAGCACCCGAATTAAACCTCCGCATCTTCAATAAAGGATGTTCTGGTCACACGATTCGTGATCTCAGCTCCAGGTGGCAGACGGATGTGCTGGATCTTTCACCCCAGTTCGTCTTCATCATGATTGGAACCAACGATGTCTGGCGACAATTCGACGTGATTGGGAGGACAGGTTCGGAACTGATTCTCCCGGATGAATATCGCGCAACTCTCACAACTCTTGTCTGTCAATCACAGGAGCAAGGATCTCAGGTCTTTCTCGCCACCCCTTTCTTTATCGAACCCAATCGCCAGGATGCGATGAGAGCGAGGATGGACGAGTACTGCGATATCGTGCGAGAGGTGGCAAAGCGAGAAGGGGCGACTTTGATCGATATTCAAGCTGCTTTTGATCGTATGTTGAAATCTGTTCACCCTGCCAGGATTACAGCAGACCGGATCCACCCTGGCCCCCACGGACACATGATGATCGCTCTTGAGTTCCTCAAAGCGATTGGCTGGGAACTCGATCTCTCCTCGTGAAAACAATGCCTGACAACCAGTTGATCCCTTTCGTATCTCTTGCACTCTTTTCTGAAAACGGTGAGAGGCAAACCCTGACCTGGGACTGCATCTCTCCCGATGACCACCTTGACTCACCCTTTGGTGAGATTCAGGTTACCTTTCCCCTGAACCTGAACGGAGACTGGTGCGCAACCTTCATACCTTCTTGCCTAGTGCGAGCCTCACTTTCGTTCGGAATTCGACTGGAAGGAGTAGGGCGAGAGACCTTTATCCTGGTACCAGGAGCCGTCGTCGATGGGAACCGATTCCGCGTTCAACCAAGTGGTTATGCACCAATGTTCGACGCAGCCTGCCCCGATGAAACCACGCCAGTCATAGGGAGAATTCCAAGACTTGACGCAGCTGGGAATGACTCTTCCATTCAGCTCCTGGCTGGCGGTAGTTCGCTCCCCACTCTCTTTGCCTTTTCCCCATACCTAAACCAAATGGTTCAGGTTTCCACCTCTGCATATCTGCCACACCCAAGTGACTTCTGGGCAGAAACTGGCCTCACCATCACTCAATCCAAAACAACAATCGACCTCTCATTGGATTTTCCCGCAAAGAGGAGTCATCGCTATCGAATGTTAGATGACCTTGCTTTGAGCCCAGACCAGCCGGCAAGTCTGAAGCCCAATGACAGACTAACGATCAAGGGAATGATCAATGGCAACACGTGCCAGAGTATTCAAGACCTGATGAAGTTTGTCAAGGACGGTCGCAACCCACTCCATCCTCCCGGTGAAATCAAACCGCAATATCCCCTCGAGGCTGCGGCAAAACTTATTGCCGAGAACCTGGATCTAACCCGATGGTCAGAAGAGGGAGGTTGTTACTTTGACCATATGGATGGGTCAACCCAAACGATTCAACCAGGCTGGACAGGGGGAGGAATGAACACTCTTTACCTTCTCACCGAAGGATCTGATACCCAACGGCAGAGAGCCTGGCGAACGATCGATACCCTCATCAATCTGGCCCAAACCCAGTCCGGCCTGATGGCTGGCTATCTCAGGAACGGTCAACAGGGTGGTGATGGTTTTGATGCCAAACACGCCAGCGATTGGCATCTCCTCCGAAAGTCCGGAGATTTTGCTCTCTTCTTACTGCGCCACTGCAAAGAGTTGGAATCTCAAAACGAGAAGGTGCCGCAAAGATGGCAAGAGGCACTCCAAAATCTCCTGACGTCTTTCAAGGAAATCCATGGTACCCACGGCAGGTTTGGACAATTCGTTGACGTCAATACCAAAGAAATCGTGGTTGGAGGAGAAAGCGCAGCAGGATCAGTTGTTGCAGCCCTTGCCGAAGGAGGGGCGTGGCTGGGAGACGACGAAGCGATCGAAATCGCCAAGGTTGCTGGGAAGCGCATCGCCACAGAAGCCATTGCTGCTGGTGGCACTTTCGGCGGACCAGGGGAAATCCTCAAAGCCCCTGATAGCGAATCCAGTTTCGGACTCCTCGAAGGCCTGGTTTCACTTTGGGAAGTGACACGTGACGACACATACCTGAATCTAGCCGAAGCGATTGCCCATCAGGCGATTACGTGGGTCGTCCCCTATGATTACAAGTTTCCGCCCAAATCAACATTCGGCACAATGGAGATGCAGACGACAGGGACTGTCATTGCGAGTGCTCAAAACAAGCACTCCTCACCAGGAATTTGCACGTTCTCTTCGCTAGCGCTTCTAAAAGTAGCAAGAGCCACGGAAGATCAAACTCTCCTGGCAATCTCCCGAGACATTGCGAAGACATTGCCTCAGTATGTCAGTCGGTCAGATCGACCAATTCGAGCCTGTAATGGCGAAAACTTACCAAATGGTTGGATCTGCGAAAGGGTCAACATGAGTGATTGGGAACTCGGGGGAATCGGCCAGGGAGAAGTATTCTACGGGACTTGCTGGTGTGAGACATCGGTCCTTCTCTCAGCCCTCGAACTACCTGGAATCCTCTTAAACCAAAGGGATCAAACGATCACGATTTTCGATCACGTCGAGGTGAAAGGAGTTGACTGGCACGACCATTCCGCCACGGTCGAGATTTATAACCCTTGCAACGTACCAGCAAAGGTCAAGGTCGTACTGGATCCTGATCCAGTACGACCTT
>JALOLT010000109.1 GCA_025455775.1 Fimbriimonadaceae bacterium
GGGGAGGTGCTTTGCCAGTAGCTCTGGCTCGCCGACCGATGCCAAAACCGTCGCCCTGTTCATCGTGTTTTCGAGTTCACGGATATTGCCTGGCCAGGCGTAAGCCTGCAAGACCTTGAGTGCCTCAGGGGAAACTTTACTCACTTGCCGGCCATTTTCCTCGCTGTACTTCGCCAGAAAGTGCTCTGCCAGAGGCTCGATATCTTCAAGCCGTTCCCGCAAGGGAGGGAGATGGATCTCGATCACCTGGAGCCGATAGAGCAGATCAAGTCGGAAGATCCCTTCATCAACCGCCCTTTGGAGGTCGCGGTTTGTGGCAGTCACAAGGCGGACGTCAACTTGGGTCGGTTTGGTCGCTCCGAGCCGCTCAAACTCACGCTCTTGCAAAACACGGAGCAGTTTGATCTGGGTTGGGAGGGGGATTTCCCCGATCTCGTCCAAAAAGAGAGTGCCTTTGTCGGCGATCTCGAAACGACCTTGTTTCGCTGTATCAGCTCCCGTGAAGGCTCCCTTTTCGTAGCCAAAGAGTTCACTTTCCAAAAGGGTCTCCGGGAGTGCCGCACAGTTAATCGCCACCATCGCCTGAGGTGCCCTGGGTGAAAATTGGTGAATCATTTGGGCAGCGACTTCCTTTCCTGTGCCGCTCTCGCCAGTGATTAGCACAGTAGCCCTTGAATCAGCCACCTGCCGGATCGTTTCGGCGATGTCCATCATCTGGGGTGAAGCAGCGATGAACGACTTACCCGTCGGCTTTTTGACCCCACCCTTCTTGGCTTTAGGGGCGCTTTCGTGGCCACGACCATCCAGGGCAGCAGAGATCACCTTCTTGAGTCCTTCCAGATCGAAGGGCTTGGTCACGTATTCGAAGGCCCCTGCTCGGATGGCAGAGACCGCCTGAGGGATCGTGCCATAGGCAGTCATGATGACTAACGGGATCTCTGGCCATTTCTCTGCGACGATCTTTTGCAATTCGTAACCGGTCATGCCAGGCATCGTGACGTCGGTGAGAATGCAATCCGGCTGATCTTCGGCAAGAAGAGCCAATGCGGCATGAGCATTTTCTGCCACCAAAGTGTGCCACCCCTGTTTGTCAAAGGCAGCCTGCAAGATCCGGCGGATATTGACCTCATCCTCGACGACTAACACTCTCTTTTTTGATGCCATTTTTTCCTTTAGCTAAACGTAAGGACAAAGGTTGTCCCTTGCCCGACTTGCGAAGTCACAGTCACAGTGCCGTGATGAGCGTCAACGATCTTGCGAACCGTACAGAGCCCTAACCCTGTTCCATCTGATTTGGTGGTGAAGAAGGGAGAGAAAAGCCGGGAAAGCTCTTCCTCATTCATGCCTTTTCCCGAATCAGAAATCGTCATTTGTCCGCCTTCGACTTTGATCGCAACGTGACCTCCTTGGGGGGTGGCCTGGATCGCGTTTCGAACTAAGTTATGAATCACTTGTTCGATCCGCCCTGGATCAATGTTTAATGTCGGCTGTTCACAGCTGCTTTCCCACGTCAGGGTGATGCTATTTTCCTCGGCAGAGGAAGCCAAAAGACGACAAACAGACTCAACAAGCGGGAAGAGCTGAGCCGCTTGGCAAGTCACCCTCATTGGCTTGGCGAAATCCAAGAAGTCGTCGCAAAGGCCGTTGAGCTTCAGAGCCTCTTCCTCGATCATCTGAGAAAACTCTTCGGAAAGTTCCGGGCTTTGCCGGATCATTTGGGCTGCGCTTCTGATTCCAGTGAGAGGGTTCCGCACTTCGTGGGCGATAGCTGCCGTCATTTGGCCGATCTCGGCGAGCCTTTTCACACGGGCCAGCTCTCGTTGCTGACGTTCGTGCTCTGTAATTTCTTGAACGGTTAAGACTGCCCCGCCGCTGGCAAGGGGGGTCGCCTCGACTAGCCAGGTTCGGTCGAGTTGGCCATCGTGAACCCGACTCGCCTGCCTCTCTGGTCGCGCCAGAACGAGCTCGGCACAGGCTTGGAGAGACTTTCGGAGATCAGTGAGGTCGTGATCTGGGGACAGGTCGAGAAAACTATGGGCTGCGGCAGCCTGGTTGTGGTTCACCACTTGTCCCTGGGGATCAATCACCACGATGGCCCCTGCGACACTGTCGAGCACAGCCGTGAGCTTCTCGTTTGAGAGCCTCGTTTCCTCGATCATGTCGCGGAGGCCGTTGACCATCTGAGCGTTTGTCACAGCCAGAACGAGCTGGGCTGCCAATGTCTCGGCCTGTGCAAGGTCTTGAGGGGTAAAGCTCGGCTCACCAACCGATCTGGAAATGTTCAAGACTCCCACGGGGCGCCCCTGTTGATCGAGCAAGGGCACGACCATCGCACTGCTGATCGGTCGCGGACGGTGGTCGTCTTGCCTGAGGTCAGGGTGAGAATTGGGATCATCGATGATTCTGCCTTTCCCAGTTCTCGCCACGACTCCCGCGATCCCATCATCCAGTTTGATCTCAGCAATACTGGGAAGGCTCTTTTGGACTCCCACCCGTGCCGCTAAGGTGAAGAAGGGCCCCTGGGGAGGTCCCAGAAAGATGCTGCCCCCACTCGCCCGGAACCAATCCACCGTCTTTTCGAGGGAGGAATCCAAGTACGACTGCAGGCCCATGAAAAACATAGGCCTGAGATCAAAAAGCTCCCAGAGAGCCGACGATTCCCAGTGTGAAGAGAGAGCCAAGATCAGACCTCTCTTTAATTGTCGGGAGGGTCAGACGGAGGGCTTAGCTCACTGTCTGGCCGATCTGGCGAAATTCGCTGAACTGGGGCAGGAACTCACTCCAATCCTCTCTCTCCAAAGCCCGCAGGTACTTGGGTAGAGAAAGATAGGGGACATAGTGAGGCCTCTTTGGCACCTTTCGGAGCTTCATCCCAGCCTGCTGGGGAGTCTTGTCTCCTTTTTTGAGGTTGCATTTCCGGCAGCAGGTTACGAGGTTCTCCCAGGTTCCTGGCCCCCCGACCCATCGAGGAATGACGTGATCGATCGTCAAGTCCTTGGTTGATCCGCAGTACTGGCAGGTGTAGTTATCGCGAGCAAGGATGGAATGGCGGGAGAGACGAAGCTGGGGGATGGGCCGCCTCACTTGGTATCTCATTCTCACGATGGAGGGGACGAGCAGTTCCCCACCGCTTGTGTTGAGGGATCTGCCACTTTCTGTGACCACCTCCGCCTTTCCCATTAAGAGCAACCCAACCGCGCGTCGGATGTTGCACACGTTAAGGGGTTCGTAGTTCGCATTGAGCAGCAGGACATCATGCTTTGCCATGGGAGTTCTCCTTTTTTGTATTGAAACGATGAGCCGACGAAGCCACATCGGCGCAAAAAAAGCCCGCATGGCGATTCATGCGGACTCTAGCTGTGCCGAAAAGCACAGTACTACTTATCGTGTCCGTCCAAACCTGGGGCCAGGCCCTACTAAACCCGAAAGTGGAGCGCGTTGCGTTCACCATAAATATATTACGCTTTAACAAAGCAAAGTGGAGCTTCTCGCAGTCAACTTTAACCGTCTCTTGACACAAGCAAGCCCTGGAAACCGACGAAAGGAGTCTGGTGAAGTCTCGTTGAAGCATTATTGACAACTGGCAACTTTCCGGTACACTCGTCTTGCGAACGCTTGGTCGTTAGGATCGGGTATCGACTGGGCTCTTTCCCAAGGATGGGTATCAAAGCATGACAGTTCTAAGAATTGAAGGTGGCACGCCTCTATCAGGCGTGGTAGATGTTCCCGGAAGCAAAAACGCCTCTCTGGCGATTTTGTCTTCTGTGTTGTTGGCCAGTGGCCCAGTGACATTGCGGAATGTCCCTCGCGTCTCGGATGTCTTCATCAAACTCGACCTGCTCCGCGGCTACGGGGCGAAAATTGATTGGGAAGGTGAGAACCTTGTCATCGACTCTTCCGAACTGGTTGATTTCGAGCCGACCCCAGAAATGACTCGATTGATCCGCACCTCTTTCTACCTTCTGGGGCCAATTTTGGCCAGACTCGGACGAGCCAGACTCCCCATGCCAGGAGGGTGTCAAATCGGGGCCCGGCCGGTGGACTATCACCTAAAAGGACTCACTGCGATGGGGGCAAAAATTGACACGATCGGGGAGATGTACGTGGTTGACGCTCCACGCTTAGTCGGAACGGAGATCTATCTCGACTTCCCCAGCGCAGGAGCCACCCAGCACTTGATGGCGACCGCGACCCTGGCCGAAGGCATCACAGTGATTGAAAATGCTGCCATGGAACCAGAGGTGACCTCGCTCGCTGACTTTCTCGTGAGCCTCGGGGCCAGAATCGAGGGAGCAGGAACCAGCACGATCACAATTCAAGGCAAGGAAAAACTGACTGGCTCCCAATTTTTCATCCCGGCTGACCGACTTCAAGCAGGAACCTTCCTCTTGGGAGCTGCCATCACTCAAGGCGACGTCACAGTCCGAGGTGTCCTACCAGAGCACCAAACTGCCGTGGTCAACAAACTCCGTGAGGCGGGAGCAAAAGCCAGCGAAGGCCCTGATTGGGTGAGAGTCTCGGCAGATCGTCGACTCCGCGGAATTCGGGTCAAAACGATGCCCTACCCTGGTTTCCCTACCGATGTCCAACAACCGATGGCAGCAGTCCTTGCGATGGCGGATGGCCTCTCCACCGTTAACGAAACCATCTACGAAAGTCGGACTGGCCACATCGGAGAGCTGAACCGGATGGGGGCGAAAATGACCATCGAAGGGAGAACCACGATCATCGAAGGCGTTGCAGAACTCCAAGGGGCCAAGGTCGTAGCCAGCGACCTCCGCGCTGGTGCCGCACTCGTTTTGGCCGGCCTCGCGGCAAAAGGTGTCACCGAGGTGAGAAATGTCCACTTCATCGACCGGGGATACGAGGGTTTGGAGAGCCTCTTGACCCATTTAGGGGGCAGGATCCAGCGGATTCAAGAAAAAGAGCCGATACCCCTCGCTTAATCTGGGCATCATTAGAGCATTACACATTGAGAATCATCGCTGAACTCGGCATCGACCTGGGCACCGCCAACATTCTTGTTTATCGCAGGGGGAAAGGCATTGTCCTAATGGAGCCTACTGTCGTCGCCATTGCCACGAAGTCCAAGAAAGTCCTGGCTGTTGGGAACGATGCAAAGGAGATGCTGGGACGCACCCCAGGGAACATCACGGCCGTTCGACCCCTGCGGGATGGAGTCATCGCAGAATACAGTGTCACTGAGAAAATGCTCGACTTCTTGCGGCGCAAGACGGTTGGGAACCAACTGTTCAAGCCGAGAGCCCTGATCTGCGTTCCCAGCGGAGTTACGAATGTGGAACGAAGAGCCGTCTTGAAAGCAGCCCGCGCAGCAGGCTTTGGCCATGCCAGCACCATCGAAGAGCCAATGGCAGCAGCGATTGGCGCAGGGCTCCCGATCAGTGCCCCTGGCGGCAACATGGTCGTGGACATTGGGGGCGGCACCACGGATATCGCAGTGATCTCGATGGGAGGCATCGTCATTTCTCAGTCACTCCGCATCGGGGGTAACAAGATGGATGAGGCGATCATACGCTACGTTCGAAATGCCTACAACCTCGCCATTGGGGATCCAACCGCCGAAGACGTCAAAATCAGGATCGGAAGCGCATACCCCCTGGAGCCTGAACTCCGGATGCAAGTGAGAGGGCGTGACCTCATTGCGGGACTGCCCAAGACCATCGAGATCACGAGTGAAGAAGTCCGAGAAGCCCTTGGCGAGCCGATCCGACAAATCGCTGAGAAGCTGTGCCAGGTCTTGGAAGATACGCCGCCGGAACTCGCCAGCGACATCATCGAACGGGGAATTACCCTGACCGGAGGGGGTGCCCTCATCCGTGGCTTGGATAAGCTTCTTGCCAGAATTACGGAAATCCCCTGTGTGGTTGCCGATAACGCGCTCCACAGTGTCGCAATAGGAACCGGAAGAGCCCTGGAGGAAATGGATGCGATTCGAGCCAGTGGAGCGGTCACATCGATATGAAAAAATCTCTTGCCCTTGCCCTCTGCTTGTCCTCAATCGTGGCCTCGGCTCAGGCACCGCAGGTAGCTCTCGTCACCGAGAGGGATGGCCTCGCAGTATTGGGGCGAGTCGAACAGGGACTTCGCAGAACCATTGGCCTACCAGACACTCCGGCAAGAACCGGTGGCACAGAGGTTCTGAGCCGGACCAAGATCGTAAACGAGTTCTATCGAATTTATACGGAAGCCAAGCCTCTCTTTCGAGTCACACCAATGCCCTTCGAAATTGACCGCCCTCTTCTCCAGGAGAGGGTGAAAGATGCAGCGACTCGGGCGAAGCTCGAGACTCTCATCCTGGCTGGCTGCATTCCTCCCAAAGGGGTGTTGGTTGTTGGGCCAGCAGAGGGACTCACGGCAGAACAGTTCGGACGCAATCTTGGGCTTTTTTCAAACCAAATCCTGCGTCTTACCCACCAGCCTGATCCCAACTGGACACCGAACCTTCAGGACAATCGGGATCCGCTTTGACCTGGTCTCAGATCTTAGTGATCGCGACTGGTACGTACAACTCAGTCAGCCAGCGTTCCTTGTTCGCTTCGTGGCTAGGATCCGTAACGTATCTGTCATAGGGTGGGTCACCACTCGGTGTCAGGCCCAGATTCTTTACCTCGAGCCATAGCTTCTCCCAGGTCTCGTGCAAGGAGTCATAGGCACCCCAGTGATTCATCATGTAGGTGGTCTGGCCAGGAAACTCTCGCTTTTGCACACTCCCCTGTGGCTCCGAGTTTGCCTGAACTGGCATCGCCGCCATGATTTCGCAATGATCCTGTTCCCAAAGAGTGTAGAAGATGAGCGGTGGGCCAGTCATTTCTGCCTCGGGATTACTCTCGGCAATCGTGTGGAAGAGGCGACTAATCGTATCCCCTAGCTCGGTCTTTGTACAGCGAGCACTGGCGACAAATGCCGTAAAGCCTTCAACTTCGACGAGGCCGTTTTCCATAGCGGAACTTTACACCAAAATCGAGTCGTCCCACAGAGGGGAGATTTTGCAGCGAGTCGGGTCAGCCAATAAGCCTGTGGCATCAGCAAGAAGAGGTCTCTTACAGGCGATTAAACCTCTTCTCTTGACAGATGCCCGCCCCGCCTCCCCGAGGCCACGCCCTCCCCTCCGCTTCGCTTCGGGGCTGCGCCTCGGCGGGGCAGATAGGTTTGGACTGAATTTTTGACAGTCCCAACGTATTAGCCGCCAACCCATGGGCCGACGTAACCGATCAAGCTTAGCACGACTTTTGCTTGCGACGCTTGGCAAGGGCAGCGGCCCCAAGGGCAAGAATCGCCATCGTCATTGGCTCTGGGACAGGGGCACTGCCGCTAAACTTCTTGATATCGTTTGCAAAGTGCAGCTCTCGAGAGTTCGCCACCCAGCTTTCGACAATAATGTTGCCCTCAATCAATTCGTTTTGGATCAAGTGAGCCTTCGGCGCGAGAATCGAACCATCGAAGAGGCGGCCTACCTTGATCTGACCTGCGTCCCGGAAGTTCCAAAGCAACTTGTCTTCGAACTGAGCATTTGTGACCCAGCTCCAGTCGATATCCGTACCGGTAACGTCGATAATGACGGTTCTTGCCGAGTTCATGTTGGATAGGTTCAAGACAACGTTCTTGTTGTTGTTGAGGACGTTGCCGTCCAGCCGAAGAACCTGACGACCTTCAACCGCTGCAACGTTATTCAGGTCGATCGTCAGCACGTTTGGCCATGCTGGGCCGCTCCCCAAGATGTTCGTCGCTGGCAGAGCCCGGATGAGACTGCTCTGAGTGGTTGAGTAGGCCTTTTGATCGGAGAAGAAGTTCGCCGCCACTGGCCCAACGACAGCACCGCCTCCGTTGAAAAGGAGGTTGCCCTGAATCTGGGGGCTGTATGCGTTTCCGCGTTCCAGCCTGGCAGCTCCGCCATTGGCGACAATCTTTTGCCCAGCAACAATGCCAGCATTTGGCTTTCCTGGGAGATTTACCCCCAGGTTTCGGGCATTGACTTGGTAGTCGTTCAGTGTCAGGGTCGACCCAACGGCGAGAGCCCCAAAGGAGTCCGATTGGTTGAGGGTCGCGCTACCGAAGATGAACCCGTTGAACTCATTCGCAACGCCGAGATTTGACGCAAGGGCGAAACCAGTAGCCGCCACGAAAACAGAAGCAAGTGAAACAATCCGCATCATTGATAGTATGATTTTGACAAGGAGCAATATTCTTGCCACAGTCTGCAAAACAAGTATTACTACTGGGTTTTCTTAGGACTTGCTTAACGAGCTAATGGGCAAGGAGATTTGCCAGAAGCAAGGAAACACCTCAAGCGGGGTGCCCTGATTTCATCAGACTATCTCGCCAGACTGCCAACCCTCGGTCCCTGGAGTCGTGACAAATTCGTGCAATGACAGGTAATCTCTTGTCTACATGTCGTCTGGTTGGTTGGTGTTGCGCAATGCGAGGGGCCATAACCTGCAAGGGATTGATGTCGCCATCCCCTTGGGCCTCTTCGTGTGTGTGACAGGAGTCAGCGGAAGTGGCAAGTCAACTCTTATCCAAGACACCCTTTTTCCGCGCCTCATGTTCGAAGTCTATGGGACGAGAGGAGTCTGGGAAGCCCACGACAGCCTTGAGGGGCACGAGCAACTCGATAAGGTCATTGATATTGACCAGTCACCGATCGGAAGGACTCCCCGATCAAACCCTGCCACCTACACCGGCACCTTCGACATGATTCGCGACCTCTTTGCCCAGACTCCTGATGCGAAGATGAGAGGCTACAAGAACGGAAGATTCAGCTTCAACGTCAAGGGTGGCAGGTGCGAGGCCTGCAAAGGGGACGGCATCATCAAGATCGAAATGGTGTTTCTGCCCGACGTGTACGTGCCTTGCGACCTGTGCAAGGGCAAGAGATACAACCGCGAGACGCTGGAAGTAAAGTACAAGGGCAAGAACATCAGCGAAGTCTTGGGAATGACCATCAACGAAGCTTGCGAATTCTTTCAGCCGATTCCAAAGATCTACCGAAAACTCGTCACTTTGCAACAAGTCGGTCTTGGCTATATCCGCCTAGGTCAGCCTGCCACAACTCTGAGCGGAGGCGAAGCCCAACGAGTCAAGCTTGCCACGGAACTCAGCAAACGCTCTACCGGCCAAACTCTCTACATTCTCGATGAGCCAACGACTGGCCTTCACTTTGAAGATGTCAGTCGGCTCCTCGCAGTTCTTCACCAATTGGTGGAACAAGGCAACTCCGTCTTAGTGATTGAACACAACCTGGATGTGATCAAGACAGCGGACTACCTCATCGACATGGGGCCAGAGGGGGGCTCAGGGGGAGGAACTGTCGTCGCGGCTGGCACTCCCGAAGAGATCGCCCAGCATCCGACCAGCCACACAGGGAAATTCTTGAAACCCCTCCTGGCAATCGTTTAGAGAGTCACCTGCAAGGTTACAAAGGGGTGATAACCGGGATGACAACTGGTCTCTGCTGACATTCTCTGGCAATCGAACGGCGCATTACGTCCTGGATCGTAGCCGCAAGGAAATTCTGCGACGCAATCTCCTCCGGTCTCAGGCGACCTAACTCATAGACAAGGCGATCCAAAGCGTTTTCGATCGCTTCCCCTGGCCCACTGAAACCTCGGATCGTCGCAATCGGTTTACCGAGGAGCTCACGTCGCTTGAAGT
>JALOLT010000018.1 GCA_025455775.1 Fimbriimonadaceae bacterium
ACTCGTGGTTGAGTTGCCACGTATTTTATAAATCCTTTCTTCGATCGCTTGGGAGCTCGTCTTTGGTGGAACGATCTTTGATGGCTTACCCAAAGCCTTTTCCCACATTGGGAGAGGCTGACCCAGCAGAGGCTGTAGTTTCAGCTTGTTGGTCTCTTGTTCTGCCGGCTTTCTTTGGCTCAGGGCATAGGCGCCGACGCATAAGGCCAAAAGCGACAAGCACCCAGATCGCAAAACTATTTGTCCTGATTTCATCTTTTCACAATACCCTTTGACTTTGGGAAAGATGAGCGCAGCGGCTCTATTCCAGCCGCTTCACTTTTTCCCAAAATTCAGAAACGGGAATCCGCAGCCCCCTGGCGATCGCCACTGGCGCGTTGGCCTCTTCCGGAACCGCCCAGGGGGCATTGTTCCTGGCGACAACCTCGTAACTTTCAAAGAGGGCTTGGTGCTCTTGTGCCATCGCCCCCACTACGATCAAGACTTCGCCATTCCAATCGCCTGGTCCCCAGAGCCAATAGTTATTGTGGGGGCCGATGACCCTTGGTTCCCAAAGGCCTTTGCTGAAGTGCTGAATCGCGGCAGCCTCGCCATAGTTATGGCCGTAGACAGAAACTCTCGCTTGATCTTCCCGGCTCAAGCTGTCGTAGACTTTCTTGGTCACGTCGTGAAGTTCCTGCCAGCCGTGCATGTCAGCTAGACCCTTCAGATCTCCCTTGGCTCCGCGCTCTGCTTGCGGCGTGGCGTGAGGCCAGATGTTGTACAGTTTTCGCAATTGCTCCTGATCGAGAATCGGCATCACAACGAGACTGGTTGCGACCCCTGCCAGAACTGCTACCGACAGACCAGCCCTGTAGAGGAAGTCTCGCTTCTCCCTGAGCCATGACTCGAGCCGTACAACACCGGGCCCGACGATCGCGGCATAGGCTGGGGACAGATAATTCTCCCGCGAGCGTCCATTGATCAAGAGGATCAGAACCACGGTCGCGAAAATCGCCGCTACTGGCCGCCATTCCTTCTTGCTCCAGGCCACTCCGACAAAGAGAAGCCACAGGGGAAAAGTTACAGGATTCATTACGGCAAACTGTACGAACAGGAACGTGATCGGAGTCGTCTCCAACAGTTTGTGGGAATTTGCGTTTCGGACAAATTCGCTCGTCGGCCAGCCGTGGTGCGCCTGCCACACGAGATGAGGAGCGATGATGGCAAGAGAAAGCAGTGCCGCCGCATAGGGCCAAGGCGACAACAGGATCTTTCTGCGATCGGAAACAAGAACCGCAACCAGGAGCCCCGCCACAAGCCACAAGACAGAAAACTTGTTGAGCAAGGCAAGGCCGATGATTGCCCCAAGAGCCAGCCAACGCCAGGGTTTGGGGTCTTTCATGAGGCGAGTGAAGACCAGAATCGCGACAGCCCAAAAGAGCACGTCGAACCCATTCATGGCATAAAGATGCCCCACCACTCGATAGACGGGGGCCGCTGCCACCAGCACTGCCGCCATGAGCTGAGCCCGCCTCCCGCCGCCGAACTCCCTCGCCAGCAGCCCTGCCATAAAAACAAGGGCACATCCCGCCAACACCACTGGCAAGCGAACCACCCAGAGTTGCTCCCCGAGGACAGTGGTGAACCCCTTTAGGATCCAAACACACAGGGGTGGGTGATCGACATAACCCCAGTCTAAGCGAGCCGCGTTTGCCAGATAGTAGAGCTCATCGCGGAAGAACCCAAAGCGTTCGAGGGCTACTGTGTGGAGAAGGAGGACACAGGTCGCGATAAAGGAGAGGAGCCAGGTTTCGAGCTTTGGGAGGCCTTTTTCGGTCTTGCTCTCTTCTTCGACCACTTGGCGGATGGATCCCGGGAGTTTGTCGAGAAGGGGTGTCTGGCTTATTCTTTCCTCCGGTTTCGGACGTCGTTGTCCTGCGCTCTTGCCATGTTTCCCTCGACCACCCTGCGTCACACCCAGTTTTAACAGGGAAACGACTTTATTCCAAGTCTATAGACGAGAGAACGGGGCTTTTGGTGAAGCGGAGCACGCGTTTTGTCTTTTTCTTCGGGGATTTTGAGGGGGTTTGGGCGAGTGTTTGGGAGCTTGGTTTTTTGTGTTGGGGGTGGTATTGCGTTCCTCACCTTGTGTCGGTTATCGCGAAGTCTGCGCATTCCAGGGGCGGTGCCCCGATTTTATCGGGGCATGGGCGTGGCTTCGGGCCTGGATGCGCAGACAAAAACTGATCAATTGCTCCTTGCGCTCTGGCTGTTGGCTCGTCGATGCAAGGCAAGAAAACTCGCCCTGATTGAGGTCAAGTTTTAGAACCGGGACTCAGAATGTTCATCTTGAATCGCGTAGAATGGAAAAACGTGGTCTGATGGGATTTTTACTCCCACACGACGTCACCACCAAAACTCGCTATGGCGGAGTCGAAGCGGCAATATCGGACAGTTTTCTTGTCCGACATCCATCTTGGGACTGTGAACAGCAAAACAGAGGCTGTCCAGGCCTTTCTCGCTGAGACCTCATGCGAGTACCTTTATCTGGTCGGAGACATCATTGACGGCTGGGTTGGCCGAAAAGACCGAAAGTGGGGCAAGGACGCGACAGACGTCATTCGACTCGCCCTCAACCAAGCCAACGACGGATGCAAAGTCTTCTATGCCCCAGGCAATCACGATGCCTTCATGAGGAGAATGCACGGTGTCGAGCTTGGGAACCTCGTCATCGACCACTCTTTTGTCCACACCCTCCTGGATGGCCGAGATCTCCTGGTCGTTCATGGGGATCTCTTCGATGACTCAGTGACCCGCCTGATGCCCATCGCCTGGCTAGGGGCGAATATGCATGAATATTTGGCTGTGCTCAATGGAACAGTTAATAAAAATCGAATTAAAAAAGGGAAACGGCCGGTCGATTTCGCTGCTCTCGCCAAGAAAAGCGTGAAGAAGTTTATCGCCAAAAAAACAGACTACGAGGAGGAAGTAGTGGAGAATGCGAGGGAGCATGGTTTCGAAGGAGTTGTCTGTGGCCATGTCCACCGACCCCGCATCACAGAGCATGAGGACGGATTTGTATACATCAATACCGGGGATTGGGTTGAGCATTCCACTGCAGTTGTCGAGCACTTGGATGGGCGTTTGGAGCTGATCTGGTATCGTTCGATCCCAGATGACGAAACGGTTGACGAAGATTCGGCTGTGAGACGTACCTTGGATGCGATAAAGGGGCTGGTTAGCCCGACCAAACACGACTAGGGCAATCAAAATCGGTAAAAAATGAGTGCGGCGCATCGGTACGAGAACTGGGGAGTTCGGGCTATCTATGTCCATTTGTGCAAGATGACTCGTGAACCTGCTCTGCCAGCCTCTGATCAGGTTTCCCAGCTTGCCGGCTACTCCGCCGCCCGAATCAAAGCTATGGAAGATGGCGTTCGGTACTTCGCAATGGCAAACTTCCTGCGCATTGTCATTACCCTCCCCATTCTCACGATGTTTTGGGTTCACAATGCTTTCTTTTGGTTCTGGCTTTGGGTTCTCTTCTGCACCTATCACGCAACAATTGTCCTTGCAGAATTCTATAAAGCAACCCTCGTAGGATTGCTGCGACCGGATCCAGACCCAAACGCCAAAGCGGAAGAGGAAATTGGCCAGCCATGGGGAGACCGTTGGTTTCGACCCCGAAAGTTTGAGTCGGAAAAGTTTTATCGTTTCTTAGGAATTGAATTCTTTCGATTTCTCACAACTGCATACATCGAAAAAACAAAACTCACCCTCGAACGGAGAAGTACTGGAGAACGGGTTAAGTATGTTGAAAAGCCATCTCCCCAGGATCTCTTGAGGTTTGAACTAGGCACGAGGACAGCTGAAATGATTCACGGAATTATGGCAGTATTTGGCCTGATTCCTGCCATCTTTGCTCTTACCAATGGCCTCTGGTTTCCCTACATTCCCTATACTCTTTGGATTCTTTGGGGCGATTCTTGGCTGGTGTTACTCCAGAGGTATCACCGTGTGAGAGTCTGGAAGACGATCGAACGTCTCCGAACGCGACTTTCCCGACAGGGGATCACAGCATGAGACTTCTTGTCTTGAGTGCCAGTACAGGAAATGGCCATGTTTCAGCCGCAAATGCGATATCAGAAGAGGCCCTGAGCCGAGGGTGGAAATCCGAGTCTGTTGATGTTTTGGATCACACAGGCCGGGGATTCGCTGGTTGGTACCGTGGTGGTTACGAGCAACTTGTTCGCAAAACACCTAGAACTTGGGGGCATCTCTATAAGACATCCGACCGTCCACTCTTTAATTATTGGTTTCAAACCGGACTCGATGTTTCCTTCTGTCGTCGTGTCAGACCCCTGATCAAAAGTCTGCGTCCCGACTGGGTCGTCTGCACTCACTCCTTGCCTCAACCTCAGCTTGCCTTATTGCGTAAAGAGTTCGGCTTTAGGGTTGCAATTGTCGTCACGGATCTCTACCCCCATCGAATGTGGTTAAGAGGTAATCCTGATTGGTTTTTCGTTCCTCAGGAATGGTCGCGTCAAGTCTTAGAAACAAGACTCCCGAGTGCGAAGGGTCGGATCACAGTTACTGGCATCCCGATCAATCGCGTCTTCGCCACCCACTACGATCGAGAAAGTTTGCGTCGTTCTGCAGAACTTCAACCAACAGATGTTCAGGTTCTGATCACAAGTGGTGGTATCGGAGGAGGACCGGTTTTAGACTTGGCACAAGGGCTGCAGGGCTCTTCTTTCAGGAAAATTTACATCGCCGGAAGAAATCACCGATTAGAAGCGAATCTCCGACAGATGCTGGCTACAGATCAGAGCTCTGTAGTTAAAGGGCATGTTGCTCAGGCTGAAATGGCTGAGCTGATGGCAATGAGCGACTTGTTAGTGGCTAAGCCAGGAGGTTTAACGACTTTCGAGGCTCTAGCCCAGGGTCTCCCCTTTGTCGTTTATCTACCATTCTTAATTCCTGGTCAAGAAGAGGGTAATGCAGAATATCTCTCCCAAATTGGGGCAGGAACCATTGTGAAACGATTCGATCAGCTTCACGAAGAGCTCCAACGTTTGGCTGATAGCCGGGAACTACGAGTCAAGATGCGAGACGCTGGTCTATCTCAGGCAAAGCCAAACGCAGTCGTAGAAATCGTCGACGAATTAGGGCGCTTATAGTCTCTATTGCTGCTGTTGTTGTTGCTGCTGAGCAGCGGTAATTGCCTGCAAAATGCTGACTGGGGCCGGTTTCCGAAATTGGCGAGTCGCATAAGCCGTAAGCTGAGCGGAAGTAAAGAGTCTTTTCGTGCTTTGTTCCAACTCAACTGGATCAATTGGACGTAAAAAGACCCTAACTTCTACCGACTCTTGGGCAGATCCCCGGTACAGCCCGCGATTTGGCGAAACATCTTGATAATCCCGTCCAACACCAAGCCTGAGGTGGCTTTCCCGAACCCAATCGTTATGAGTAGGATCAATTCCTATCCAGCCGCTGCTCTCATCAAATAGCTCCACCCATGCATGGCTAGCAACTGTCTGCTCTTGGTAGCGATCACTGTAAACGTAACCGCTTACATACCGAGCAGGCACGCCAAGCCACCGAGCTACCCCGATCATAAGATGACTGAAGTCTTGACATACACCGGCTCGCCCGCGCAAAAGATCGTCAATCGTTGATGAGGCTGTAGTAGCCTTTGTATCGTAACGAAAGCCAGTATGGATGGCCTCAGAAAGTTTCTCTGCCAACTCGCGAGTCGGATGGTCTCGAATGGACTCAAAATCTTGGACAAACTCACGAAACAAAGGTGTCCACTCGACGAGCCGTGAAGGTTGTTTGAAATCGTAAAGGGCTAAGTCACGCGCGGAGCCCTGTTCATTTTCTGTACGTGAGCCCTCATCACATTCCACAACCGACTCAAATACTACTTCAACCTTCTGATGCGAAAAAGGGATATTGACCGTAGTAACAGTATTTCCCCAGCCGTCGAGATAGCGCCTTGTTGATCTTGCAGGTACCACCCGACTTTGATGAATAATCACTTTTTGTTTTGCATCAGTCTTCGGCGTAAGCCTAAACTCCATCATGCTGTCCGTGACAGGTTCCGAGTATTCAAACAGAGTTTCGTGTTTCAATTCAAAAAGCATAAGACTTATCCAAAGTATGTAAGGGCAATAAGTGCCGTTAAGTGATTCAGTTTCCCCAGAAGTCGCTCCGATGTCTCGTGGTATCCCACCTCTATCAACTCATCTGCTGAGCTAAAGCGCAATTCACCGACGATTCTTCCCACAAGCTGTTCCGCTTCTGTTGTGAAGACCTCCCGGGGGGAGCGGCTGAGACTATGCAGAGCAGCTTCAATCTCATCAAAAGCGAATAGGACAGCCCTGGGTGACTCGGGCGAAAGCACCAAGAACTCGGCAATGCTTTCTGGGGTTAAGTGCGTATAATCGCGCGAGAATGCTTCTAGGCTTGTGCACATTCTGAGTGTGCTCGATAAATGAATCGTATGAATCACCAAACCTTCGTCTTCTGCGAGAACAAGGGCTGGGTGGTGGAACATATGATCTAGCAGCCGGAGTGTCAGATCTGCTCTTTCGATGTACCTCCCAAGTCGAATGAATTGGTAAGCTTCACCCCGCGACATTGTGTGGTCCCGTAAACCATGAAGTTGGTGAAAAACTTCATTCAACTCCCAGAGAGTTGACTGGATTTCTGCTGCGTTTGCTGTAGTCCGATTAGAGTTTGTCAATCTGTGATACAACACATTGATCGTCTGCCACATCTCACTCGATACACTTTCGCGAATAGAACGGGCGTTCTCTCGGCTCATTGCGATACAGCTTAAAACCGAAGTTGGTAGGTAAGGATCGTACACTAATTGTGAAAGAAGCTCTTCTGGGCTACTGTATGCCTTCAGGTCGTGTAATAGGGCAGCTTCTTCAAAGATCGCCATCGCTGCTGGAGCACTGAGACCAGCAAGCTCCTGACCGTATCGGAAGGTTTCTCGCAAGACTCTAGCTGTATGTTCTGCTCTCTCAGAGTAACGTGAACTCCAGAAAAGAGCGCTTGCAACCCGACTCAGCATTTCACCGCGTTTCATCGTAGAACCCATGTGTCCTTACTCCCTCCCCCTTGGCTAGAATTAACCACCATCGATCCCTCGCGTAATGCAACCCTTGTCAATCCCCCGGGCAGAACTTTCACTTCGCTGCCAAAAAGGATATAGGGCCGGAGATCTACCCTTCTTGGTTGAAGCGAACCGTCAATAAAACTAGGATGAGTGCTGAAATCAACCATCCTTTGTGCAATGTAACATCGTGGCTCAGCAGCAACTCTGGCTTTAAACTCCTCTTGCTCACTTCGAGTAGAGTGGGGACCGATTAACATACCATATCCTCCAGCTTCATCAACCCTCTTGACGACTAAGTTTTCGATTTGATCTTGAATAGCAGTGACTCCACCTGGATCACTAGCGATGATCGTCGGAACATTTTGGAGAAGCGGCTCTTCACCTAAGTAATAACGTATGATTTTTGGAACATAGGCATAGACTGCTTTGTCATCCGCGACTCCTGTACCGATAGAGTTCGCCAGAGCGACATTACCGCGACGGTATGCGTTTACGATTCCTGGAACACCAAGAACCGAATCAGGTCTAAAGATGAGGGGGTCTAGAAAGTCATCATCAATCCGACGGTACACAACATCAACCTTTCGCAACCCACCAGTTGTCTTCATGTAGAGGATGTCATCATCAACTACTAAGTCTCGCCCCTCAACAACGCGGATTCCCATTTGCTTTGCTAAGAATGTATGTTCAAAATAGGCGGAATTGTAAACACCTGGACTTAGCAGAACTGCCACTGGATCATCTGCGGACGGAGGAGCAATGAACTCGAGTACTTCGCGAAGGAGGTAGCTGTATTCCTGTACAGGACGGATATCATATCCTTCAAAGAACTCGGGAAACATACTTTTCATGGCTTCCCGATTCTCCAAAACGTAACTCACACCGCTTGGACTTCGAAGGTTATCTTCGAGAACAACCATGTCGCCATTTTCGTCACGAATCAGATCTGTTCCGCAAATGTGAACGTAGATGTCGTGAGGAACTTCGACACCAACCCACTCGCGGCGAAAATGCTTAGCACCCAAAATCAGATCCACTGGAATCACACCGTCCCGCAGGATTCTTTGATCGTGATAAATGTCTTTTAAAAAGAGGTTTAACGCGAAGATTCTTTGCCTTAATCCAAATTCAATCTTCTCCCACTCAGTACCAGAGATGATCCTCGGAATCGGGTCAAAAGGAAAGACTCGGTCTATGCCTTGATCTTCATTGTAAACGGTGAAGGTCGTACCACGATTTAAGAAGAACAGATCTGCTGCTTTTTTCTTCGTCTCCAACTCCTTGGGGGAGAGTTTCTCGAGGGAGGTTGCGATTCCCTCGTAAAGGGCATGTACTTCTCCGCCATCCGAAAGAGCCTCATCGTTAGCAGAGAGCTTTGAATAATTGTAAAATAGACTCATGATACGAATTAACTTGAACCAGGGAGTGAAAAAGTTTAGAGCGCAACAAAATAATTAGATGGGTTAGCCTATATTCCGTCCCACGTGTCTTTCCAGTGAAGGGTGGGTTTCTCGCAAGATAAGTCAAACTCCAACCATGCATAGCCCGAGTGCTGTAAATCATAACGATTCCAACGATCAAAACAAGCAATGTACCGCTCTTCACCTGGGATCTGAAGCACAAAGGTGCTTTGGCAACCCCAAGTTTCATCACCTCCTTCTCCTTGACAAGGGTTCTCACCCTCTTGCCATTCTCCAAAAAGGTCTGGAGAAGAATCGAGTCGAGCGGGATTGGGATCCCAACCGGTGCACCCACTTGAAATCATCCACCATCGATCCTGATAAGAGAATAGAGCTGGTGCTTCGCGGTATTGGTTTTCGAAGACAATCTTTGTTTCCCCCGTTGTGAGATTGCCGAAAAGAAGACTCGCATTATTGCGCGAGGAAAAGACAGTAACGAGACCATCTCCGGAATCAAAGACCGTTAAATCTCGACTCTCTTCTCCATAGGGACGGTAGCAATCTTGGATGTGAAACGATCCAGTAGGTGAGGCGGAAACTGCGACTCCTTGTTCAGCCTTCAAATAAAAACCGTCGTCTCGGTGCCACCTCAAGTGAAATTGTTGATGAAGCGAATCCCAGACTACTTTAGGTCTCTCGCAGACTTGGCTTGGGTGCAGGGGGCTATCAGAATCATAAGGATTTGCTGCTAGAACCAATCCCTCATCCTTCCAATCCACTAAGTTTTTGCTTGAGTAGCAGGAGATACCGATCACGTCCGTCCGATCAATAATCCAGCCGTTCGGATGGGAGAGAGGAGCCGAATTGGGGGCTCCTTTGTTTTCTCCGTACCAGAAGAATGTGCCCTGGTGAAAGAGGAGTCCACCCCCATGAGCTTGAATCGGTTTGCCGCTCGTGTCGAGCCAGATTTTGCCGTTTTGGTGAACCATCGATTGCTTGCCCAGTGTACTCAGATTTTGATCCGCTATACTAATGCAGCGTTTCGGCTTTGCCTGGGAGCGGATGGGTGCTGGTGTGCTTCGCGGTCTTCAAAACCGTTGTGGCCCGACAAGGGCTTGGTGGGTTCGATTCCTACACGTTCCCGCCATTGCATCAGGATATGCCGGACGGTTAGGGAGATTGTTTCAATAGTGTGGCATCTGACGTGTTGTGGCACCTCTGTTCTGCTTTATGCGATAAAGTATGGATGCTATGAACGAAACGAAACCTACTTGCCCTTGCTGCGAACAAGGAAAGTGTCAGTGCCCGCCCTGCCAAGATGGGGAATGCAAGTGCCCTTGCTGCGCAAATGGAAATTGTCCCTGCCCTCCCAACTGTCCGAATTGTGATTGTTGTTAGGGGTCACTGTCCTACTGGATCTAAACTGTTCAGTCCGGACTATCCAATAGTGAGTGGATAGTCCGGATTCCTATTTCCTTGCTGGCTTTGTCCTGTGAGTGATATTGCCAGAACGGAGGCCACGAACCTAGGCGGCGGCCCGGGCTTTCCGTTCTTGCAAACTGACGTTTACTTCAAAGTCTCCTACGTCTTGGAGCTGGAGGGGTATCACGAGTGCTGGAATGTCAAGAGTTGTGATCTTAACGTTTGATCCCTTCACAATTGTCGGTGGTGTGATATCACAATTAAAGCCCTGTTGGGCCAACATTGTGACAGAGTTACCACTGATCATGTTCCCAAGTTCAGCTATGGCAGAAGCTGCTAGTGCATCAAAGGTTTGAACCGGGCTTCCGATCATGATTCCGGCAATCTTGTCGGCGGTTCGCACGGACATTCCGTAAATCACCTGTCCCTCAATGTCGCCAGTGATTCCACATACGATGTTCACCTGTTGGGTTGTAAAGACTTGTGGCCTGGCACTCAACTGTCCTCGACTAGGTGTTAACTGTAAGAGGAGTTGCATTACTTTGATCGAGCCAGCCACAAAGGGTGTCACATATTCAACTTTCATCTTCTGAATCCTTTCGCTTTTCTCACCATCCCTTTCCTTTGGTATTCTGACTAAGCAGCTAAGAGCTTTCCTAATGCCTCGACGACTCGTTCCGGTTGGAAGGGCTTAACGATAAAGTCTTTTGCTCCGTTTTGAATTGCCTCGACAACCATGTTCTTTTGTCCCATTGCCGTGCACATCACGACTTTAGCATCTGGGTCATTGGAGCGAATCGCCTTAAGTGCTGCGATTCCGTCCATTTCTGGCATCGTGATGTCCATCGTCACAAGATCAGGTTTGAGCTGATCATAAAGATCGACGGCTTCTTTACCGTTTTGGGCTTCGCCAACGACTTCAAAGCCGTTTTGGACAAGGATGTTCTTGAGAGTCACGCGCATAAAGAGCGCGTCATCTGTGATTAAGATGCGTTTCGCCATTTTTTTTCTTCCTGCAAGGGTTTTCGATAGAAAAACGGGTAAGGAGTTTCAAAACCAAGTTCCGCTGACTTGAAGATCCTTTCGGTGCTGCCTACGAAGAGGTAGCCTCCTGGTCGAAGAGAGGCGTAGAACCGCTTATAGAGCTCGTCCTTTGCCTCTTCTGTGAAGTAGATCACAACGTTCCGACACATGATCAAATCGAAGTTCGATTCAAAGCGATCACCCAGAAGGTTCAGCTTTTGGAACTTAAGATATTTCTTAAGATCTTGGTTTGCGATCCAATTGGTGCCCTGTTTGGCTAGGTATTGCTGATATTGCTTTGGGATCCCTCGAACGTCCGAATCGGCAAACTCACCTCTGTTAGCCTGATTCAAAGCTGCTTGGTCGATATCAGAACCGAGAACTGTGTGGCTTCCTGGAAAATGGGACTGCAAGAGGATTGCCATAGTATGGGCTTCAGCACCATAAGAGCAGCCAGCCGACCAGATCTTCAGCCGTTGGTTCTGCTTCAGCAGTTCTGGGATAATTTTCGTTTGCAGTTCTGTCCATTTTTCAGGATTGCGAAAGAGCTCGCTCACGTTGATCGCCAGGTGGTCCAAGAAAGACTGGACATTGTTCGCGTCAGCATCTACCCAACCCCAGAAGTCATTCAGAGATCGAAATCCTCGGTGCTCAGCCAAACTTACGATCCGTCTTTGAAGTTGGTTGGCTTTGTATTGATTGAGGTCGAGTTTTGTTTTGCGCAAGATGTTTGCGTAGAAGAGGTCCCAATCGCTTTGCTTAACTAGCATTCTTTAACCTCCTAGATAAGGCCCCAACGATCGCAGACCCGATTTCTTCGAGTGGCAACTCGGCATCGATCCCACCAGCTTTCATGGCAGCTTTTGGCATTCCGTAAACGACGCAACTCGATTCGTTCTCGCCAACAACATATCCTCCCGCTTTCCGGATAGTTACTGCACCTTCGGCACCATCGCGGCCCATCCCTGTCAGGACTGCCCCGATAACCCTGTTGCCGTAAAGAGTAGATGCTGTTTCAAATAGGTAGTCTGCAGCTGGCCGAACTCCATGTAAGGTTGGCTCCTCGTTAAGAACTATTCTGCCGTCTTTGCCGATCAGCATGTGCTGACCGCCAGGGGCAAGAAGGGCCTGACCTGGGAGGATCGCATCGCCTTTCTTCGCTTCGTGGCAGGGTACGGTTCCGACTTGGTTAAGTCTCATGGCGAAACTATGAGTAAATCCGGCTGGCATGTGTTGCACAATCAGAATCGGGGCAGGAAATCCTTTTGGTAAAGATTCCCAAAGCTGGACAAGTGTCTTCGGTCCGCCAGTCGAGCTCGCAATGACAACAATCTTGTCGCTGGTTTTCTGGGGAGAGGTGGCAACCGGAGTTGGTTTAGGAGAGGCAACTCGCGACTTCACGTATCGAGCAGATCGAATCTTTTCTAGGAGCTCACCACGACTCTCGAGGAACTGTAAACTGGTTGCGGAGTTTGGCTTACTAAAAAAGTCATAGGCACCAAGATCGAGGGCCTTAATCGTTTCGACTGCGCCTTGGGTGGTCACACTGCTCACCATCAAGACATGAACCTTTGGGCAGGTTTTCCGAACTTCGGACAGGGCAGTAAGCCCATCCATAATCGGCATTTGCACATCAAGGGTCATCACATCGGGGTTCAGTTTTTGTGCGAGTTCGACTCCTTCTCGACCGTTCTTACCGACACCAACGAGCTCCATATCTGGTTCGCCAGCTATCCAATCTGTGAGCACACGTCGGATAAAGGCCGAGTCATCAACGATAAGTACTTTTTGTTTCATGCGGCTGTGAGTTCCCCAAACAACTCTTCATAGCGTTCGTAAGAGCCAACGAATTCGTCCATGATTTCATCAAGCTCCGCGCTTGAGAGACCGAGTCTTGCCAAGGATTCTTCGCTTACTCCATAGAGGAGTCCGTCTCCCCCGAGGCCAAATCCCATCGCCATCGTGAGATAGTTTCCAACATGCACACAATCGACGACAGGCGGCACATCTGGCATAAGGGAGTCAGGGTCGTGGTGATGTTTGATGGCAAGAACCACTTCTTCTGGTAGGTTCCACTTCTCCCCTAGATATCCGCCGACTTGGCAGTGATCAAATCCCAGGATTTTGCGCTCTGCAGCATCAAAGGGTATCCCTTCGCGCGTCGCATAGTAGCTAATGGCTTGAATTTTGTTTTCCACCCAGACGCTCAAGGCGACCTTTCCAATGTCATGGAGAAGTCCAGTGGTAAAAGCGATATCTTCGCGACACGCTTTACTCATCTTTGCGACAAGTTGAGCACCAACTGCTGTTCCAAAGGCGTGGCACCACATTTGTCTGGGGCCAAGGTTATATCCCTTAACGGGCCGACTCATCCATGGGTAGGTGGCTGCCACCATTGCAAGATTTTTCACGGTCTTCATCCCAAGAATGACAACCGCCTCGTTCAGGTCTTTTACCTGTCGGTTGAGCCCATAAAAGGCACTGTTTGCCAGACGGAGGACTCTCACTGAGAGGGACTGATCGACAGAAAGAAGATTTCCAATAGTAGACGCGTTGGAGTGGGGGCTCTCAACTTCCCGCATAACCTTGAGGGCTGCTGCTGGCAGGGTTGGGAGGTCGCTGGTTTTGTCGACGATGTCTTGGAGGGTAATTGCTGCGTTAGCCATGGCTTTAACCCTTAAGGTTGCAAAGAACCTTTTCTCCTCCATTCACTGTTCTCACCTTGATGATCCCTGTGGCTTGCTCGTAGGTGACGGTGCGTCCATTAGGCCCCCCGATGTCGATTCCGAGCACCCGAAACCCCTTCGCTTTCAGTATCTTTTCGACTGCGGCTGAGTTACGCAAGCCAACATCAAGTGTTGTTGATGAAGGGTTCCCAAATTTAAAGACTTGGGCACCTCCTGCGTAGGCCATCACCAACCGTGACGGGTTGGCCCCGAGTCTGAACATTTCATCGAGCATGGCCACTATTCCAGTGTCGGCAAATTTTCCAGCCTTTTCTACGGGTTTGTCCTTGAAGGCTTCTGGCAACATGATGTGGATCATGCCTGCCACCCCTGATTCTCGGTCAAATGCTGCCAAACCTATGCAACTCCCGAGGCCTAAACATGTAAAGGTGGCTCCTGATTTTGCAGTTTTGATATCGGCCATTCCGACCATCAGTTGCTGTGCGGTCGCCACCTAAGCCACCTCCAAAACGCCTAGCCTGGATAAGATCAGATCAAGCCCTGCTCTCGTTGGGATGCAAAGAAAGTAACCAGTCGTCGCGCCAGTTGGAAGGTCAAAAATGCGCGTTTCCACCGCCAAAGCCACGACATCTTGCATCTCAGCATTAGCCACGATGGAGGCAACCATGCTGTAGCCAAGATCAATCGACACAAGAGGGGGGGTGGCGTGCATCGAAAGATTGGTCATGTTGCTAATGGCGTTCAGAAAGTTACTGTTTAGGATGTTCCCAACTTCGAGCATCGCGCTGGCGGCCAACTCATCCACAGCCTCCGGACCATCAGGAGCAGACCCCAAGAGCCACGTCCAGAGTTGAACAGCGCTCGGCCAAGGAAAGACGAATGCCATGTGCCCCTCGACATCGCCTTCGAATGGCATGTACACCCCAGCGAATAGCTCCATCGCATCCCCGATCGTCTCGGGAATCTTTTCGAGGGCGACCGCTTCAACTTCAGGGATATCCATGTTGAAACTGTGCCCAGTGAGTTCAGAGAGGGCAGTGGTCGCGTGACCCAACCCAATGTTGGCCACCTCTTTCACCGCAGACATCTCCATCAAACCGTAGTTCCGAGGACTCATCGACATAGACACTCCCCTCCAGGAAGTATTGAGATTCTCGGCGGTTCGGGGAGAGTTTCCTCAGGGCGATAGCAGGATTCTTTGCCGCCACCCCTCGGCGATGGGGCCTTCTTGTCATACTCACCGCAACTCCTGCTGGCGGAGGAACCAAGTCTCTGAAGAATCCCTGATTGAGGACCGAGGGCGACTCGGTTGGAGATTCTTGAGCGGCCGTCAGACCTAGACTAGCATGATCAAATGTCGTTAAAAGTGATGACATTCAATTCAGTGAATGTTAAGAAGATTTTTGTGTCGCCGAAGCATCACTTACATTACTGGAGCCTTAAAACCAATAGGACTCTGCCAATTTGTTGAGAAACATATGATTTTTGAGGATAGATGAGCAAGATCATCTCTTGACACGGAATCTTTCTGGCGTTTATACTGTCTTACAGTTAGGAGCTTTTAACAAGTTGGGTTTCGACAGCAGATGTTTTTTGCAGGACGAAGCCAGAGATGCTCCGATACGAAAACAGATTCGGGATACGACGTTGCTCCTCTCCAGTCGTATCCTATTTTTTTTTGCCTCCTTATGTCTGTTGTTTTGCCGTGCTGCGTGTGACAGCCTGCGGTAACATCCAGTGAATGCCGGGGCTTGACTCTGCAACCATCCGCCACTTGCTCGAAGTAGCTCGCAAACGAGGCTATTCATCTGTCGAGGCTTCCCTCGATGGGGAGAGACTCTCTGCTAAGCTAGGGCCTGATTTTGAGGACGACCTCGATCTGGATCTGGACATGGGCAGCTTGGCGAGCGTCACCCCAGATCAGTCTGAGGTCTCAGTGCCCTCTCCCGCAGTTGGCTACTTTCGCACGAACCAGAAAGCCGCACAAATTGGATCTGAAGTGGCGAAGGGCGATTTGATCGGAGAAGTTGTTGCCTTGGGAATTGCGAATGAGATTCTCTCCCCCACGAGTGGCGTCCTTGCCGAGGTTCTGGCGAAAAATGGGGATGCCCTCGAGTACGGCCAAACTGTTGCAAAGGTGAACAAACAATGAATCGGAGAAGTGCACGAGCTTTGGTGGGCATCATCGTTGCCTGCGTCATCGGCTTAGTCTTGGTTGCCGTTTTTGCCATCGGGCCTCAGGCTCTTACCGGCCAGCCACAAGGGTCACCTAGGGCTGATGGGAAAGGAGAAACGATCGTGGGGAGGGCGATGCTGCGCGCCAAGGACACAGATTGTGCAGCCCAACTCAGCCAAGTTCGACAAGCTCTTATGATCCAAACTGATCCGGTCGACAACACCAGGCCAGGTTCACTCCAAGAGATTCAAGGAGTTCGCAGCCTGACCAAGTGTCCAGTCGGAGAAGTCGATTATCAATACAATGCCGAAGAAGGCACTGTATCTTGCCCTCATCCTGGCCACGAAAAGTATTGAGTAACTATGTTTAATCGTGTTCTTGTCGCCAATCGGGGCGAGATCGCCTGTCGCGTCATTCGGGCCTGCCGTGAGCTTGGCGTCGAAGCCATCGCCATCTATTCTAAAGCCGATTCAGAGAGTCGCCATGTTCATATGGCAGATCGGGCGATCTGCGTCGGGGAAGCGAGCAATACCGACAGCTACCTCAACCTCGCGAACGTCCTCATGGCAGCCGAAATTTCTGGGGCCGAGGCAGTTCACCCCGGCTTTGGCTACTTCAGCGAAAGAGCCCCTTTTGCCGAAGCTCTGGCCTCCATGGGAATCGTCTTCATTGGCCCGCCTGTCACAGCGATCCAAGCGATGGGAGATAAGGCGATGGCCAAACAAGCAGCGATTGAAGCAAACTGCCCAGTCGTGCCAGGCTCCGAAGGGCCAGTCGCAAATGAAGTGGAGGCAATCAAGGTTGCCGAAAAGATCGGTTACCCAGTTCTGCTCAAAGCAGTCGCGGGGGGTGGTGGCAGAGGAATCAGAAGAACTGACACCCCCGACGATATCAACCGGCTCTGGAAGACAGCCCAGGCGGAAGCTCAGGCGAGTTTCGGGAACGGCGACATGCTGGTTGAAAAGTGTGTTGTCGAACCCCGCCACGTCGAAATTCAAGTGCTCGGCGACAAAATGGGTCACCTCATCTTTTTGGGTGAACGGGAGTGCTCGATCCAAAATCTTCGCCACCAAAAGATCATCGAAGAAGCCCCCTGCGTCGTCTTGAACGACGACCTCCGCGTGAGGATGGGCGAAGCAGCTGTCCGAGTGGCGAAAAGTGTCGGGTACACAAACGCGGGAACAGTTGAGTTTCTGCTCGACCAGCAAGGCCATTTTTACTTCCTGGAAATGAATACCAGGATTCAGGTGGAGCATCCCGTCACAGAAGCCATTACCGGGATCGACTTGGTTCAATGGCAGCTCAAAATTGCCAGCGGTGAAGCATTACCTTTCGCCCAAACGGACGTGAAACTGACTGGCCACGCCATCGAAGCGCGAATCACAGCTCAAGACCCTGATAACGACTTTGCCCCGAGCACTGGAACGATCACGCGTTGGGAGGCCCCTGGATTCGGTGGGGTCAGGCTCGATACCCATGTCTACGCTGGCTTCAGTGTATCTCCCTTCTACGATCCCATGATTGCCAAACTCATCGTGACTGGCAGTGATCGAACTGAGGCAGTGAACCGGCTTCGCGTTGCCCTGGACGAGTTTAACGTGGAGGGGATTATGACCAATATCCCCTTCCTGAGGCGCATCGTGCGCCACCCAGACTATGTGGCAGGGGAAGTCAGCACTGCCTTCGTGCCTCGGTTCCTAGAGGAGTCTGTGGTTGGAGTCTGACCAAAGCCACCACTCGCGGTCTCGGCGTTTGGCCAGAGAGTGTGCCTTCCAAGCCCTCTACATGACCCACGTCGGCCAGGCCGAGGCAGCGGAGGCGCTCGAAACGATCTTGTTGCGCCAAAAGTTTGTGCCTGAGGCAGAAACTTTTCTGCGAACCCTCATTGGTGGCACTCTGCAACACCAAGTGGCCCTCGATAACCAAATTAGCCAAAACCTCAGGGATTGGCAGCTCGAAAGACTCGCGGTCACCGATCTCATAGCCCTCCGGCTCGCTGCCTTTGAGATCTACAACCTGCCAGGCATGCCCCCCAAGGTCTCTGTTAGCCAGGCTGTCATCTTGGCAAAGTCATATGGGAGCGAAGAAAGTGGTCGGTTTGTGAATGGAGTTTTGGGAAGCCTTCTTAAGCAGTCACCCAAGGCAAACTGGGATCCGAGTCAGGAAGATCGTCCCGAGTGGGATGACCCCTATGAGGCAAGTCCCGCCCCTGACGATGAATCAGACCAGACGGATGAGGAGCAGGTCATTTCCGAGGGCTCGCAAGAATACGAAGACGTTTTGCGGGCTGGCCCTTGGGTCATCCGACGTCCTGAATAACATAACCGTTAAGGTTCTGTAAATATAGGGGGAATTTACTTCCGTATCGGTCACTATAAGGCATGAGATTTTTTTCCTCGCTTTGTATCGTGACTTCTTGGGGCTTTCTGGCAATCCTGCTCGCTGGGTGTCAGGGTTTTGACCCACAAGTCGGCCAGGTGACAGGCACTTCTTACCGTTTGCCGAATGGCCAAATTGTGACCCCCTATGGCGAACGAATTGGTGGCCTGGCTCGGCCAGTAGACCTCGTCCTCTCGCCTGATGGGAAGTGGATTGCCGTTAAGGATATTCAGAATTTGAAGGTCTTTTCGGCGACTGATCTAAAGGAAGTCGGGTCTGCCCCCTTGCCGAATGGGAGTTCTCTCCACGGGCTGATCTTCACGCCAGATGGCAAAGAACTCTTGGTGACGAATTCTCGCCGGGAAATCATCTCTTACCAAATCTCAAGCGAAGGAAAGCCAACCCAGTCGAAAGTTCTCGCTTTGGAGACTCAAGGAAACACCTTCCCGCTCGGCATGGCCTGGTGGCGCGGGAAACTCGTTGTGTGCCAGAGCGTGAAGAACAATCTCGCTATCATCAATTGGGAGGCTCAGAAAGTTGAACGAACGATCCCGACGGGTGTAGCTCCTTTTGGCGTTGCCATCATCGGAGACAAGGCCTATGTTTCGAACCAAGGCGGACGGATCGTTCCCGAAAGCCAAACGACCGCGCCCTCGGCTGGGACTCCGGTCAAGGTGAAACCAAACGGCATCGTGGACGAGGCGACCGTGAGTATTTTAAACCTCGCCAAAGGGCAAGAGCTGAGCCAGATTCCCGTGGGACTCCAGCCGACGAAGCTCCTTTTCTTAGCCAGACGCAACGAACTAGTCGTCGCAAATGCTAACTCGGATAGCCTTTCCTTCATCTCCGTCGAGAGCGATAGTGTGGCTCGAACTGTGAAGGTAGCCCCCCGCGAGGACCTCCCCTTTGGTTCTCAGCCAGTTGGTTTGGCCCTCTCCCCTGGGGGGGATCGTCTCTTTGTCACCCTGACTGGTAATAATGCCCTTGCAACCGTCAGGCTGGATACCGTGCCAAAGGTGGAAGGCTACGTGCCTACTGATGGCTATCCCTCTGCGGTCATCTGGAACTCGGGACGCCTGGTGGTCGTGAACAACAAGGGAATCGGGAGCCGGGCCCAGAGAAACGAAAAGGGACGCCAAAGCTACGATTACGCTGGCACTCTCACCGCTTTTGCGCCTCCTTCTGGATCAACCGCCCAGGCCCTGACCAGCCAAGTTTTGGCCAACTGCAAGTCAGATCAACTCTTGGAATCGATGCAACTGAAACGAAGGGCCAATCGGGCTCCGGTTCCAGTGCCAGAAAGGGTCGGTGAGCCTAGCGTTTTCAAACACGTGATCTATGTGATCAAGGAGAACCGAACTTATGATCAGCTCTTTGGGGCAATTGCCAGGGGTGATGGTGAGCCAAAGCTCGTTGAATTCACGGAAAAAGAAGCCCCGAACCATCACAAACTTGCTCTCGACTATGTCCTACTCGATAACTACTATTGCAACGGAGTCTTGAGTGCCGACGGCCATAGCTGGGCAACGGAAGGGAACGTCACTCCCTATTTGAACAACGCCTTTGGGGGGTTCAACCGCAGTTACACCTTCGGTGACGACCCAATCACTTATTCCTCCACTGGGTTCATTTGGGACGGAGTTTTGGATGCTGGTCTGACTTTCCGCAATTACGGAGAGATGGACTACGCTCAGCCGACTCCGGCCAAGTCTGCTCGCGAAATCTGGGATCTTTACGCAGCAGGCAAGCCACAAACCTTCTCCCAAAACATCGGGATTGCTCGTCTCAGAGCCCATTCTTGCCGGGAATACCCAGGTTGGAACATGAATATTCCCGACGTACTCCGCATGGATGCTTTCTTAAAGGAGTTTCGGGAGTTTGAGAAGAATGGGCGATTTCCGAACCTCACGATCGTCTATCTGCCGCAGGATCACTTCGGCGGAGGTGTGACGCCGCGAAGCCACATGGCAGACAACGACCTAGCAGTCGGACGGTTGGTTGAGGCAGTGAGCAAGTCGCAGTACTGGCGCAATACAGTCATCTTCATCAACGAGGATGACCCCCAGAATGGCTTTGATCATGTAGATGGCCACCGCTCCTTCTGCTTTGTGGTGAGTGCCTACTCCAAACGCAAGACGACGGTCAGCAACTTCTACAACCAAACTTCGGTTCTGCACACCATCGCGAGGATCTTAGGGTTGCAGCCGATGAACCAACTTGATGCCGCCTCGCCTCTGATGACGGCATGCTTCCAAAATCGGCCGGACTTCTCTCCGTACGAGTGCCAGCCGAATCAGTTTCCTCTTGATGAGTGGCGAACGTCTACAGAAAATGCTTCCCCCCTTCAGAAAGAGATCGAGGCAAAGCTGGCAAAGATTGACCTTCGCCAAAGGGAAGTCCAGACCTACGACGAAATGGAATCTCTTTCTCGATATGCCTGGCATATGATGAGAGGCTGGGAGACCCCTTTCCCAATCGAGTTTGTTGGAGCCAGGCCCCAGGAGCGGGCTAAGAGGGGACTTGTCTTGTCTGGTGAAGATGACTAAGGTCTGATTCTCGCTCATTCTGGGTGATGAGTGGGGTTTCCGAAGCGTTCTTGGAAGGAAAGAGTTTTCCTCTAGGAATAAGCGATGGTTACCCCTGCTTGGATCAAAGGACTCGGGCTGATTGGCCTGATTGGAGTCACGACTGGTTGCATGGTCGCAGCCAATCAACCTTCCGCATCTTCTGCGAACGCGAGCGGGGCAACCCCGGTGAGCGGCCCTCCGGCAGAAAGTAGCAACTGGAAGCAAACGACTGTGGTGCGCGGCTTGGCGAACCCCTGGGCTGTGGCTTGGTTGCCAGATGGCAGGATGCTCATCACAGAAAAGCGTGGAGGCCTGAAGCTGGTCTCAGCTGACTTTCAAACTGTCGAGGATGTGTTGGGTTCTCCGACTGTCTTTGCCGGAGGGCAAGGAGGCCTCATGGATGTCTCTCTTCATCCGAATTTTTCCCAAAACCGCATCGTCTATCTCACCTATTCGACGGGGAGCAATGGGTCAAACCGAACCGTCTTGGGGAAAGCTCAGTTGGTCGGGAACCGATTGGACGGCTTGCAGGAAATCTTCCGCGTCTCTCAGAGCAAGGATGGCGGCGGTCACTTTGGGTCGCGCATTCTTTGGCTCCCAGACGGCACGATGCTCTTGGCGATCGGTGATGGTGGGAATCCCCCCACGGCTCTGAACGGGGAGAACATCCGCAATCAGGCTCAAAAACTCAGTAGTCATCTTGGGAAAATCCTGCGCCTGGACGAAAACGGAAAGGCCGCTTCTGGTAATCCCTTTGCCGGTGAGAGCGGTGCCACGCCTGAGCTGTACTCGATCGGCCACAGAAACATCCAGGGCCTTGCGCGCGATTCACAGACCGGGAAGATCTGGGCCACGGAGCATGGTGCCCAAGGAGGGGACGAGTTGAACCTGATTCAGCCTGGCCAGAACTTTGGCTGGCCACTCGTCACCCATAGCAAGGAATATTGGGGTCCGGAAATCTCGAATCTTCGCACTGCTTCTGGCAAGCTAGATCCCAAGGTCGTTTGGACGCCTGCCACAGGACCCTCTGGTCTGGCTGTTTATCGCCATAGCCGGTTCCCCGAGTGGCAAGGGTCGGTCTTTGCCGGTGGCCTGAGGAGTAGCGATGTCCGCCGAGTGGAGGTGGACGAGAAAGGGACCATCTTGCGCCAAGAGCGGTTGTCGATCGGAGCCAGAGTTCGTGACGTTCGCCAAGGTCCTGATGGCTTTATCTATGTCCTTACGGATGAAGGGAACGGAAGACTGATTCGGATCGAACGGAGCTGATCGGTTCGTAAAGACTTTGCGGACTTGAGACAAAATTCACCGCGCCGCCGGGCCCACGGCCACACCCGACCGGTTCCCAGCTTGGGAAGTTCCGCTCCGAGCACTCGTCCGGTCTGCCCCCTGCGGCGCTGTCTCCGAAAACCCCTCCCCCAGTATTTTTACTGGGGGAGGGGTAGGGGTGGGGGGAAATCAGCAGCACCACGTTCAATCGAAAAGGAGCAATTTGGGTCCGAGTCGTGGAAAGACGCCCTCATCCAAACCCTCTCCCCGGTGAGCCAGGGAGAGGGCTTCAAGCGCACCTGCGACTGGCCGACAGACTTTTCTGAACCGAACCCACTATTCCGGAGCACCTGGGGGCTGTCTCGGCTGCCTCCGAAATCCCCTCCCCCCAGCATTTATACTGGGGAGAGGGCTGGGGGGAGAATCGGCCGGGTGCAGGCCCAGGCAAGCAGATCAGAGAAAACAACCTGAACCAATCTCACCAAGAACTAAGGGTTAGTTACAGACCCAGGAACTCCAACCGCCGGGGAGTGGATCCCCGTTATAGGGATACCCATCAGCAAGATTGACCCACGGCGGCGACGACTGTTGACCAGTGTTGACGGAAATGCAACGAACGGTTTTGAGAAACACCCACTCGCCGTTAACACAGCGGTACCGATCCTGGACAAAATAGCGAGTGTAATTCAGCCACCGTCGCCTAACCGGGTAGCTCACGCCAACTGTGAAACCACCAGACCCTCCACTCCCGACAATCGCTTGCCAAGCAGCTTCTATACCAGTGGTGAACTCCATCTGGCCAGTTGAGACGTGGTCATCTTTGTTGGGCCCGTAGGTGATCATCGTGCCAGGATCAGGATTGGGGCTGGTTCCTGTGCAGGGCTTACCCCTGTGATCTTCCCAGCGGGGGCGCGGTTTACAGGTTTGAGGTTTTGCCCGGCCAGACTGATCTTGAGCCACAAGCACAAGGATCTCTGAATTCGCTCCGGCGACGTCGGAGGACTCCATCCCAAGAAGGGGGCTTGCTTCCCCAATTGGCGTCGGCTGATCGACCGCCACAAGGCAATCTTCGGTTGGGTACAGTTGCGGAGCTGGTTCATTTCCTCGGACCAAGCCAAGACCAGGATTGGAATTGACAATCGCAAGCAGAGGGCCAGCGGTGATAACCGAACCATCCCCGTCAACCACAGAACAAGTCTGCTCAGTAGAAAAGCCTGGTTCCTCTGGTAAGACGTTCACCCGAATGTAACGAGGTTTGGCTGAGCCAGGCAAAGATGGATTGGGCTCCAAAATCACTGTTTCTTGGGCAAGAGGGGTGCCACTCCCATCGACCCTTTGAATCGTGACGGTTCCTTCGGTAGGGATATAGGCAGGAGCAGTAAAAAGCCCGGTTGAGGAAATCGTCCCGTGATCCGCTTCCCAGCCACTGCCACCGACCGTGCTCGCGAGCTGGTAGGTCTCTCCCGCCATGAGTTTTGTGATGCGACCGCCAGCAGGATCAGACGGCTGGCTCGCTAGAGTGCAACCGATGCATCCAGCAACAACTGGGGCAACGGTAGAAGGTTGGGTGCTTCCCCTTGACAAGAGAATGGTTCCAAGTCCAACGATCGCTAAGGGAACAGATACCCAGAGCAGCTTAGAGAGAGTGTGCCTCTCCATAATTGAGATTATAGTGCAATAAACGGGTGGGGGTCTTTAGGCGTAAGTGCTTGACAAGTGCTTCACAAGTAGACACCTACCGTTGACCTTTCAATATCCGAGGGCTCGGAGGTAGGCCAGGCTCGAGGCGAGGCAGTCAAAGGGGTCGCGGGGGCAAGTGTCTTGCTCCACAATCGCCCAGTCGGTTCCTGATTCCTCCAGGAGCGGCAAGAGGCGCACCCAGTTGAGATTGCCTTCCCCAATCGCTGCCATGGTGGGGGCCCAGGGGTCCGGAATGACATCTTTTAGGTGCACGAAAGGCAAGCGACCTGGCACCAACTCGATGAGCTCTGCCACATCCATTCCGGCGATATGAACCCAATAAGTATCGATCTCCAGGGGATACCACTCAGCCTGAATCAACAAGTCAAATGGCCGAATTCCCTGGGAATCCTTAACAAACTCAAGTGCATGATTATGGTATCCCAGGTGGATGTTCTGTTCAGCCAGTCTCTCTGCAACCGGCTGAACTTCTGCGATCCACGTGCGAAAGGCATCTGTCCCTCCGACCGAGACCTCATGGGGCGGCATTCCGCAAGCCGTAAAGGGGCAATGCAGGGTGTGGTGGAATTCAACCTCTTCCTCAAAGTGATCGCGAAATCTTTCCCACGCTCTATGAGTCGCGCAGCAGACGAGTCCTCGCGATGAAATCAACTTCGCAGCCTCCTCCGCTGTGACCTCCGGATTCTCGCCATTCATGCATCCAACGGCGGAGAGTTGCACCCCTTCGTAGCCCATCTCTGCCACCCGGTTCAGAGCATCGATGAAGCCTTCTTTCGTCTGGGTGAAGTCGCGCAAGGTGTAGAACTGGGCAGCGAATCTCATTCTGGCAAATCCTCCAGTCTGATCCTCGCCCCACCCAATCTCGAACTCTCGTAGATCGCAAGGATGACCTTGAGGGGTTCGATCGCATCTCGGCAGGTCATCACAGGGTCGCGGTCGTCCGCGACTGCCCTCACAAAGTCTTCGATCTGCATCTGGTGCTGATGTCCCCATATTGCGCTCGGGTCAGAGCTGCCGCTCCCCGATTGCTCGTCGTGGCTCACGACATGCAGGCTGGGGGTTGGCTGTTTGTTCACAGATCCTCCGTAAAGACCAGCTTGCGCTTGGGCTTCGTCCACCTGCCACAGCTTGAAGCGATCCCCTTCGATGATGGCAGAGCCATAGGTGCCATGAACCTCAAGCCTTTCCGCCATGCCAGGAAAGACGGAAGTTGATCCAAGGATGACCCCAACCGCGCCAGATTTGTAAGTCACCAGGGCTTGGGCCATGTCTTCGACCTCGATGTCATGGGCGAGGGTCTGGACGTTGGCCTGAACCGACTCGACCCCTCCCATCACCCACTGGATCATGTCAACGTAGTGGACTCCTTGATTCATCAGACACCCCCCTCCATCCAGAGCCCACGTGCCGCGCCAATCGCCGGAATCGTAGTATTGCTGGGTTCGATACCACTTGATATAAGCGTCACCCTGAATCATCTTGCCCAGTTCGCCAGACAAAACTGCCTCGCGGAGCCGATTGATGTCCTTGGCGAATCTGTGTTGGCTGATGCAGGCATGCTTGACGCCAGTACTCTCGCAGGCACTCACAAGGGCTTTCGCCGCTTTGAGCTTGATGTCAATCGGCTTTTCTGTCAGAACATGCTTGCCTTTGGCTGCTGCCCTGATCCCATATTCTGCGTGGAGACCACTGGGGAGGCAAATGGCGATGGCGTCGAAGTCATCCCAAACTTCGTCGAGTGACGTGGCGTGCTTTACTCCGTACTTCTCTCCCACTGCTTGGGCTTTTGAAGCGACTTCGTCCACCACAACCGAGAGGGTTGCACCGTCAGTCTTTGTGATCGCGTCACAGTGATTTTCGTGGATGACACCGCATCCGAGTACGCAAAAGCGAAGGGATTGAGACATTACTGTAGACCTACTTGGGAGAGAACTTCCTTCAAAGAATCAAGCGCGAGAAAGGCGAGATCGGGAGCCGTTTTGCCAAAGAAGGCTTCTGCCTGGCTGAGGTGAGGTTCTAGGGAAAGGGGGCCAGACCATCCAGAATTTGCCAAGTCCCTGAGGAATTCAACCATTTGGCCATCCCCCTGCCCAGCGGGGACGATCTTCTGCTCGCCATAGAGTGCGTCCTTTATGTGAACCTGACCCAGGTGAGGGAAGATCCACTGCCAATCGCGCAGGGGAGAGAAGCCGATCAGCACAGTATTGGCAAAATCGAAAACAGCCTGAAACGATGGCCCACCAAACTCGGCAAAAAGCCTTTTTGCATTCTGGGGGTAGGCGCCGTAAAAGTGAGCGTCGTTCTCGTGCAAGAGGGCGATTCCTGCCGTCTCTGCCTGGAGCACCATTGGGGCCATCCACTTTTTGACATCTGTCCAGATTTCCTCCCGGTCATCATTGGCTCGCTCGGCTGGAATCTCGGGCGAGAAGATCCTCACAGGAACTCCTCCCAGTTTTCTCGCTGCTTCAAGAGCCTGGCGGAGCTTTTCCTTCTCGCCCTCCCAAAGACTCCAATCCAGATGAACCTTGTTGACGGGGCTCGCCACCGAGAAACAGGAGAGACCGGAACCAGCCACCTCATTTGCCTCTTGCTGAGTGAGGGAGATCACGTTGTGACCGTTGAGATTGCGGAGATCAAGCCCATTGAGGCGAGCTCCTCGGGCAAAGGAGATTTGGTCGCCAAGCGAGTCAGCCACCTCATCCGTAAAAAACCCGATTTGCCATCGCGACGGGAAACTTGCATAATTGTCCAACTTCGTTGTTCTCCGGGACGAGGGGAACCAGCCCTTAGGTAATGTACCTTTGCAGTGAACGTCTCTTTGCCCCCCGATCTCCGGAATCGTCAGATACTTGTCTTGGGCGGAACTGGAGTTTTGGGAGAGTCTTGGGTGGTGGGGCTGGCCGAGGCGGGAGCAGACCTGATCTTGGTCGGGAGGTCTCCCCAAAAGCTGGCAGCCCTCGCAGATAGGGTCTCCGCCCGGGCCTACGTTGCCGACCCCCTCGATTTGGCAGCCCTCAAAAAAGTAGCAGAACAAATCGAGAGAATTGATGGCTTAGTTTGTGGCATTGGCGGAAATCGACCTGAAGCGAGCCTTCCGCCAGATGGGGACTTCTTTGGCCTCAAGCCAGAAGCCCTCCGCGAGGTGTTTGACCTGAATTTGTTCGGGGGTTTCCTCATGCCTTTACTCGCCTTTGGGCCATGCATGAGCCAAGGCTCAATTGTGACGATCTCCTCCGTCTCGGCTGGCTTACCCCTCACGAGAGTCGGAGCCTATGGAGCGGCAAAAGCAGCAGTGGCCAATTTCACCCAGTGGGCAGCAGTCGAGCTTGGCCAAAGAAGCCAAGGCAAGATTCGAGTAAACAGCATCCAACCAGGATTTTTCCTCACCGAACAGAACCGCTTCCTCCTGATCGTTGAAGCCACTGGCGAGCCAACCGATCGGGGCGCGAAGATTTTGGCCCACACCCCGGCCGGACGCTATGGCTCGCCAGAAGATTTGATTGGGGCCCTCGTTTTTCTTCTTTCCGACTCTTCTTCCTTCGTGACAGGAACGGTCTTGCCGGTTGATGGCGGCTTCACTGCATGGTGGGGAGTGTGAGGTAACCATGAAAACTCAAGAGATTCCACAGTTCTTCTCGGCCGGCATCCTCCGGGAGCCCCAAAATTTGATCATCGACCGCATTCCGCTTTGGCCATTGGCTGATTACGGAGATGATGATTTGGTCTTGATCGAAGTCGGAGCTTGTGGGGTCTGCGGGAGTGACTACCGCTATTATTTGGGTGAGAATCCCTGGTCGCAGCACACTCTTGGACGCTTTGTCCCCAATCCTCCTAACATCGTTTTGGGTCACGAATACGCTGGGGTGGTGGTGAAGGTTCTTCACCAGCGAAACAAACACTTGTTGGGAAAGAGGGTCGCCCCGATTTGTAGCAAGACCTGCGGTCGTTGCGAAATGTGTCTTTCTGGTCGCTCTCGGCTTTGTCCCAATACGGTTCACATGGGGCACGGCCAAGGCTGGGGAGATCGCGACTTCTTCCCAGGAGCCTATGGCCGCTATGCTCCCGCGTGGGGTTCATCCTGTTTTGAGGTTCCTGATCACGTCGGACTTGACGAAGCAGCGATGATGGACATTCTCGCTGTCTGTGTTCACGTCGCCCACATGGGGGATATCCAGCCAGGGCGCCCTATCCTGACCATCGGCGCTGGACCGGCAGGAAATGGGGTCGCTCAGGCAGCACTAGCTCTTGGGGCCAGCCAGGCAGTCCTGCTCGACCGAAGCCCTCTCGCCCTGTCGATCGCAGATCAACAAAAGATCGGCATTACGTTGAACACAAGCAACATGGCTGATGACGAGGTGGTGGAACAGCTGCGGCATATTGCCCCGAGCGGCTTCGGGACAGTCTTCGACACGGTCGGCAACGCAGCCAGCATCTCCCTCGGCCTTGATGTGCTTGGGAAAGCGGGAACGCTGGTGAATCTCGCCGTCCACGATGAGCCGATCCCCTTTAACTTTATGAAACTCGGTTCGGAACGAAAGATTGTCACGAGCTGCAACTTCGAGGTCGGGGACTATCCTTTGGCTCTTTCGTGGCTTGCAGCAGGGCGTTTCAGGGTCAAGGAGTGGTTGACTCCAGTGGCTCTCCATAGCCTTCCGAGCCTTTTTCACCAAGTAACGACCGAGAAAGAGAAGTCCGTTTTCAAACTCGTGATCGACCCAACTTTGGAGCCAACCCGATGATGATTCAAGATGATTTCCTTCTTTCTACCAAGTTGTCAGAGGATCTTTTTCACGGCTTCGCGGAATCGATGCCGATCTTCGACTATCACTGCCATTTGCCTCCCGCCGAGATTGCCGAGGATCGCGTTTTTAACAACCTCACAGAGATCTGGCTAGACGGGGATCACTACAAGTGGCGAGCGATGAGGGCGGCCGGTGTGGCGGAGCACCTAGTCACAGGTGACGCTGACCCCTACGACCGCTTTCTGGCTTGGGTCGAAGTTCTGCCCCGCACTCTTGGCAACCCCCTCTTCTTTTGGTCGCACTTGGAGCTCGATCGCGTCTTTGGGATTCGTCTGCCGATCACGCAAACCAATGCGCTAGCGATCTGGGAAGAGGCCAACTCTCTGATCAAAGATCTTCCCGTCTCTTCCATTCTGCGCAACTTCAAGGTTGCAATGATCGGCACAACCGATGATCCTGCCGATGGGCTCCAACACCACGAAGCCCTCGTTGGGGGTGATGTGGCAGTGGTGCCGTCCTTCCGACCAGATTCTGCCTTTGCCGTAGATCGGCCAGATTTTTGGCAGGCTTGGGTGGCCAAATTGGCTGAGCGATGCGGAGCTCATATTGACCGGCTCGATGATCTCCTGGGCTGCCTCCATCAACGGCACTTAGCCTTTCACCAAGTGGGGGGACGCATCTGTGACCATGGCCTTTCGTCTGCTCCGACCGTGTTTTTCACGATCCAAGAGGCTCAGGCAGTCTTCGATAAAGTCCTGGCCGGTGAGACGGCGACGGCCCAGGAAAAGGAGGGCTTTATCGGATTCTTGCTGGAAAGATTCTGCCAGTGGGATCGAGAGAAGGCATGGGTTAAGCAACTCCATCTGGGGCCTTTGCGCAATGTCAATCGCAAGGCGTGGGAGAACCTCGGCCCAGACACTGGCTTCGACACAGTCGGGGATACCCCCCAGGTCGAGAGTCTTGCCAGATTCTTGGATCACATGGATCGCCAGCGGATTCTGCCCAAAACCATCGTCTACAACAGCAATCCACGCGACAACGAATCTCTCTCTGCTCTCGTCGGGGCATTTCCCGAGGAAGAGGTTTGGGGCAAGGTGCAGTTTGGCGCAGCTTGGTGGTTTAACGATCACCCCCGGGGCATCGAATCCCAGCTTCAATCCTTGGCCACGAACAGCTTGCTGGGGCAGAGTCTCGGGATGCTCACTGATTCTCGCAGCTTCCTCTCCTTCCCCCGGCATGAGGTCTTCCGAAGGGTCTTGTGCGACTTTCTTGGGAAGGAGGTTGCAAAGGGTGTCCTCCCGAACGACCTTGAGTTCCTGGGCTCCGTAGTCCAGGACATCTGTTTCCGGAATGCGGTTCGGTACTTTGGGGTGTCTGTGCCTAGCTACGAGAAAAAGGCATAAGCGAGTTTCAGTTTCGGATCCGTATTACGTGATAAAGACCTGCCTCTCCTAATGCGGTCTGATTTCGCGTTGCATCGTAATCGAGATCGAGGGGTCTTTGAGAATACGGCCGAATTTATCAATTATAATTGATTCGCAGGCCAGCCAACCGAAGCTGACTGGGTTCGGCGCAAATGGGAGTGAGGTGCGATCCGTAGCTGTATCAATCATCGTAACTTTGCACCAGAGAATGGATGTTTCCGTCACATCAAACACTTTAAGGAATCCTCCATGCTTGAACCTGCCGTCTGGTCGTGAGCCGAGAATTGGCTCTAAATCATAGGATCGTTCATCCCAGATTGGCTGGTCGTTAGGCTCAGATATTCCGAAGGTTACTGTTATCCGAGGGATATGGATACTTCCGTGTAAGAAGGCAACTCCGCGACTGTCTCTCCAACCGTCGAAATCCCGTGTTTCTACTTCGAAGAAGTATTGTTCTCCCGAAGCAAGGACGAGCGGTCCATCAATTGTGATCTTGGTAATGATTTGTTTGCTTAAACGAGCCCAATTATTCCGCGCAAAAAGCGGTGTGCCGCGTGTAAACGTTGGTGTATCTTTAAAAGCGGGATCCTCTTCGATCGGTGGACTTTGACCAGCGAAAAGAAGTAATGTCAGGAGGGAAGGGAATAGGAGCATCAGAAGAGCGTCGTCCTTTTATCATGGAAAAACGAGAAGATCCTTGTCAAAAGCCGATAACAACTCCCGGCAGATCATCCGAATAAAAGCCTCGGCTGATAGTACCAATGCTCCACACGTTGATTACAAACCGATCTCGGTGGAGCTCCCGCAGCGGTCTATCAATCTTGATGGGGTGTTCAAGCGTTAGATTTCCTGTCGCCTTATCCAGATGATTATTCATCATACGTGCGAGTTCGGAGTCCCGGGCAACTGGATGGTCACTGATAAAGTTTGGTTGCGAAAAGGCGAAGCGAAGCTGCGAGTCATCAAGAGATTTCATAGCAATATCAATAAACTCGCCCAGCTCAACCTCTCTCGGCAGAACTCTCTTCCAAGTGGAGAGTAACTGGGCGAAAAAAAGCCGGAAGTGCTTTGGCGAAAAGTCGAGGACGTTGTTCTCTAAGACATAGGTAGCCCCAACCGCAACGCCTACTGTATCCCAGAGACTGGTCAGTGAGTCAAACTCTCCGTATATGGAGAGGTCAGCGTTTGCGGAAAGCCAGTGAACATGGGTCTTTTTGCACTTTTCTCCTACCGATTTGATGGGAACAAAAGTGCTGTTTTCAAAGGATATTTTGTCTCCCTTAAGTATTACACCTTCCATTGATCTTTGGATGCTTTGAAGTGTTCTTGGGCTTCGAGTTGGAAGATTCTGCGGAATCATCTGGGAATAAGATATCGCTATCTTCCACCAG
>JALOLT010000110.1 GCA_025455775.1 Fimbriimonadaceae bacterium
AGAACGCTGTGACAGGCGGCTTGAGCGGCTCTGCGGGCAGGACTCTCGGCACGTTCACAGTACATCCGATCCTTGATCGCGTCCAGATAGACCTTACTGAGCTGATTCACGCAGAAGTTGTGAATGGCAGCAAGGGCCTTGTTGAACGCATAGTTTTCGTAGTGGCCTAAGACTTCCTTTGCCAAAAGGGCACAGGCATCGGTGATCCACTGGTCGATTTCTTCCGGTTGTCTTGGGGACGTTGGCTCATAGTCGCTCAGGTTCCCCAAAAGGAACCTCATCGTATTCCGGAGCGTGCGGTAGGTTTCTCCGCTGACCTGGAGCAGCTTGTCCGAGCAGGGCATGTCGTTCTCGTAGTCAACGCTCGCCACCCAGACCCGCAGAACGTCTGCCCCGTACTTGTTGCAGACCTCAACCGGGTCAATCACGTTACCGAGTCGCTTGCTCATCTTCTGGCCCTTTTCGTCGACTACCATGCCGTGGGTGACGACTCCGCGGTAGGGAGCCTCTCCTCGGACTGCGCTCCCCACGATGAGGCTGACATTAAACCAGCCTCGGTGCTGGTCTGATCCTTCGAAAAAGAGATCCGCTGGCCATTCTTCCTTCCACTCTGGTTCCACGTTGCCTTCCAGCACACAGAGGTTGGTACAAGCACTGTCAAACCAGACATCAAAGACATCAGTCTCTTTCCGAAACTCTGTCTCACCGGTGGTTGGATGGCGGTAGCCTGGCGGCAGAATCTGATCCGGGCTCAGGTCATACCAGGCGTCAGAGCCAAGATTCTCTACGACTTTGGCGACTGCCTCGATGGCGGCGGGATCAAGCACAGGCTCACCCGACTCTGCCCCATAAAAGATCGGAATCCCGACTCCCCAGGGTCTCTGACGGCTCACGCACCAATCCGGGCGGTTCCCGATCATCCCGCTGAGCCGTTTCTCGCCATTCTCTGGCACCCATTTCACATCCTGAATCTGATCCAGCATCTTGAGCCTGAGGCCGTCCTTCTCGACACTGATGAACCACTGCTCCGTCGCGCGGAAGATCACCGGTTGGCCATCTCGCTCGGCGTGGGGATAGGAGTGGTGATAGGGTCTGGCGTCAAGGAGTTTGCCTAATTCTCTGAGGCGATCGACCACAACTGTGTCGCACTTCTTGTAGAACGTTCCGGCAAACTCTCCTGCCTCGTCGGTCAAAACGCCCTTCTCGTCGACGGGACAAAGAACCGAAAGGCCATATTTCTGGCCAGTGTAAAAGTCGTCGCGGCCATGGCCTGGGGCAGTATGAACCACGCCAGTTCCATCCTCTGTGGTGACGTAATTGGCGAGAACAGCCACTGAAGCTCGATCAAAGATGGGATGAGAGAAGAGCGTTCCCTCAAGCTCCTGCCCCTTGTAGGATCGGACGACTTCGTCGGCAACCAGGCCGGAATCAGCCAAGGTCTTCTCCACCAACTCATGCAACAGAAGGTAATGGTCGGCACCGACTCTGACTAGGTCGTAAGTGAACTCGGGGTGATAGGCAACGGCGAGGTTTGCTGGGATGGTCCAGGGGGTTGTTGTCCAGATAAGGGTCGCGACGTTGGGGATGCCGCCAAAGAGCTGGTTCGTGTCTTCTCGCAGAGGAAAAGCGACGATGATCGCAGTTGAGGTGTGATCTTTGTACTCGATTTCCGTATCGGCTAAGGCAGTTCGGGAGGTTGGGCTCCACAGCACAGGGCGCAAGCCGCGATAGATATATCCCCCCTCCACCAATCGCCGAAAGACACGGATGATTTCCGCTTCGTAGCGGAAATCCATGGATGTGTAGGGGCGATCCCACGTCCCAAAGACCCCGAGGCGCACAAACTGCTCCGTCTGGATCCCGATATAGGCCTGAGCGTGGTCGCGGCACGCTTTGCGCAGGGTCAAGAGATCAGGCGAGACCTTTTGATCTGCGAACTTTTTCATCACTGCCATCTCGATCGGGAGGCCGTGATTGTCGTAGCCAGGAACGTAGGGAGCTCGCTTTCCCATGATCGTCTGGCTCTTTACGACAAAGTCCTTCAGCACTTTGTTCAGGGCAGTTCCAATATGGATCGGGCCGTTGGTGTAGGGAGGTCCATCGTGCAGAACAAAGGTCGCTGCACCAGCGCGCTTTTGCTGAATGACTCGGTAGATATCCTGCTGGTTCCAAGAACTCAAGAGACTTGGTTCACGGCTCGGGAGATCTGCCTTCATCGGGATTGTGAAGTCAGGATCAGGCAGGTTGAGAGTGTCCTTCAGCTTCATAGCGGGCCTTCGATTCTACCTAGACCCTATTTGAACCAGATAGGATTCGGCTAAACTCGCTCCATGCCTTGGTACCGACTTGTCTTGTGCTTCCTTCTGCCCCCGGTAGCTGTGATCGATAAGGGCATCAAGCCAGTTCTTCTGACCCTTTTCCTCTGGATTTTTGGCTTCATCGGCGGAGTAATTGCCGCCCTGATCTACTGCTCGGCCCCCAAGCGTCAGTCTGCCTTTTAGGCAAGTTAGTTCTTGGGGATCGGAGGGGCGCCGACGGGAAGAACAGGGGTGGAGAGGGTGAGGGGCCTCCAGACATATCCGGTCACATCTTGGGTTTCCACCTTTTCGCTACTGACGGACGAGGCACCGCCGGGCAGGTAAACGGCTGTAGCCTCACTCACAACCATGGCCCCTGCTGGTGCGACTTTTTGAAGGTGAGCGGCAATATCGATCACATGAGCGAAGTTCACACTTGTCGTGTCCTTGCCAGGGGCCAAAACGTTCCCTGTGTGGATTCCGGATCTGACAGTAACCTCTCTACCTAAACGATTTCGGAAGGCGTTGAACTCAAAGAGGCCACTGTGAATGGCTCTTCCCGCTCGATAGGCTGATTGAGGGGATTCGAAAACCGCCGTCACACCATCCCCAGCCGTCGAATGAATTCTGCCCTGGTTTTTTACGACGATCGCTTCGATGAATCGCTGGTACTCATTAAAGGTGAATTCGACGTTCAAGGGGTCACATTCTGCTTTGATCTTCGTACTCCCCACCATGTCGATGCTGAGGAAAGTCGCGAACTGTTCGTCCGACTTGAGGCGATCGGTGAGTTCAAGGAGCTGGGTCAGGAGCTCCTGTCGATCTTGAACTGGATCCCGCAATCCCAACTTCGTCCGGTTGAATGTCAGGAATTGCTGGAGAAAGATGCCGACTCCGGCAGCTAGCGTGACGACGAATGGCAGCAACCAGGGGGGAACCTCGACGAGAACGGGAACAAACGGCAAAGGGTTTGAGATGAAGGAGAGGAGGGCAAGGGTAAAGATGCCGATCCCCCCAGCAATGGCTCCCGCCCATCCCGCAGCAAACTTATCCCGGGCGATCATCGTGTTGTAGAGGCTCCCGATGGCTGCCGACAAAGCCAAGAGGCCGGTCAAGCCACTCTGATCTTGGGTCACAGCCCCGAGCCAATAGGCAACTCCGGCTGCCATTCCCAGGATGCCCCCCATTGCTAGACGCCGCTTGAAGGGATCGAAGGCGAGAAAGGAGGCCTTAAGATTTTCGACCAGGTTCCGCTTCTTTTGCTGGGCTGGCATAGCCCGAACAGCGAGGCGCACGTAGTCAACCGGGGCGCCAGTGGCCTCACTCACTGCTTGGATTGCCGAGTCATCGAGGTCGCCACCCGTTTCCTCCCGAATGCGAGACGCCAGGCGGAGCATCACTTGGATGCTTTCCTCAGTAATCTGGGTCGTCCCTTCTTCGGTGAACCTTGTTTCCACGGCTAGACAATTGTACTGATTGGAGGTCTCTTGAGGTTCACTCTTTTGTCGATTGACCCTGCATTTCTTGCGCAAGGGCAATTGCTGATTCAATTGCCTTCTTGGCCTGAGGACTGTTTCGCCAACAGGAAGCGGATAGGTGCGGAGGAACTGCTGCAACCGCTTCGGGGATCCTAGATTGCGAGAGGAGTTCGAGGGAGCCGAGCCCGACCTCTTCTGGCCGAGTGACCACTGTCCTCCCAAGGCCCTTGAGGCCCTCGAGTAACTGCCTCTCCTCAACAGTGAATCGAGGGGTCTCCAATCCTCAGTTCATCTCCTGCTGAAGGCGATTCATGAGATCGACCATCGTCATCGCCCCAAGGTCACCTTCGTCTCTGCTTCTTACCCCGACCGTGCCTTCCTCGATATCTTTGTCGCCAATGATGATCATGTAAGGCACTTTGCTGGCCTGGTTGTCGCGGATCTTTTTCCCGAGCGACTGGCGACGACTATCCACCGTGGTGCGGAAACTGGGCCAAGAGACGTCTCGGCTCGCCAGAAGGTCAGGCGCGGGAATTGCATCTTCGCTGATTTCCGGCCGATCTCGACCGACATAGCCTTGCAAAAGGTCAGCGACAGCACAAGCATAAGGGGTGTGGCGATCAGCGATTGGGAGCACCGCGATCTGGACCGGCGAAAGCCAAAGAGGAAAAGCCCCTGCGTACTGCTCTGTCAAAAGGCCAATCATCCTTTCGAGACTGCCAAATGGAGCTCGGTGAATCATGATCGGCCTGTGTGGCTTGCTGTCTTCTCCGATGTACTCGAGTTCAAAGCGTTCGGGAAGGTTGTAATCCACCTGAACAGTTCCCATCTGCCAATCTCGGCCGAGAGCATCCTTTATGATCAAGTCGAGTTTGGGGCCATAGAAAGCAGCGTCACCAGGAGAAACGAAGTAGTCGAGCCCCAGGTCTTGGCAAGCCTTCGTGATCGCCAGTTCCGCCAAATCCCAGTTTTCGTCGTGGCCGATGTACTTGGCGTTTGCCAGATCCCTCGTTCCCACCCTGAGGCGATAGCTCTTCAGGCCAAGCTTTTCGAGCACAACTCTCATGAGGTCAACAACCCCTTTGAACTCCTCGAGTAGTTGGTCTGGCCGGACAAAGAGGTGGGCATCGTCTTGTGTGAATCCTCTCACCCGCAGCATCCCAGCAAGTTCCCCGCTCTGTTCGTAGCGATAGACAGTGCCGAACTCAGCCAATCGAACCGGAAGATCCCGATAGCTCCTCAGGGTGGAAGCATAGATCTCGATGTGGAAGGGGCAGTTCATCGGCTTCAAGATGAACGTTTCCTTTTCCTCGTCTTCCATAAAGGGGAAGAGCTTTTCGCGGAAGGTCAGAATGTGGCCGGACTTTTCGTACAATCGGATGGAGGCAATGTTGGGAGTAACGACTCCCTGATATCCTCGCTTGACCTGCTCATTTTTTAAGAAATCACTGAGGGTTTCGCGAAGCTGCGCTCCTTTGGGAAGCCACAGGGGGAGTCCCGGCCCAACCCTTGCACTAAAGAGGAAGAGGCCAAGTTCTCGGCCCAAGATGCGGTGGTCGCGCTTTTTGGCCTCCTCGAGGTTATGGAGGTAGGTCTCTAGCTCCTCCTTTGTCGCGAAGGCAGTGCCGTAAATTCTGGTGAGCTGCTTGTTCCTGACATCTCCCCGCCAATAGGCTCCTGCCAGGCTCATCAGCTTGAAGTTCTTAATCTCGCTCGTATTTTCAACGTGGGGCCCTCGGCAAAGATCCACAAAAACGTGCTCCTTGCCTTGCTTGTCCACGGCTCTCTGATCATAGAAGCTCACAGTCTCACCTTCTGGGATGGCTTCGAGGAGCTGAAGCTTATAAAGGGCATTCTCCTCCCCTTGGCCATTGGTTGTTTCGGCGAGGATGACATCCCTTGCCGCTCCCTTATCTGGCACTTCGCGCCTTACGATCGGCTGTTTGAGGTTGCTCAGTTCCCTCATCTTCTTTTCGATCTTTTCGAGATCGTCCTCTTTGATGGGTTGAGCGAAGTCGATATCGTAGTAAAAGCCGCTCTCGATTGGGGGTCCGATGCTGAGTTTTGCTTCCGGCCAGATTTCAGAAACGGCCTGGGCCATCAAATGAGCGGCAGAGTGACGGAGCCGGTAGAGATAAGACTCCTCGTAACGTTCTTCGGTGCTTTGCATGAGTGTAAGACCCTCCCAGACGATGGGAACATACTGTCAATTTGGAGTATGGCTCAAGCAGGATTAAGCCAGCTAGCTCTAAATCTTAACAGTTGCCCACTTCCCTTGCTGCCAGATCAACATCGCCAAGAGCCCCTGAACAGCCTGGCTGATGCTCATTGCGAGCCAGCAACCATCGGCCCCCATCGCCAAACCGGGAATCCCGAAGACCAGAGGTAGGGCCAAGAGGCCTGCCATCGGGACGCGGAAACCCCACATCGTCCCGATCGCCAGCCAGAAAGGTCGGCGTGTATCCCCTGCCCCTTGCATCGCCCCAATCAAGACCATCCCGTAGCCGAAAAGAACTTCGGTCGCACAGATAAAGCGAAGGTAACTGGCTGTCACGGCTGCGACCGCTGGCTGGTCGGGGAGCAAAAGAAGGGCTGCCTGGTCGGCGAAGATAAACAGGGGCAAAGAAACTGCCGCACTCACAATCGCTGCCCAATGAGCTGCGATCCAGCCGACCTTCTTAGCCCTGAGTGGGTCACCCATCCCAAGGCTTTGACCCACGAGGGCCGAGGCAGCGATGGAGAGACCGAAGGCAGGCATAAAAGCAAGTGACTCAATCGAAAATCCGGGACGCATCCCGGCGATCGCGTCGCTTGCGTTCGGCACGTTTTTGAGGACCAAGCTAAATGCCATCAGGGATGTCACGCGAACGATCGACATCATCGCCGCTGGGATCGCCACGTTCAAGATCCGTCGAACCCAGTCCGCGCTTGGCAAAGACAGTCGCCACTGGCTCTTGAGAGGGGTGTAGGAAGCCCAGGCCATATACAGCAAGGCTGCAACCGCCGCTGAAATGCTAAACGACCAACCTGCGCCTGCCAGGCCAAGCCCTGCCCCGCCAAACCTCACCCCAAGGATCTCATGATTATCGAAAATCAAGAGATAGTTCAGCACTATGTGGAGCAAGATCTGAATCCCACTAATTACCATCGGGCTTCTGGTATCGCCCAAACCCCTCAGAGCCCCTGCCAGAGCCTGGATCACAAAAATGAACGGGAGACCAAGGCTAAAGAGCTGAAGGTAGAGCGTGAGGTCGCGAATCGCAGCCTGGTTATCGGTGGGAATAAAGAGGCTAGCTGCTGTGCCTGCCCCCAAGATGCCACAAGCAGCTGCCAAAATCCCGGCCAAACCAGATACGACGAGGCATTTGGTCGCTGCGCTCCGATATTCTTCAGCCTGGCCCGCCCCAAAGGCGCGGCTCACGAATGCAGTGCTGGCTGTGCCAAGAGCGAAACTCAAACTGACGAGCAGGAAGACGACATTAACCGAGGCTCCCACCGCTGTCAGGGCAGAAGGCGGCAATTGTTGCACGAACCAGTTATCGAGCAACGAGTTAACCGTTTGAAGGCTGTTGAGCAATACAGCAGGCCAGGCCAACGCCCACATCACCTTCTGAAGGTTTTCTGGTTTCTGGCTCGCTGGCTTTTCGGAAAGGACGGTATGGCCCAAGAGTTAGAGTTTAGCTCCCTGATAGAATGACCTTCTGAGGCTGGCAATGCTCTGGAAACAACGTTATGACACCACCATCCAAGAGGGTGTTTTCCTGGAAAGCCAAATTCTGGGAAAATCTCTCACCGGACAACCCTTCACCGGGTGCGAAGTTCTTTTGGGAGGTTTTAGGGCGGAGGATTTCAGCGATCAGGAAATCTTGGCAAAGCTCTTTGAACGGGACTTTCCAAAGGCGAATTGGCTCGCGCGGGGACTCTTTGGAAACCCCGAACTTGCCGAAACTCTTGAACTCATGGTTCCTCCCAGTCGGCAATGCGATACGTGGCTCTTCGAACCTCACTCCCAAGTCGAAACCTTCGAACCTCGCAGGGTGTTTTGCTGGTTGCTCCCGGCCGGAGTTTTGATGTTGGGTCCCGCCACGGAAGATGCCTGGGAGTATTTTGAACGTCGGATTCACGAGGTCAGGCAGCCCTAGTCAGAAGCGGAGAGCGGGCGGCACAATCGTACCGAGACCTACAGGAAAGCAAAGGCCATGAGTCAAGTCCCAATCGAAACCCTCACCCCTCGCCAAATCGTTGCCGAGCTCGACCGCTACATCATCGGACAGAGCGCAGCAAAAAAGGCAGTGGCCATTGCTTTGCGTAACCGCTTCCGCCGGCAACAATTGCCGCCAGCCGAGCGCGACGACATCAACCCGAAGAACATTCTGATGATCGGCCCGACCGGAGTCGGAAAGACCGAGATTGCCAGACGTCTCGCTCAGCTCGCTCGCGCCCCCTTCATCAAGGTCGAAGCCACCAAATTCACTGAGGTCGGCTATGTGGGTCGGGATGTCGATTCCATGGTCCGGGATCTGGCTGCGAACGCAGTCAGGCTTGTGGAAGCGGAAAAAGTTGCTGCCGTCCAAGAGCAAGCGCGTGAGGCAGCCTTTGATACCCTCGTGAACTTGCTGGACGAGAACAAAACGGTCTACCGCGACGAACTAGCTGGGTTCAACCCTCTCTTCCGTCAGGCGATTGAGATGTACCAGGGCACCAGCGAACCCCAAACCACGCCAGAAGAATACGCCAGTGTTGATGCTCCTGGGATGACCGAGGAAGAGCACCAGGCCTACCGAAAGCAGCTTCGGGAAGAAATCGTCTCTGGGCTCCACGACGAGAAAACAGTAGAGGTCGAAGTTGAAGAGGCAGAGGGTAACAAATTCTTGCAAGTCTTCACCCCCGGAGGGATGGAAGAGATGGGACTCGATATGGCGAACCTCATGGGGGGAGGAGGGACGCGACACGTCTATCGCCAAGTGAGCGTGAAGGATGCTAAAGAAATCCTTACCCAGAACGAGGCCAACCGACGAATCGACCGAGGCTCCATCACCCAAGAAGCCGTCTATCGAACAGAGCAATCTGGAATCATCTTTCTGGACGAGATCGACAAAGTCGCGATGAAAGGAGGCGGGGCCGGGCCAGAGGTCAGTCGGGAAGGAGTCCAAAGAGACCTTCTCCCGATCATCGAAGGATCAACCGTTCAAAGCAAATTTGGCCCGATCAAGACGGACCACATCCTCTTCATTGCGGCAGGAGCTTTCCATGAGAGCAAGCCAAGCGACCTCATCCCAGAGCTCCAAGGACGCCTGCCGATCAGAGTCGAGTTGGAGAGTCTCTCAGAAGATGATTTCCGCCGCATCCTCAGTGAGCCCCAAAACGCCCTGACCCGACAGTACGAAAAGCTCTTGGCTGTCGAAGGGGTTACCGTCACTTTCACCTCCGACGCTCTGGACGAAGTGGCTCACATGGCGACAGAGGTCAACCAAAAGATCGAGAACACGGGAGCCCGCCGCTTGGCGACGATGCTCGAGAAGGTCTTGGAAGACATCCTCTTTGAAGCACCAGAGATTGACCAAAAGGAGATCAAAATCGACACTGCCTTTGTCCGTGACAAACTCGGCAACCTCGTGCGAGATGCCAAGAAGAGCCGCGCTCTGATCTGAGGCAACCTCTAGGCAGCTCTGGAAGATCGGA
>JALOLT010000019.1 GCA_025455775.1 Fimbriimonadaceae bacterium
AAAAGGCAACTTCTTGGAAGTCGTGATTGCAACAGATTTTACGAAGGAGGCGCTTGAGATTTTCAAAGAACGCAGTGGCTGGGGAAAGGATGTCCGGCTCCTGAAATCTCCCCTGCCTCCTTCCAAGAGTCAGCTTTCTCTGCGCGGAGTAAGGGGTGGTTACTTGGTGCAGGATACGGACGAAGATCCTGGCAAAACTTGGTCATTTGTGACAGAGCGCAAGCCTACCGAGGCAGAGCTGGAAGCCCTGCGATTAGCGTGGGCGATTGTGCCTCATGTTAAATCCAATGGCATCGTCGTGACTAACTCTCGGCAACTTTTGGGCGTTGGAGCTGGACAGATGAATAGGGTTCAGAGTGTCCGCTTAGCGTTGGAACAAGCGGGAGAAGGGTCTGTTGGCTCGGCCCTCGCCAGCGATGCCTTCTTCCCCTTCCCTGACTCGATTGAGTCCCTGGCAGCAGCAGGGGTCGCTTGTGTCATTCAACCAGGGGGAAGTAAAAAGGATGCGGAAGTCATCGCCAAGGCGAACGAACTCGGAATCGCGATGGCCTTCTCTGGAACCAGGCATTTCCGCCATTAAACGAGGGATTGAGAGCTTAGTTGCCATGTGTCTCTAGGACTTGCGGGGGCACAAAGGCTCGGCGACCGCATCGGGCTAGGTATATTTGAACCTAGCCGATAGGCATAGCGGGATGCTTCCTCTACCCCTGCCATGAGGCTTTCTTTTTGTCTGATTTTTGGTCGTTGTGGGCGGCCACCCTTCGGACATTGGACCACAAAACAACTTAAGGATTCCTCCCCATGGCCAAGAAAATCGCGTCCATTATCAAGCTCAACATCAATGCCGGAAAGGGCACTCCCGCCCCTCCTGTCGGCCCAGCTTTGGGTCAAGCCGGTATCAACATGATGGAGTTTTTGAAGAAGTTCAATGAGATGACTGCCCCTCAGATCGGCTACAAACTCCCTGTTGAAATCACTGTTTTCGAAGATAAGTCCTACAGCTTTGTCGTCAAGCAACCTCTGATGAGCGACTTGATCAAAGCCGCTATGGGAATCGAAAGGGGATCCAGCAATCCGAGCAAGCAGTCTGCTGGTCGACTGACAAAAGATAAGGCCCTGGAAGTAGCTAAGAAAAAGCTGCCCGACTTGAATACAGACGACTTGGAGCAGGCGATCCGAATCGTAGCAGGGACAGCCCGCTCGATGGGAATCGACACAGATTTCTAAGTAAGGCTCTCCACTTTAACCCCCGAACCCCTTCGCATCCAGCAGGAGCGAGGGGGTTCTTTATGTTGCCTGTCAAACGTAAGTGGTCATGCGGCGAAACATCTTATAGTCTACTGGCCGCCTCATTGGCTTAAAGACAAAGTTTGGATAGCCAGTGATGAAGTCGAGCTCGTAATCTTCCGGTGGCCAGATCAGAACCACAGGAATCGGGCTCGCGACTTCATGAATCATCTTCGCCTCTGCAAACTTTTCGTAGCCTGAGATCTTATGGGGTTTTTCCAGCGTGGCCACCATATCAACAAAAAGGAGGTCTGCGCCGTCGCAGGCATCCAACGCCGTTGACCAAAGATCGTGAACCTCCAAGACATCGTCTTGCTGGAAGGCCCCTTCAGTTGCTTTCACAACCTCTGCGTCCTTGGTGATAAGAATGAACTTCATGTTCGCTTTCCAGAATAGGCTAACGCGCCACTGGATTACAAGAGAGAGGGCCCCGAGAGATGATTTTGCGGGAGATTTTGAAGTTGTGGAAAAATTTCCCGAAATCCCTTGCAGAAGACATCACTTTGGAGTAATATCACTACAGAGACATGTGATGTCTCGAAACATATCAGGAGGAAAAGCTAAATGCGGAGTCAATCGCTCAGTTCAGAGTCAGACTATATCACGGATCGTGATGACCGCGCCTTTGAAAGAATGAGGCGCGATTCCCAGAAGCGCGCTTACGCAATGGCGCTCCAACTCACGAGGAACCCTTCCGAAGCAGAAGATCTCCTCCAAGAGACCTACGTCAAGGCCTGGCGCGGTTTCGACAGCTACATGCCGGGACGGCCTTTCCTAAACTGGCTCCTCCGTATCATGCAAAGGGCCTATCTTGACGCAAGGCGACGAGACAACCCAATCCGAAAGGCAGACTCCCTGAATGCAATGATCAGCCCGAACGATGGGGAAGTCCAAGAGATTCCCATCAAGGACGAGTCAGTCAGTGCTTATGAAGAGCTGGTTCAAGATGAGTTCCGAAGCGAGCTGAAACGAGCCCTGAACGAAATTCCAGAGGTGTACCGCTCGGCAATCGTGATGTGTGACATCGACGAGTTGACTTACGCCGAAATCGCCGAGAAGCAAAATACGACGGTCGGTACTGTGAGATCACGTATTCACCGCGGCCGAAAGCTCCTACGAGAAGTCGTCATCCGAAAGGGACTCCTCAACCAAAACCGAATTTAACCCATAAATACATCACGTCAAGAACCACGATATATCGCCCGATTCCGAGTACGGTTTCGGGCTATTTTTTTCCCACATGCAGCCGATACTCCTCAATATGAGAATCTCCGGCTCATCAGATCAGGCTTTGCAGGCTGTCTTAGCGGCAAGGCAGGCCCAGGCTCCTGACGCCGTGAAGCAAAACTATCAGATATCAGTCTTGAAAAAGAGCCTTGATTCTCAGTCTGAAGCAGCATCTAAACTCCTCGATCTCTTGGAACCTAAGGGACGGGTCCTTGATATCAGGGCCTGAAAAGCCGGGTATCTTGCTACACCGTGAGTCGAAAAAACCCTGTGCGTCCAAAGTGGTGGAAAAACACCTTCTTTTGGATCGCTTTTGCGCTCATTGCATTAGCAGCATGGTCAATCGTTGGGGGAGAAAGAGTGATCCGAGACCCGGGACAAAGGCCGGAAAATGGGCTCACTTGGCTCTACTTCCTCGGGGGATTTCTGATGCTCCTCAATGGGTATCTCACTCACAAACAGTCCATCCAACATTTCGAAGAGTCGAGCAATGAGTCTGCCTGACCTCTTTTCCTTCCGGAGTATTCCATTATGGTGACCTGCGCTTGTAATAAGAAAATCGAGAAAGTGCCTTCTTGGCTCGAAGGTGTCAACGTTAGCTTTATCTGCAACAACTGCCCAAACCGCACTGTCAAGGGCATCAGTGAAGTGGCTGCTTCCCTCATGCCAAAAACCGACGTAGAATCGGCTGAAACCACCTTTGAGGATGATGCTGACGATTCAGACGACGACGCCTGACGCATTGAGCGATTAAGCTGCCTTTCGTCGGCTGCGTTCCAGAAGAATCATCTTGGGTGTGCTCTCATCGCCCAGGGCAAGATGGCACGCTTGCTTCAGGTCGTTCGCAGATAGCCAAGCATGTTCTGAAACATAGACCTTGGCGAGAAGGGAGCCGCGGGATTCCCACACTTCAGCTCCTTCCACCCCCGGCTGGTTCAGAAACCAAGCTTCCGCCTCGCAGCTAGAGTCTGCGACGGTCTTCTCGGATCGGCGCTCAATCGCGCCCTGAACCAGTTGGAACTGCACATCTTAGGAATCGGCAGAATAAGCCGAAACCTGGAGTGCTAAAGCTGCGAGGAATTGTTCACCATCGTCAATATCTGTGCCAAGGGCAGCATCAAGAGTGATAATTCCCTTCACTGGTACTTCCAAAAAGCGGCTCACCTTGCTCTCGAGGGTCGCAATGGAAAGGGTCGCGGGAGCAATCTTGCCGAGCATCACCCGCACCAGAGTGTCAAAACCAACCAGCCTCGCCAAACTCAGGGGATCCTTTCTTTTCTCGTAAGCCTGGGCCAAGATCGGCAGGGCAGTTTGCATCAGTGACCTCTTCATCAAGGCAAGATTGCCACCAGTAAACCGACCTTCGCGAAGAGCAAGAGTCGTTCTTTTCAGGCCAGGAAACTGCTTTTCGCACTCTTCGACGGGAATGATCGGATAGTTGATGCCAGCCGATTCGTCACATTTGCCGAGGTATCGCTCGATGTGGGCGCGGCGAACAAAAGGGATATCTACTGTGACCAGAAGGAAGTTCTCGCTCGTCACTTGCGCCAGTCCTGCTTGCACAGAACCGATAAAGTGGCTCCCGCCAGGCACCTGATTTTCGTGGCGACCTGGAGGCCCCCCGACGACGATGACATTCCCCAAACCCTCAACCACCTCAAGCATGAGATCAAGCGATGACTTCCCGAAAAATGGAACATCGGCTCGGAACTCCTGACCACTTTCCAGTTTCAGACTCGGCGAACATTTTCCTCCCGCCAGAACTAAGATATCCATAAATCCTCCCCTCGGCTCACCGAGCGTGCCATAAAAACTTCTCCCAGGCCCAGCAGGAAAGGCTCTGCCTCGATGGCGTGGCTGGGGCTCTCAAAGAGGCCAAAGACTGCTGATCCCGACCCGCTCATCAAGCTTGCTCTGGCTCCACTTTGGGTGAGGGCGCTCTTTACTCTTTCAATTTCCTCCGGGGCGACAAGCTCAAAGTCGTTCTTCAGCGATTCTCCCCAGGGGGCTGCCGACGAAGAGGAGAAGTCTGGCAGGCTCCCAGAAAGGTACAAAGAATAGTCGCCGCGACGATCCAGTGCCTGGTAAGCCTCACGAGTTGAAATCCCTACCTTTGGCTTGACGATCAAAAAAGTCCTCGCTGGTGGCTCGTCAAGAGTCGAAAGTTGCTCGCCAATGCCTTCCGCCGTGGCTAATCCACCGACCAAGAAGAAGGGGACATCAGCCCCTACCTCGGCCGCGATCTTCATCATGACAGGCAAAGGAAACCGTTCAGGGTTCATCTGGTGCAGGATTTTGAGAAGTCCAGCAGCATCACTACTCCCTCCTCCGAGCCCAGCCTCGCTCGGAATTCGCTTGGTGAGACGAATGGCGAGCGGAGAAACCTGTGCCACTTCTCGAGCGAGTCTCAAGGTCTTCGCGAGGGTGTTCTCCACAGGGAGTTCCTCCCAGTCACTGGAGATCTGATCCTCTTTGGCCTCTTCCACAGCAACTTCGTCGAAAAGCGAAACTGCCTGAAAAACGGTTCTGAGAGGGTGGTATCCATTGGGAAAAGGAGGACCAACCGCCAAGAAAAGGTTTACTTTCGCCGGGCAAGCGATCCGCCACCTCACGCTTTGTCGTCCTCACGCTTCTTTTCTTCCTCTTCAGCCTGGCTTTCGGTTGTTGGGTTCAGGTGCTGATAGGGGGAGGGGGCCATGACGCTGATTTGCTTGGGGAAGGGAGTGAGTTCTAATTCGTCCAGGGCTTTGTCGATGGCTTCGAATTGCATCTTCGATTCCGTGATCAAGATCAAGAACTCCTGGTTATCGGCTTCTGGTGATCTGCCTGCGAGTCTGTAGTTCAGAATTCTGGCTCGAAGGTTGTCGAGGGTTGTGATGTAGACCGCCGCCTGACCTTCTGTCCGATCGATGCTATTGGTCACGACTCGAATGGCCTGGTTGTACTCCGCCATGTTGCGATCGGCTAAGCGAAACAACTCCTGGGCCTGGGGGTCTGCGACGTAATCGGTGCGAGCGGCACTGGGGGCCTTTCGATTGCCCTCGCTGCGAATCAGTTCCATTTCCACCAGGTCTGCTTTGCGCAGAGCGACATAGATTTGGTTCGCTAAGTTGTCTACCGTGTTGGGGAGCTCTTCGAAGTCTGCTAGCTTGCGCTTTCTCAGGCCTTTCAGAGCAACATGGAGTCTCTTGCGTCGGTCGTCACACTCTTCCCAAAGCGTTTGGTACCGCTTGTTGTTGAACCTCATCGAAAGGGAGGAGAGATAGGCGACGGGAAAAGCGGCACTAAAAATCACGATCCCCATCCCCATGATTTGGCTAATCCCAGGGACGTAGCCTGGCATGTTCAACCCCATGAAGAGCAGGAAGAGTCCGACTCCGAGCAGAGTAAGTGGGCCAGCCTTAAGCAGAGCGCGACCGAAGACGGCCCAGTTCCGTCGTCTAATGTCATCCACGTCTCGCACCGCCTTCTTTCTTACAAAATTGGGGGGCGTCGGTAGTCGCGTCCCAAGGCTCGGTCGATGTTGTAGGCAGTTTGCAAAAGTTTCTCATCACCCATCACCGGCCCAGTCAGCAAGATCCCCACTGGCAGATCGCCGGCGAGGCTGCTCGGCAAGCTCAAAGAAGGAAAGCCCCCCATGTTAGCTGGGATCGTGCAAAGGTCGAGAAGCTTGAGCTTCATGGGGTCGTCAACCATCTCGCCGATCTTGAAAGCAGTTACGGGGCTGGCGGGGGAGAGGATGCAATCATACTCTTGGAAGGCTTGTTCAAACTCTGCTGCCATCAAACCCCGCACCTGTTGAGCTCTGTGGTAGTAGGCATCATAGTAGCCAGCCGAGAGGGCGTAGGTGCCCACCATAATGCGGAGTTTGACTTCTGGCCCAAAGAGCTTGCCGCGCGTCGCGGCAAATCCCTCGACGTGCCCAGTGCTCTCCACCCGACTGCCAAAACGAACCCCGTCAAACTTGGCGAGGTTGCTACTGGCTTCGGCAGGGGCGATGATATAGTAGGTCGTCACCCCATAGTTGATAGAGGGCAGGGTGATTTCATGGAAATCCACACCCTCGCGCGTGAGGACATCAATCGCGATCTCGACCGATTCCCGTACCCCTGGGTCAATGGCGTCCGTAAAGAGCTCACGGGGGAGGGCGATCTTTTTCCCTTTCAGGCTTCCAGTTTTCAGATCTGCGGACGATATCTTGCTTCCCTGAAGGCTGGTCGAATCTTTCCGGTCATATCCGCTCATGGCCTCGGCAAAGAGGGAGCAGTCTTCGACCGTTTTGGCAAAGGGGCCGATCTGGTCGAGCGAAGAGCCAAAGGCAACCAGGCCATAACGCGAGACTCGCCCGTAGGTCGGTTTGAATCCGACGAGTCCGGTCAGGCTGGCTGGCATCCGGATAGATCCGCCTGTATCCGACCCAGTGGCAAGGCAGGCGAGCTCAGCGCTGACAGCCGCTGCGCTTCCCGCCGAGCTTCCGCCAGGTACTCGGTCTGTATCCCAGGGGTTTCTGGTCAATCGGAGAGCTGAATTCTCGCCAGATGTGCCCATTGCGAATTCGTCTAAGTTGGTTTTGCCCAGCAGTACCATTCCTGCTTCCCGGCAATTCTCCACCACCGTTGCGTCGTAAGGTGGCACGTAGCCCTGCAGAATCTTGCTGGCGCAGGTGGTTTCAACTCCTTGGGTCGAGATATTGTCTTTATGAGCGATGGGTACTCCCACCAAGGGGCCAGAATCTCCCGCATCAATCTTGGCTTGAGCTGCTTCTGCCTCGGCCAGGGCTCGCTCCGGACAGAGAGCAAGGTATGCACCGTACTCTTCATCGAAATTTTCAATCCTTTTGAGGAAGGCCTCTGTGACTTCCTTAACCGAGACCTTCTTTGCCCTTAAGGCAGTGTTGATCTCTGTGGCAGTTAGCTGGGTGATCATAGGGCTCGGCTTATTCCTCGATGATGGTTGGGACTATGAAAAGCCCGGCCTTGGTCTCGGCTGAGTTCAAAAGGGCTTGCTCCCGCTCTAACCCTTCGATCACAACGTCATCCGCCAGGATATTCACCAAGCTCACTGCGTGAGGCTTGGGTTGAACCCCCGAGACGTCGACCCCGGCGATGTCTTCAAAGTGACCCAACAGGGCGTTGAGCTTCGTTTGGAAACTAGCGAGTTCGATCTCATCGAGTTCCAGTCTGGCTAAGTGAGCAACGTGGCGCACCTCATCAAGAGAGATGGACATGCAAGGATTATATCTATTGTCCAAAATGAAGACTATGCCATCGGCGGAACGGCAAACATATCAGGCAGTGGTCTTTACACTGGTGGCTTGGACTTTTGTCGCTGTTGTCACCTGGATCTTGCGTCCTTTGATCCCACCCGAGGATCCCGGTCGGCCTTCCCGACTCGTCAGTGACTTTGGCCGTCAGTCAACCAACTCCTCCATCGATTGGCGTCCCTTTCGGGACTCAACAATCATCCTGGCTCGTCAGCAGCAAAAGCCTTTGTTGATCTTTTTGGGATCAGAGGCAAACTACTTTTCTGGCTCCATGACTCGCCGGACTCTCTACGCAAGCGATGTGGTGGCGGGAATAAACCGAGGCTTTATACCGGTCAAGGTGGATCTCATAGCGGAACCAGGATGGAGGAGTGCCTTTGCCCAAATCGCCAGGGCGAACTCTAACGTCGAATCGGGAGGCCTGGTAGTCTTTGCCCGCCCAGACGGTACTTTGCTCGACATTCTCAGCCCCGAACCAGGATTCGCTGCCCCTGGCGAGCCTGTGATGACCAGCCGACTTGAGCGAATCCAACAGTTAAACTCAAGTGGTCAGCAAACGCCACTTTCCAAGATGCAAGAACAAGAGCTTTCTGTTTTGCTCTCGGAATCGGGGGGCGAGAAACCAAATCGAGCCGCTTACGCCGACTCCCTTCTGCAGAGAATTGATCGAGTGAACGGTGGATTTGCATCGGGAGGGGCTGCGATCTTGCCGCATCTCGAGTGGCGTTTTCTGAACGCTTACGGTCGGGAAGATCTGGTGCGGGAATCAGTTGATGCCTTTCTCCGAACCTCCCAAGTCGATTGGTTGCGCGGTGGGTTTTTTACTTCGGCGCGAGACCGTGAGAGGAGAAAAGTCGATTTCTCACGAATCGGAGCCATCAACGCCCAGTTGGCAGAGTTCCTTGCCCAGCTTTCGCTTCGTCACAACGAGCCAAGCTACGGGGTTTTGGCGCGCCATGTTGCCAAAGGACTGCTTCGAGATCTCATCCAGCCCTCCGGTGTCTTTAGCTACACTCAGGGGAAGCTGACACTCGGGGACAGATCGTCTGCCTACAGTCTGACTGTTCCTTCCATGGCGAAGCTATCCCAGGCTGATCAATCTCTCTGGCGCAACTCCTTTTCCTTGGATGTCGCGGCGAATCCCTATCTCGTTCCCCGATTGCCCAGCCTCCAGAAGTTTGTCGAGAACGAGCCTGCTTTCACGAACCTCTTTGCCAGGACAAGGGCTGCTCTGCCCGACGAATCCCTGATTGTGGGGGGGCGAGACCTAGCAAACCAAAACGCCAGGATGATCGCTGCCCTCTCGCGAACAGCCCTCTTGCTGAATGACGACGACCTTTTGAACCTCTGCTTCGACGCTAAAGTTCGCTGCTCCGCCTATCTTTCTGGCGTTGACGATGTGGTTCGATCCACTCGGCCCGAATTAAGAGGTGATACTTCCGTCGCAGACTATCTCGCGATGGCTGAGCTCCTCTACACCACTTATGAGGTCTTTGGGGATACAGCTGCTCTCAGGAAGGGTCGCGCGATCCTCAACCGTTGCCTCTTTTTGTTCTCCCTCCCCAATGGGCTTCTTCGTGCTGACCCCTTGGGGATCCGAATCGAGCCCTTTCTTCGAGGATTTCCCGAAGTGATCGACCAGGAGGGCGAAGCGATGACTTCTCAGGCCATTGAGTTGCTCACGCGCTACGGGAATACAGAGTCAGATGCCAAGATGCGCGACAAGCTCCTGAGCGCGCGATCGCGAATGATTCAGGCTGCCGGCCGACCGATTGCGATGGCTCAGGCGAAGATCGCGAGCTATCATCTGGCTGCATACCGGGCGGAGTGCCAAACGATTCTCGTGGTTGTCGGCCCAAGGGCAGGCCAGACGTCTTTGGCATTGGCCGCGAACGAGCCATCAGTCCCTGTCATCCTCCTGATCGGCGACCAGAGACCAGATTTGGGCCTCAAAGAGCCAGGCGTTTACCTGGTAACTGGATCCAGTTCAGACGGCCCCTATCGAGAAGTCGAAGCCCTCGCCAAGCTCCGGCAGCTACCGAGTCGATAGACCCCACTTTGGCCAAGCAAATTCAGTCATAATCGGTGAGCCACTCGGAGGACAGGTCGCATAGTGGTCTAGTGCGCCGCACTCGAAATGCGGTGAGGTCGCAAGGTCTCCGTGGGTTCGAATCCCACCCTGTCCGCCACCTCCCTTCTTGTCCATACCGGAAACATAGGTGACACAATGCTCCGAAGACATCGGTTACACCTTTATCGCCCGAAACGGGTTGCCCAGGGGTTGGCGAGTTTTCTCTTCGAGATCCGCGTAGCCTAGGTGGTCGTCCATGAACAAGACCAGCCACACGTTTGCTCCCACCTCCTTGATCCCCAGTGTTTGCCCCGCAAGCACATGAGAAACACTGCTCACAGATGGAAGAATCCTGACTCCCTTGCTCCGACCACCCCACCTCGCTTCCCACTAAGGTGCAGAGAATTTCCACCAACCGTAGCAACTGGTTGCCACAAAGGGCTCCCTTGTCACAGGATGAACTCGGATCGTCTCTGCTTCTCGCCCACCGTCCAAGCCTCTACCATCGAGAGGAGCCTGACGAGTGAGCACTGTCCAAGTTTTGCCTGAGTCCAGAGAACGAATGACAGCAACACTCGAACTGGTTAGATGATTGGCACTTCCGCCATAAATCACTCGCGGATCAACCGGGTCGACCGCCACGGTTCTGAGCCTGACGCCTCCGAGACTGTCCTTAGGAGTTGCGATCTCGCTCCAAGAACCATTCGATACAGACATGAGCCGGTCATTGATGACCGCATAGAAAATGTTTCGAACGTGATCGTAGGCGAGATCATGGACTTCGCCAGGAGCCTCGGCTGCGACTTGCCAGGTTAAACCCTGATTCATCGAAACCACAATCGCATGAGTCTCTCCTCTGCGCACACCATAGAGTTTCGTTCGATCAGGTGTTGCTCCGATCACTCCATGACACCCCTCCATCCGATTCCAAGTCACTCCCATATCGGGAGAGCGAAGGTCGGAGGCAAAGACCACGTTGCCAATTCCATACGATGTGTCCAACCCTTTGAATTCGAGGCCTGTGTCTCGCCAAGTCGCTCCCCCATCTCGGCTGACCCGAAGGGTTCGAGGGGCACTCCACCCACTCGCATTCCCGACGACCAGAACCTGGCGTGAGGCAGCGTATCCCCCGTAACAAAAGCCTCCCCACTCAAGCCCCGCCGGGTTTAGGTAAGTCCAGGTTTTCCCTGCATCGCTTGTCACTGCTCCGTTGTAGTCTTGGCTGCCAAAGAAAATGAGATTAGGATCGATAGAGTTGAAGTTCCACTTGCCACCAACCAACACTTGGTTGATCCCACTTGAGCTCCAGCGGAGAGTGCGCCCGCCATCTGTGCTTTTGGTGGCCCAATCTCCTCCCCAGCTCCAAGCGACGTCTTTGTTCCTTGGGTGCCAGACCCAGAAACCTTGCCGTCCGTTTTGGGGCAGAAAAGCGTTGGTTGCGTCCTTTGTCGCTTGAAACCAAGAACCACCGCCATTGTGAGTCACCCAAAATGAGGCTTCCCAGACTCGCTCCGGATGATGAGCCCAGACAAAAACCCGTTGCGCGTCGGCAGGACTCACCTTGATCATCGAGAATTTCCACTCTGCCGGCTTCGAGGGAGCGTTGTAGGCTCGCCAAGTCTTGCCTCTGTCTTGGCTAAAGTGCAGTTCATTTGCTCCGCTCACCCAAAGAGAGTTCGGTTGGGCTCTGCTCACGTCGAAGCCTGTATAGGTTCCACTGAGCAAGGTCGAGAAGCGTGAACCTGCGTCGGTTGACACTAAGAGACCCTCTGGGTTTAGGGCATAAAAAGCATTCTTGCGACCAGGATCGGCCCGAAGGATCGAGCCAGAAATCCGTCTTCCCGTCGGAACCCTTGCCCACGTCACGCCTCCATCATACGAACGGAATAGGGCAGGATCGTCTGGCACTGCGTTCCATGTTGCTGTGTCCTTGGCGATGCGAGACCAAAGCACCAATGAAGAGCCCCTGATGGACTGGCTCCAACTGTCCGTTCCAAAAGCGATCTGATCCCGAATATCGTAGTTCGCCGCGTAGGTGGCAGGCAAGACATGCTTCCAGGAGGCAGCTCGGTCTACCGAAAGGTAGAGGCCGTGTTGCGGAGAACCAGACGAATTAGCAGCCGCGACCAAAACCCGATTGGGGTTGAGAGGGTCAATGGCAACCGAGGCCGTTCCTCTCGGCGTAAATCCAACGTTCGTAGGTTCCCAAGTATTGCCCCCATCCAGGCTTCGAAACATGCCAGAGACGTCTAGGGCGTGAATCAGAAATGACCCGTCAGCCGAGACTGCCATGCTTCTTGGCCATTGTCCCCCTTCTCCCCCAGCGATCCCTTTAGCTCTCATCTCGGCTGAGATCAGGGGCAAGGGAGTCCAAACTCCGGGAGCTTGCTCGTTTAGGGTGAAAGCCAAGGCAAGAGTTGCTACCATCTGGTTACTTCCCTGGGTCGGAAGAGCTGGATCGACCCTGTCGAGCTTTTTGGAGTTCCTCGGCGGTTGGTTGACGCCCGCCAAACTGCTGCTCTTCCTCCTTGGACATCTTAGTTTCAGATTCGCAGCCGAAGAGGACGAGGCTCATGGTCAGAGAGATCAGGAGGGCGATGATGTGTGAGATTTTCATTTCGAAGCAGAATCGTGTGAGAGTGCTCCTGGGCAGAACATTTCTACCCAGGAGCGAGGTTTCCGACTAGTCGCGCTTGCTGTTCCAGAGGTTATCAGCAGGTCGATTGACCGGATCAGGGTTTGTCGCAACAGGCGACAGATTCTTGACGTGACCATCGGCAAAGAGGAAGATCGCTTTCCCAGCGTTCTTGGAAGTCACGGCTCCGTCGCGTCCCCTTGGGAAGGGGATATTAGCCGCTCTCGTGCCATCTGGAATCATGGCTGGGCCAAGCCAACCATCGAGCCAGTCGACTCCGGCAAAAGGAGAACTCCAGACCGTTTGGTTGCCAAAGGAACCGAGAGCCGAAATGCGGTCGTTGTGTCGTTCTGCCAGGAGGATCGTCTCGGCTGGCTTGCTTGCTGCGGTCATTGATCCAGAAGGAGCAAACCAATAGTCGCCAACGTTGTAGTATCCCATCATGCCGACGAGGGTGAGTCGTCCTCCGATGTCTTCCGCCACAGCGTTTGGGGCGAAGGAGATACCAACTCCCGTCCAATCAGCTGTTGCCGAGTTTTTGCCATCCATCGGAGATCGGAAGATGCCAAGGTTTTTGACGTAGGGCTGGGTTGTGAGAGCCCAGGTTTCGCACCAGTTAGCACCACCCCACTCGGCACGGCTCCCAATGGCGTTCGGCGGAACGTCATCGAAGTCGGCGGAATAGATCATGATGGCAGTGCCGAGCTGTTTCATGTTGGAGATTGCAGACGTGGTCTTCGCCGCAGCTTTGGCTTGGGCAAAAACGGGAAAGAGAATGGCGGCAAGGATCGCGATGATCGCGATGACGACGAGCAGTTCAATGAGCGTAAAGGCTCGGTTATTTTTCATGGTTTTCCTCGTTGATAAACTCGGGCAAGGTCAGCGATGACCCTCTTTCTTCAAATCGTGCGGTGAAAGCTCTGTGGATCGGCTCACCATCCGGGTTGGCAAGGCGCTGTTTGAGCAGATCCCAGGCAGCCTGGCAAAGTTGGTCAAATGGCGCGACAAGCGTGGAGACTTGGGGTGTACAGTACTCACCCTCCGCGATTCCGTCGCTCCCTACAATGGCAAGATCTTGGGGAACCCTCACGCCTGCCTTTCTGGCTTCCACCATCACCCAAAGAGCCAGTTCGTCATTTCGGCAGGTCACAGCCTCTGGCCAACCAAACTGCTGAACGTGGGTGACGAAGCCCTGGGCTCCAAGGATCCTACTCCGTGAAGGAACCACGATCACTTCTGGTTCCAGCCCGGCTGATTGTATGGCCATTACATAGGCCTCCTCTCTTGGGTCGGAAGCGTGAATTAAATCACTGTCGGTGAGATAGGCGATGCGCTTGCGGCCAGCCTTCAGCAGGTAGGCCATCGACTCCCGTGCTGCAGTGAGCAAATCGAAAACGACTGAATCTCGATCTTCTGGGTAATAGACCCCGATCGCGACATAGGGGCAAGGAATGTGGGACAGATCGGTTCTGGGATTGTAGTCTAGGGCAATCACCCCATCCACGGTGGATGTCACGTCCTTCAGATCTCGATCGACGAGCATGACCATCAGGTCGAATCCATCCTGAAGGAGGAGTTGTTGGAGTCGCGAGGCGATCTCTGCGCTAAAGGCAGACCGCAAATCGAAGGTCTGCAGGGCGATAATCTGAGACTTTCCGGTCGCGAGGGTTCTGGCAGCCCGATTGGGGGTGTAGCCTAGATTTGCTGCAACAAGGCGCACCCTTTCCTGAGTGGATCGTGAAATCCTTGCCGAAGCCCTTCCGTTGAGGACGTGGGAGACGGTCGCTGGGTGAACCCCCGCCGCCTTGGCTACCTCGTTGAGAGAAATCCTGGTTTTCATTTCCGTGCACAAGCGTTTGTGCGCAACCGCTTGTGCACATCATACACCAGGCTTAGCTCATGTTATACGATTTATCGTGGTCAATTATTTTCCCGTAGAGTTGGCTTTGGAACCGGGAGTCAGAACCGGCTTCTCGCCAGTTTCGTGTCAATCAGTCTGAAGCCTGGGGGATTGAGAAAAGGGGCTCCTTGCCTTACTGAGCACTCAAAACACCTCTGGAAGGTGCCTTTACTGCCCGATTGGGGGTCGCGAGCCTGTCTCTGCGATGATCACGCTGCTGATTCCGCCCCTCACGGCAAATCGTCCCGTGACTCTCATCCAGCGAGGCTGACAAACCCCAGCCAACTCTTCCAGCAGGCGATTCGTGACGGCCTCATAAAAAATCCCTTGATCGCGGAAGGAGTGGTAGTAGTACTTGAGCGACTTGAGCTCGATGCAAGTTTGCTCTGGAATGTATTCGAGCTCAATTGTGGCGAAGTCTGGCAAGCCAGTTTTGGGGCACACACTGGTGAACTCGGGACAGCTGTGAGCGATGAGATAGTCCCTCTGGGGCGAGGGATTCGGAAATGTTTCGAGGATCGATTGGCTCATAAGGGAGGGTCTCTCGGGTGAGCTTAATAGTGCCAGTCCAAGTTGTCTGTGCTCCTGGCGTGTTTAAAGATGTGCTCCCGGCGCGGCTCGACCTTGTCGCCCATCAGTTTGCTAAACATGATCTCGATTTCGGCTTCGAATTCGCGGTTGAGTTCGACGCGGATCAGGCGCCTCTTTTCCGGGTTCATCGTCGTCTCCTCTAGCTCGTCAGGGTTCATTTCGCCAAGACCTTTAAAGCGGGTGACAGTGACCTTCTTCTTTTTGAGTCCTGCGACGATCCTGTCTCGCTCTTCGATCGTGGCTGCGTAGTGTCGCTCATTGATTCCCACCTTGACGACAAACAAGGGGGGCTGAGCAAGGTAAACGTAGCCTTCTTCGAGCAGAGGTCGCATATAGCGGTAGAAGAAAGTAAGGAGCAGAGTGCGGATATGCTCTCCGTCCACGTCGGCGTCGGTCATGATGATCACCTTGTGGTAGCGGAGTTTAGTGAGGTCGAAGTTACTCTTCCCGTTTCCTTCCTCATCAGATTCTCGGCTCGTGTCGATATCGATTCCGATGCCGAGGGCTGCGATGAGTGACTTCACCTCCTCGTTATCGAGGGCTTTGTCAATTCGCGCCTTTTGAACGTTGAGGATCTTGCCCCGCAAGGGGAGAAGAGCCTGGGTCACTCGGTCTCTGGCTTGCTTGACCGTTCCGCCTGCCGAATCTCCCTCTACGAGGAAGATTTCTGAGACGGTCGGATCCTTGCTCACACAGTCACTCAACTTTCCAGGAAGGCCAAAACTGTCCATCGCGCTGGAGCGTTTCACGGCTTCCGCTGCTTTTCTGGCTGCTTCTCTGGCGCGCTGAGCTGTCATTGCCTTTTCGATGATTCTCTTCGCGACGTTCGGGTTCTCTTCCAGATAGGTGCTCAGGCCGTCTCCGACGAGTGAGTTGGTCGCCCCTTGGGCCTCTGGCGTGACGAGCTTGACTTTATCTTGGGAGTTGTAGGAGGGGTTTTCGAGCTTGAGGGCAATGACAGCTTTCAGGCCTTCTGCGACATCTTCGCTCGTGAAGTTCTTGTCCTTCTCCTTCAAGATGTTCATCTTTCGGCCGTAGGAGTTGATCACGCGGGTGAGGGCTGTGCTGAAGCCGCTGACGTGGGTTCCACCATCCGGTTGGTGGATGTTGTTGCTGTAGGCAAGGATGTTCGTGTGGAATCCCGTGTTGTACTGGATCGCAACTTCGACCTCCATCCCTTCGCGCAGGCGATGAAAATGGATCGGTTTGTGGATCGCATCCTCCCCCTCATTCATGTCCTCAACCAGTTGGACGATGCCTCTTTCATAGTAGAAAACCTCACTATCCTCTGGTTCAATTTCACTCTCGAACTCGAGCTTAACCTTTGGGTTAAGGTAGGCGATCTCTTTCATCCTCTTTTTCAGGATGTGGACATCATGATGGGTGTCGGTCAGAACCGTTGCATCGGGAAGCCAAGTTTGTTTGGTTCCCGTACCTTCTGCCTTGCCAATCACTTCTACCTCGGTTACTGGGACTCCTTTTTCAAAGCGTTGGCGATAGGTTTTGCCGTCACGCTTGACTTCTGTTTCCATCCATGCAGAAAGAGCATTGGTGCAAGAAACGCCGACGCCGTGCAATCCGCCAGAGACTTTGTATCCTCCGCCGCCAAACTTTCCCCCTGCGTGGAGTTTGGTCATGATGACAGTGAGGGCCGAGATTCCTTCTTTTTGGTGGAGGTCAACGGGGATCCCGCGGCCGTTGTCCTCGACGCTCAGGGAGCCATCGCGATACATCCCAACTTTGATCACGTCACAATGGCCAGCGAGAGCTTCATCCACACCATTGTCCAAGACTTCGCGGAACATCTGGTGCAGACCTTTGCGGCCATTGTCTCCTACATACATCCCAGGTCGTTTTCGAACGGCTTCCAAGCCTTCCAGCACTTGGATCGAGCTCGCGTCATAAACGCCCTCAACCTTTTCGGCCAAGGTCTCTCCGTCGAGAGCAGCGTGGGACTCAACGTGGTCTAGGGTGGAATCGTCTTCGGGGGATGGAAAGGCGGTTTCGTTTGCCATGGGGGATGAGAACAAGGAGGTCGTTTCAACCTCGAATGATCGCTAGTTTACCAGGGTGGGCAGGCTGTGCGAGGGACGCGGATTGCGGGAAGCAAGAGTGACTGTTTGGCCAGAAGCTCATTCAGGCTTGAGCCAGACACGCTCGTCGCCTTGCCGCCGCGTGTACCCTTTGGCATCGAGGTACTCCAGCCAGGGAATCGCGAACTTCCTGGTCATTCCCATCGCTTCCTTGAACTCGCTGGCAGTGAATCGTGCTTTTGGCAGGGCAGTAGTGGCGGACTCGACCAGGGCCCTGACCTGTTTAGTTTGGACGAACATCCCAGGGGCCAGAGTGACCAAGCGTCCAGATTCCACCCCGATTCTCAAGATGTCATGGATCGCTTGGGAGGGAACCGACAAGGTTCGCGCTATTTCTTCCGCAGAGGGAGGGCAAAACTGGCTGGTTTCGAGGATCTCTTCGACCCTTTGCCACAGGGCTTCCTGGCGAGGGGGGAGCTGGGGGACATGGCTGGTGAGTGCCACCATCGTTCCGCTCACCCGAATCTTGTTCATCTCTGCCAGCTTGGCGACGATGCGATCGAGGGGCTTGCCATCCCACAGAAAACCGGCTCGCCGAACCACGACTTCCCGAGGCACAAGGGCCTTCGTCGGCTGATTTTGGTGAAGTTCCTTCAAGGCTCTCAGAAAGCTGGTCAAGGCCTGGGAGAGTGTCAGGGGGGTGAACCAGAGCCCAGCGAAGGAATAAAGTTTTTGCCCTTTCTTTCCTTTTTCAAAGACCTTTGCCGCTGCTTCTGGCTGCCAGCCAAGGGCTTCACACACTTCTTGCGTGAAAACCCCGTGGGGATGAGAACCAACCTCTTCAACTAGAGCTTGGTCGGCCGAATCAAAGGTCGGTAAGGCAGCAACAAGAGCCCCTTTGCGTCGCTTTTTGCTTTGAACCCGGGAGACTCTCCCGCCTGCGAGCAAGGTCAAGGGACTGTGGTTGCGCAAAATCACCGGCTGGCCGCGATAGGCTCCCACGGGAGAATCCAGCTCGATCTGGGCGAAGTTTGGGTCATGGTCGTTGAGCCAGATCTTTCCCAAAACCTCCGCCGAGCCAATTGAGAGGCGAACGCGACTCCCATGCTTCGGCCGGTCGATGAAGCTTAGGGAGAGGTCAAGAAAAGAGGTTGCAAGGCCAGACCCAGGGGTCACGAGCAGTTGGCCTCTTTCCAACTCAGATCGTTTTGCTCCCGAGATGCCGAGGGCGACCCGCGACCCACTTGCCGCCGTCTCCCTTGGTTCACTGTGGACTTCGATCGACCGAACCTTGACTTTGTCGCCTTTCGGCAAGAGTTCCAGGGTATCCCCTTGGCTGATTTCGCCGCTCAATAAGGTTCCTGTGACGAGAGTGCCAACTCCTTGCAGAACAAAGACGCGATCGATGGGAAAAAGCGTATCGTTTCCCAGAACGGAGTCTTCACTGGCTCTTACCATAGACTCGATCGCCTCCAGCAGATCCGCCTTTCCTGCTCCCGTTTCCGAAGAAAACGCCACGATGTCTGATCCGCTGAAGCGACTCTGCGCGAGAAAGTCCTCGATTTCCTCTCTTCTGGCTTCGACAACCGCTGCATCCACCAGATCCGCCTTTGTGAGAACCGCGACCAAATGGCGAACAGGCAGGAGGTTGAGGATGGCTAGATGCTCTTCGGTTTGGGGTCGGATGCCTTCGTCTGCCGCAATACAAAGGAGAACACCCCGAACCGCCAGGGCCCCAACGAGCATGTTGCCGATGAACTTCTCGTGGCCAGGAACATCAATGATCGAAGCCTGAGATCCGTCCCCCAGGCGCAGGGCAGCAAAGCCAATGTCTATCGTCATGCCCCGCGCTTTCTCTTCTGGCAATCGATCAGCATCAACTCCTGTGAGGCAACGGATCAGACTGGTCTTGCCGTGGTCAACATGTCCTGCGGTTCCGATGACCATAACTTCCTTCGTTAGTGTATCCTGACACCGACCGATGGCCCCAGCCGAGCAAAAATACGCTGAACTTCATCTTCACCTCGGTGGTGCTGTGTTGCCTCGCATCCTCTACACCTATCTGCAGCGCAAAAAGGGGGATCGGATCGACCAGCATGGATCCACTATTGCCAGCCAGATGCTTCGCCGGTTTCCGACCTACGAGCGGTTCGAAAAGAGGCTGACCAAGGCGAGCACCACCCTCGACCAGTACTTGGAAGCCCACAAGATTGTCGAGCCTCTCCAGAGCCACGAAGCCCTCCCCTATTTCATCAACCGCCTCTTGCGGGGTTGCACCATCTTCGAGAACCTTGCGTACCTGGAGCTTCGCTACAATCCTTACTATCGCCTGCCAAAGGGCTTGACTCTTCACGACGCAAGGGATCAAATGGAGGATATCGTGAGCACGATTGCGATTGCGGCGGAGGCTTGCGCGGCTGACTACCCGATCGTCTTTACCCAGATCCTATGCCTTGATGGCCGCTTGTCGCGCGAGGTGAATGAGGCGATTCTGGAGACTGCTTTTGCCATGCCCAACGAAGTCTGCGCCGTCGATGTCGCTGGCCCCTACTCAGCCTATGCTGAGCGAGAAAAGGAACTCTTGCACCTTTTGGGAAGGGCAAGGGCAGGAGGGCTCAAGGTGACCGGCCATGCCTTCGAGAATCAGGAGGGTTGTTTTCCGAAAATCCTGGATTATTTGGATCGCATCGGCCACGGGATTCAGATCCCCTTGCGGTCGCCCAAACTCCTCACTAAGGTGGCCCAGCGTGGTCAATGTTTGGAGGTGTGCCCGACAAGTTACTTCCGGACTGGCACGATCAAAAGCTATGCCGAGTTAGCTCCCGTCTTTAACCACTGCTTCGATATGGGGATTGATATCGCCGTATGTACCGATAACAGTGCATTGCATGGCGTCCGCTTGCCTTTGGAATTCGAGCGGCTTCTGACCCACGGCATCATCGACTTTAAAAAGATGGAGGCTTGCCGGGCGGCTGCCTTCCGCCACGCTTTCCGCTGGCCAGGCAACAGTCAATGACGGGCCAGAACGCTAGGCAGAGGTGAGAGGGTCAAGAGCCTCGATCCCACACGGGGACGGCACCCAACACCCCAGATTCCAAAGGAAGTGCTCTTGAATCAATCGACCGGGGAACTGGGCAAAAATATCACTTGATATCAATCTTGCCGCCTTCAGTAAACTGCGCTCAGAGCCCATGAGCCTGCCTGACGCAAACCTGCCTTACTCATTTACTGACGCAACTCACGAAGTCACCATCACTGATCCACGTACTCCCAGTCCTTGGATTAACTACCTCAGCAACGGCACCCTTCATGCCTTTGTCTCGCAAGCGGGAGGGGGATTGCTTTGGTGGAAGTCGGCATACTCCATGAGGCTCACTCGCTATCGCCACGTTGTCTCACCGATGGACGGCCCTGGCTTTTACCTATGGATAAAGGATATTGATGGGCAAGTTTGGTCACCGAGTTGGCGGCCTGCAATGACTGAGCTCGAGGACTTTTCCTGCACTCATCGGCCTGGCTCCACGACTTTTCGCGCCACCAAGGGGAACCTTACCGCGATCCTTCATCTGTGGATTGCAGACGACAATGCGATGGTCTGGGAGCTTGACCTGGAGGGTCAGGACTCAGAGGTAGACGTTTTTGCAATGGTCGAGATTTCCCAGATGGATTGGTCGAGCGAGGCGAACTGGGGTTACTACTGCCGCCATATGCACCAAGTGAAGAACAACCCCGAAGTGGGTGGCCCTGTATACTTTAGCCATCATGGACACCATTTCCGGCTGAAAGAAATCCCTCTGATGGCTCTGACAACAGACGGTCAGTTCGACAGCTTCGATGGGAGTCGCGACGAATTCTATGGCCCTTACGGGAGCGAGAATCTTCCTGCCGCTCTTACCCAGGGTCGCTGCTCAAACTCAGAACTCACCTCCGGTGAGCCGTGCCTGGCTGGTCATCGTCGTATCACGCTAAAGGGTGGAACTGGCCATGCAAAGTTCTTTCTGCACCTAGAGCCAAACACTCTTGCTGACTTTCCCGGCACTCTCCAAGCTGCGGTAGATCGGGCTGCGCGCCTCCGTGACCCCCATTGGCTCGCCTCGCAAAAGGTCAAGAGTGAAGAATGGTGGCGGTCTCGGATCGAGGCTTTCCGCACTGATTACCCTGATGTTGACATTGCCAGAATGGCGAACACCTGGGGATCCTTGCAGTGTATTCAGACTGGACGCTACTCGCGTGCCGTCTCGGCTAGCGCGCCAGGAGTGAGGGGGGTTGGGTTCCGCGACACCGCCCAAGATATGGTCTCGGTAGCGACGATGGATCCCGGCTGGGCGCGTGAGACCCTCCTGCTCTTGCTCCGTCACCAATACCAAGATGGCCACGCCTTGCATTACCTTTATCCGAACGATCCCCTGCCTCCCGTGACTTCGGTGCACTGCGATAACCACCTATGGTTACCTTTCGCTGCTTATGCGATCACGGCCGAGAGCGGTGATCCCACTTGGCTCAGCCAGAAAGTCCCTTACTACGATGGGGAAGGCGAGGGAGTGACGGTTTTAGAACACTTACGCCAAGCTCTTCGCTTTACGGATGGAAACCTTGGTTCCCACGGACTCCCGCTCATCTATCGCAGTGACTGGAACGACATTATTGGCAAGTTCAGTCAGGAGGGAAGGGGCGAATCGGTGATGGCTGCCATGCAATACGTGGTGGCGGCAGGCAAAGTGCAGGAGCTCTGCGGATTCGTTGGAGAATCCAGCGATGAGATTGAAGCAGGCATCGCCAAGATGCGCCAAGCGATCGAACAACACTGCTGGGATGGCGAGTGGTGGATCAGGGCTTTTGATGATGACGGTCATCCGATCGGTTCAGCCAAGAATGAGTTTGGCAAGATCTGGTTGAACTCACAGACCTGGTCGGTTCTGGCAGAAGTCGGGACAAGAGAGCAGCAGATACAGGCGATGGATTCTGTTCATCGGCTTCTGGGAACGGAGGTAGGGCTTCGCAAGCTCGCCCCTGGTTTTGCGACCTATCCCCACGTGACAGACGCCTTCAGTGGGTACGGCCCTGGTTGCGGGGAAAACGGGGCTGTCTTTTGCCATGCTCACGCATGGGCAGTGATGGCCGAGGCGCAACTGGGAAGACCTGACCAGGCGTGGAAACTCTACCGTCAGTTGGTGCCCCACCTGGCTCTTCAAAAGGTTGGCCTCAAGCGCTACTCCTCGGAACCCTACGCCTTTGTGAGCAATATCGTGGGGCCGGAGAGTATTCACTTCGGTTGGGCTAACGTCTCCCAGATCACAGGTGCTGCGACCTGGATGCATGTCGCTTTGACCCAAGATCTCTTGGGGGTCAAAGCTCGGTTGGGAGGTTTACAATTTTCGCCGGTTTTGGAGGCAGGGGTGACTGGCTACTCGGTGGAGCGAGTTTTTCGGGGAGAGAAGCACAGGTTCACGGTTTGAACTTTGGCCCCGCCTCCCCGAGGCCCAACCCTCCCTTCCGCTTTCGCTCCAGGGCTGCGCCTCGGCGGGGGCCAAGTTCTGCTTAGAAGTCTGCGCAAGCCAGGGGCGGAGACCCGACGCAGGAGGGGCGAGGGCGTGGCTCGGGCCTGGTTGAGCAGACTTGAAGAACCTACTGCATGTTTATGCTGCCTGAGAAGGCCGATTGGAGCCGCCCTCAAGGGCTACCAGCATCGCCTCGGTTCTCTGAGCAATCAAGGGGTCGTTCTCGTCCAGCAGGTAGCGCGTTTCGCCTTCCAGGGCTGGGCGTGTGCGGAACATTGAGGCGAGCAAGGCGAGTTCTTGACTCGTTTCCTCCAATTGTCCCGCGCTTTCTTGCATCGACATTACGATCTCATGGGACGCTTCCACAGAATTCGTGCCTTCTGCTGCTGCCTCCACTGATTCCTGGCCAACCGCTTCCGCAATGTGGGCTTGGTTCGCAACTTCCGCGCAAGAGGCAGCCATCTCTTCAGTGGAAGCAGATGTTTCCTCTGTAATTCCAGCGAGATTGTCCACGTCGTCCAAGATCTTTTGCGAGGCTTCGTCGATCTTTTTCGCCCCTTCTGTGACGAGAGAGATCTTCGTCGCCGTCTCCGAAATGGATTCCTGGATCCGCTGCAGGGCTGCTCCCGCTTCGTCGGTGAGGCTTGTGCCTGCGCGCACCTGCTCTGCTCCTGAGGTGACGGCTTCGACCGCTTGCTGGGTCAGGGCCTGGATTTGGCGGATGATTTCATTGATCGATTCGGTCTGATCCGAGGCTTGCTCGGCTAGCTTTCGAACCTCGTCTGCGACCACAGCAAACCCGCGACCATGCTCCCCAGCCCTGGCTGCTTCAATAGCTGCGTTCAGGGCCAAAAGATTCGTTTGGGCAGCGATGTCTTGAATTCCAGCGACGATCGAGTTGATTTGATCAGAGGCCTTCCCGAGCTGGAGCATGAGGTCTGCCGCGCGGTCTGTTGAGGTTCGAATCGCCTCCATTCCTCTCACCACGTTCGCGACCTTTTCTCCCCCTTCTGCCGCTGATTGCCTAACACTCGCGACAGAGGCATTGGCTTCCTGAGCAAAGAGAGCCACCGATGCGATCTCCTTGGTAGATCCGTGGATTTGACTCGCAGTGCTTTCCAGCCGACGCGCTTGCTCTTGGGAACCCTTGGCGACGTCATCTACCGCTTGATTGAGCTCCTGTACACTCTGATTCATCGCCTTGATGGCATCTTGGGCCGTGCCAGCGCGGTCCACGATCGAAGCGAGAGCTTGACCAGTGGACTCAGTTCCGAACTTCACGGAGTCTGTGGCGGAATTAAGGTTACGAGATCCCTCGCGGGCCTGAAACGCAGCGATGGAAACCTGAACCATGATGCCTTCGATGCGGCTTACAAAGCGGTTGAATCCTTTGGCAAGCACGGTAACCTCGTCGTTCCCCCGCTCCGGGAGCCTCGTTGTGAGATCGCCCCGACCATCAGCGATTTGGCTCATGACAGTGGATACCTGAACGATTGGGCGGATGATTGAACTGCTCATGACCCAAACTGAACCGATTCCGAGGAAGAGACACAGGATGGCCACTGAGGCAATGATCTTCACAATCTCGAGGGCCTCATCCGCCATCTCGCGACTTTCTATTCCTGAAACCATATGCCATTCGGTTCCAGCAATGCGAGCGAATCCGACGATTCGTTCTGTTCCGCGGAAGATGTAACGCAGTGTCCCCGCGTCCCGCTTAACGAGTTCGGCAATGCCAAAGGAAACAGACTTTTTATCTTTTAACTCCTCTGGTTTGATCAGAGACTTATTGCCGTCAACTAGTTTTCGATCTGGGTGAGCCATGAGCCTCCCTTCTGAATCAACGATGTAACCGTAGCCTGTCTTCCCCTCTTTCATGCCATCTGTGATGTCACAAAGATCTGTGGCATCCAGTCTGGCTATCACGACTTGCTTCGTCACACCCTTGTCATCTTTTATCGGCGCTGCGATCATGATGACTGGCTTTCCTGTTGCCTTACTAATGATCACACTCGACATGGTTGATTCACCCCGAAACGCCGTTTCAAGATAATCTCTCCCCTTCAGATCGGCAGTCTTGCCACTGGGATAGGTTGCCATGAACTTATCGTTCACAATTCCCATCTCTTGATAACCAAGCCTCTTGGTCTCGTCGAGGAGTGCCGCTTTCTGTTGTGCAAAATCCATCGAGCGAATGACCCTTCGAAAAGCAATCCCCTCAAGCTGGGCAAGGTGACGTTGTCTCTGCTCTTCAATAACATGGGCTGCTTGTTTGGCAAGACCCTGGAGCGAAGTCTCCTTTTGGCTGACAAGTTTGTCGGCAGCTGCCTTGGTCGCGAGAGTTGCGAGGAGAGCAATGGTTAAGGTGACTGTCACACAAACGAAGAATACGAGCTTCGTGCGGATGCTGGCGAGGCGAGGAGTAGGGTGGTGAGATTTTTTCCCTGTACCAATTTCGCCGGACGGCTGGAGGGTGCTGGCTGGCTCCATAGTCTGATTTATCGGCTGAGAGGCTGAGGCTCGGTAGATTTGCTGACCTTATCGTTCTTGCTTAATCAACCGCAATGTTGAGCACCATTGTGGTCAGGTCGAAATCTCGCAGAAATAAATCAGAGTCCCTGCTTGCAGGGCAAGCAGGGACTCTTTGCCAGAATGTACCCGCATGCGGGGATTCTGGCTAGAACTTGAAGTTGTACTGGAGGTAGAACCAAGTCTGGTTCACGGTTCCCGGGCCGACCAGATTCTTGACAAAGCCTCCCGGCTCAAAGATTGCAAAGCCCCCGGCAAAAGAGTCTCGCGCATTAGCATCATAGGCGACCTCTAGCTGGAAGAACTGACCCACTTTTGAGCCAGAATTCCCAGTTGGGTCGACGAACGAGCCCCCGAAGCGCTTGTTCACTGCCCCCGAGAAGTTGTACCAACCATCGGTCTTGTCGTAGAGTTCAACAACCGAGAAGATTCCATCCACTTTGAGTTTCTTGTTGGGTTGCCAGCAAGCTCCCAAAATGTACTCCTTGGTGTTTCGATAGCCAATGAGAGGGCCAATTCCGAAGGGGAAGTTGCTATTGTGATAGATCTGATCAAAGGTTGTGCTTGTCGGCCCTGATCCGCCAGAACTTATCGAAGCCTCAGCGTAAAGTCGCAGGTTCTTGTGAGGTCGATAACCAACATTCGCCGTCACGGCCCAGGCCTCATGGCTTCTGCCGTTCACACGACCAGATTGAACCGCACCCTCCAGAGTCACGTCAGTCTGTTTATCCTTTTGCTTGTAGAGGTGATTGAGCGTGAAATGGCTCGTCGTTTGGGCAGTCTTGCCGTCGCTCTTATAGATGACGGAAGTAAGACCTGCCTTATTCTTATTGGCAGCGACCGCTGTGAAGACTTCTCGATTGATGGGTGTATTTACTGCCTCCTTGAAGCCAGCAAATTCCCATTCCTGATTTCGAATCCTGGCTCCCTCAAAGGTTCTGCCAAGGTTCCCCCATCCCCCTAGGCTCGAGAAAAGTCTCCCGTCTCCTAACTTGTAACCTTGCCGACCCAGCGTCACAGTCCAATCATCGATCTTGAACTCCCAATTCAACAGAGTGACGTCACTGTTCTGAACTGCGTCCCGGTCAAGGTTAATCCAATAGTCGTTGTAAGCGTATTGGTATTGCACGACGACTTTGTTCCCGTCCTTATCTTTTGCAATAAAGCCAAGTCGGTTTCGAAACAGCCAATCAGTCCGATTGTCGTTGTTCGATTTTAAGAAGTCGCGATCCAGTCGTCTTTCCCAGCGAGTTCGATGCTCAAAGGTTGGCTTGATCTCCCATGCCCCGAATTTGGGAGTCTGATCCATCAGTATCATGTTGCTTTCCATTCGCCAATTCAAGTTTGAACTGAGCGCATATCGCATTTTCGGCAGATGCAAGCTTTGTACTTGTACATGCAGCTTCGCGAAAATAACGACTGAGGAAACTGATGAAAAAGGCCGACAGGGCTGAAGGACATCGGGATTGGTGGCCTGAATCTTCTGCTCTAACCGAAATCTTGACGACAAAATATCAGGTTTCAAGCGGTGATGTGGTCCAAAACCCTGGTAACTCCACGAGGTTTTTTGAGGCACGCGGGAGTCTTTGGCCTAAGCCCTAAACCGTTCGGCCAAGTCGAGGGTTGCCTCAATAATGTAGTCGATCTCTTCATCCGTGTGCTTCGCGCTCAGAGGCATCGAAACCATACGCTCAAAGTTTGTGTAGCAAACAGGGAAATCCATTTGGCGAAAGCCGTACTTCTCGGCGTAGAACGGGTGGATATGAACAGGGATGTAGTGTACAGACGTGCCGATATTGCGCGCCTTAAGTTCTTCGATAAACTGGTTGCGATCGATTCGCCAAGCCTCGGGATTTAGCCGCAGAACATAGAGGTGCCAGGAGGATTCAACCTCAGGACGCTCAACCGGGATCTCGAAAAAGGGGCTAGAGCCGAAGGCATCGTGATACCTGGCAACAATCTCTCGTCGCCGCGCTTGAAAGGCAGAGAGCTTCCGCAACTGACCCAACCCGAGCGATGCCTGCAGATCCGTCATGTTGTACTTAAAGCCAGGCAGAATCACGTCATACCACCATCCGCCAGCTTTGTCATATCTTTTCCAGGCATCCTTGCTCATACCGTGCAAGCTCACAACCTTTGCTCTTGCGATGAAGTCGGGATCACCAGTGAGCATCCCTCCTTCAGCGGTCGTCATGTTTTTGGTGGCATAAAAACTAAAGCTCGTTGGATTTGTACCAGAGCCGATTGTTCGACCCTTGTACTTTCCGCTTACTGGGTGAGCGGCATCTTCGATCACATGAATCCCGTGTCGATCAGCAATCGCCTGGATTTCATCCATCTCGCACGGGTGGCCAGCGTAGTGAACTGGCATGATGGCTTTCGTTCGATCAGTGATAGCTGCCGCAATAGCAGATGGCGAAATGTTCAATGTATCTGGCAAAACATCTACTAAAATTGGCTTTGCTCCCACATGCTCGATCACGTTTACGGTAGAGCAAAAAGTGTGGGGCGTCGTGATTACTTCGTCGCCTAGCCCAATCCCCAAAGTGGCGAGGGAGATGTGAAGGCCAGCGGTACAGGAATTTACAGCAAGGGCAGCAGGGCATCCGAAGGCTTCGCAAAACTCTTGCTCGAATCGCCTCGTCTTCGGCCCAGTGGTGATCCAATCTGTTCGGAGTGTATCGACGACCTCGGCAATTTCTTCTTCGCCGATGTTGGGGGGAGAAAAAGGAATGAACTGGTCGCGCACAGTAAAGGTGCCAGAGGCCATGTTCGGTATGATGGCAGAAGAGAACCTTCGTTGTCTGGATTTCCCTATGGGACAGTTTCTCAAGCGAACCGCTGACATCTTCATTTCGCTGGCCATCCTCCTCCTCTTGAGTCCGCTCCTGCTGGTTTTAGCCGCTTGGATCGCGATTTCGTCCCCTGGCCCCATTTTCTTCCGTCAGGCCAGGTTAGGCAGGAAAGGAAAGCCATTCCAGATCCTCAAGTACCGCACGATGGTGGTGAACGCGCCGGATCTCAGAAACCCAGATGGCAGTGCCTTCAGTGGTGACCAGGATCCCAGGGTGACAAAACCAGGCAGGCTCCTCAGGGCCACCAGCCTCGATGAGATCCCACAATTCTTCAATGTCCTGAAAGGGGAAATGAGTCTCGTCGGGCCTAGGCCGGATCTGGTCGACCAGCTCCAATACTACACCGACGATGAAAGGAAGAAATTAAATGTAAAGCCTGGAATAACAGGACTTGCACAAATTAGTGGTAGGAATTCCATCTCGTGGGCAGATCGAAAGAAGCTTGACATTCAATATGTCCAAACCTGGAGTCTTTGGCAAGACTTCGTGATCTGTCTGAAAACCGTCCCCTATGTGCTTCTGAGGCGCGACGTGAACGCAACGCCAGGAGAATCCAAGTGAGCCAAACGCTCTGGTATGAGCGAGGTCCCTTACCCTATTGCGCCCATCGCCACTTCCCCGAGACGAAACTGGCAGACCTGCGTCGGCAAAGAGCAGAATCGATCGAAAAGTCAAGCCAGGTGGTGATTCAGGATCGACAGGGCAACAAAGGCGGCCTTTCTCACCTGCCCTGGGACTCCCGCCTCTTACAAATCTCGGCTGGGAGGATCGACTTCTTGCCGGATCAGGATCCAGCAGAACTCATCCCCCAACTCCTAAAAGAGGCGGAGAAAGAGGGTATCAACCACCTCAGTATCCGGGCCGAAGCGTCCCAAATCTCCCTCATCCAAGCCCTCGAGAAGCAGGGGTTTATCGTGGTGGATGCCCTCGTAACCTTTGGCAGAACCACAAGCCACCACGTGACAGAATCGGCCCACTCCTTTACCATCCGCTTTGCCGAACCAAGAGATAAAGAGGTCATCTCGGAACTCGGCGGCAGAGCTTTCCGCGTAGACCGGTTTCACAATGACCCAGAGATTGCCCCTTCCAAGGCAGACGAGATCTACCGAGAATGGAGCAGGAATTCGGTCGAAGGACGAGCAGCTGATGCAGTTGTGATCGCAGAAGACAGTCGCAGACTCCTCGGTTTTGTTACGTGCCGACTCATCACCGACACCCTTGAGCCTTTAGGCTCCCCTGTCGGGGTCATTCCTTTGGTCGCCACAGACGAACAACATCGTAGGGCTGGGGTGGCGCGAGCCATGACCCTTCGGGCGATCAACTGGTTTCATGAGCAAGGGGCAGAAATCTGCGAAGTGGGTACCCAGCTGGCCAACATACCTGCGTGTCGTCTGTACGAATCCTGTGGTTTTCGCATCGTTAGTTCCAACGTTTCCCTCCGCCATTTCCGTCAATAGACCATACTATTACCTGCCTATTGGTTTGAACCAAGAGGGGTAGGGTTGGATCAAAGGGATTCGACACTGAGGTTGAGTGCCACCAGAGGAAATCGATGAGCTTTATTGTGACGAAGGATATAGAGAGGTTACTGAAACCAGAGACTTGGATTCGAATGGTAGCCGACGTTGCCATTGTGAACCTCTCACTTTTTGTGGGTTTGGCAGTTGATTATCTCATTCGGGGGCCGCTTGGGGTCGCAGGGTTTCAAGGGCATCTTCAAGCATTTGGAAAGTGGTGGTGGGCCCTTACGCTGATCGCCCTACCCACCTTTGCCTTGTTCGGCTTTTACACCAGAGGAAGAGCCTACCGAGGTCGGTACAAAGTCCTCGTTGTTTTCCAGGCGGCTGCTGTGGCCAATCTGATCTTTGCTTTTTGCTCCTATTTGGCCCCTGCGTCTGCCCATTTTCCTGCCCCTGCCATTCTGTTCACGGCGGTGGTTATGGGGTTTGCCCTCGCCACTGCCAGATTGTGGGCCTACTTTTTGGGCAAGGTTGATGCTGCAAAGAACGAACCAAACTTTACCAAAGCGGTGGTCTCAGCTACGGAACCAGCGAGCGTCGTCGTGATCGGAGGAGCTGGATACATTGGCTCTGCGCTGCTTTCAAAGCTCTTGGATCGGGGCCACCACGTTCGGTTGGTCGACACCTTTATGTACGGCAAGGAGCCGATTCGCAAGATCTTGGATCACCCCAACTTGGAGATTATCGAAGCGGATTTCCGCCAGATCGACATTATCGTTCAAGCGATGCGCGATCGTGACGCAGTGATTCACCTGGGAGGGATTGTCGGAGATCCTGCCTGTGCCCTTGATGAAGAGTTCACGATTGAGGTCAATCTTCTGGCGACAAAGATGATTGCCGAATGTGCGAAGGGGTTCGGCATCAAGCGGTTTGTCTTTGCCTCGACTTGTAGCGTTTATGGGGCAAGCGACGAAATCCTGGACGAGCACAGCTACCTGAATCCAGTGAGCCTCTACGCTCGTTCCAAAATTGCGAGTGAGAAGGTGCTGAAGCAGCTCACCGACGAGAGTTTCCGACCGACCATCCTGCGTTTCGGCACGGTCTTCGGTCTTTCTGGTCGCACCAGGTTCGATCTCGTCGTGAATCTCTTAACCGCCAAGGCTTTAGTGGATCGCAAGATCACAGTCTTTGGGGAAGATCAGTGGCGTCCGTTTGTTCACGTTGACGATGCTGCCCTTGCGGTTGCGACGGCTTTGTCCGAGCCTTTGGAAACAGTCGGTGCCGAGACCTTTAACGTCGGAAGCAACAGTCAAAACATGACCCTTGGCGACGTGGGGCGAATGATCAAGCGACTTGTGCCTGAGGCAGAACTCATCGTGAGTGGTTCTGATTCGGACCGCCGGAACTACCGCGTTGACTTCAGCAAGATCGAAAATCGTCTGAGGTACAAGGCCCGCTGGACGGTCGAAATGGGAGTCAAACAGGTGATGGAGGCTTTTGCCGAGGGGCTGGTGCGCGACTACAACGCAGACGAGTACAGTAACGTCAAAGTTCTCACTGAGCGAAGCAGCGATTTCATCAAAACTGACGGAGCTTATCTGCGAGCTTTGGTCGAAGGGGATCCCAACGACGACTTCCTTACTCAAAAGTCTTCTTTGCAGTGATACGCTGCGATCTCTTCTACGAGTCGCACGAATTTTGC